>NZ_LECT01000015.1 GCF_001027925.1 Rhodopirellula islandica | reverse complement strand
CCGAGAGACCGATGCCGGAAAACAAACGGTCGCCCCGGATGGGGCCGTCGTGGGAGTTGGGGGCGTCCCTCGCTCACGCGTCGGGTTGTGATGGGTGGTTGCTGCAGGAACCCGCCAAAACCCAGCACCAGAAAACTGCACGACCTCCGCAGCGGGAGGCGTCGGAAAGCGAGCTTTCCGGGGGAGGGAAATTCACGCCGCCTCCCATGCCCGTCCCTCACCCTCGCGTACGCCTGAACGGCGTCGCTCGACCTCTCCACCAACTTCGTTTCGGGAGAGGGTTCCGGCCGTAGCGAAAGTCGTCAAGACTTTCGGTTTTCCCGCTATCAACAAAACTCTTGACGAGTTTCGCTACCCTGAAATCAAGCTGTAACAGACCACTCGTTGGCAAAACAAGAAAAAAGCCACGCTTGGATGATGGGCATCCAGGCGTGGCCGATGTTGTTGTCTGAACGGTCTTGCTCAGAGAAATCGTTGAGTGTTCCGGGCGATCAGCGAGTGCCGTTGCTCTCGGCCGCCACGCGTGGGATTTCTTTGGCAGCGACGAAGAAGTTGTCGATCTCAGCGGTTTGCTTGAGTTGATCGTACTTCATGCCCATCGCCACGTTCATTTTCTTTTCGATCAGAACGCTGCGGAGTTCTTCTTGGACCGCACTGAAGTCCGAAACAACGGGCTCGGTGAATCCTTGGCAACGCAGGATGATGTACTTGTCACCCGTCGCGATGATTCCGCTGAGGTCACCGGGCTTCATTTGGAAGACCTCTTTCTCAACCGAGGGCTGGCCACCGTGCTTGCGAATCGGCGGGACCTTCCCGAAGTTGCTGGAGGACACCGGTTCGATGCTGTACTGGTTTGCGAGCTGGCCGAAGAATTGGTCCGTCGGGTTGTCGCGAGCCATCTCCCAGACCTTTTGAGCGCTGCGTTGGTCGGACAACACGCACGCCAGAACTTCGGCACGAGGTCCGTAGTGCGATTCGAAGCCTTGTTGCAGGTCTTCTTGGGTCAGGTTCGTTTCGTCTTCGACCAACTTCTTGAGTGCGACGCTCGGCCAGACCACGTCTTCGATGTAAACCTCACGGGTGCCGGGGCCACCTTCGAGGACGGCAGCGAACCAGCCTTCGATGTCCGCAGATCCGTTTGCGTTCATGTAGCCAAAGCTGATCGCGGCTCGTTCGATCTCGCGTTTCAAGTCCTCATTGCTGATCTTCTTGCCCGATTTCGCGAGGGCTTGAGTCAGCAACTTGCGATTGATTTCGCCTTCCAAGACGCTTTCGCCATGACGCTTGATGCACTCGGCTGCCACGTTGGCGATCGAAACTTGTTGTCCATTGATGATTGCGGCGACGCCGGGGTACTTGGCTGATGCTTCGGCGTCCCCCAAGACTTTGACGACTTGAGCTTGTTCCTGAAGTTGGGCGAACAGTTGGCTGGCGGCTGTTTTCATCTTTTCGTCGCGGATTCGGTCGTTGATCTGTTCTTTGATCGCGGGCAAGGCTTGCGGCGCCGGTTGACTGGCTGGCATCCGGCGAACGGCTTGCAAGAACATCCAGTGGTCGCCGACTGGCAACACATCGGAGACTTCCGCCACATCCAAAGCGAAGGCAGCATCTTCAATGGCTTGGTCACCCATGTAGCGGCGGATCGGTGGAATCAATCCACCGACGCTGGCACTGGTGGGGTCTTCGCTGAATTCTTTGGCTAGCCGAGCGAAGCTGCTTGGTTCGGCGACGGCTTGAGCATGCAGTTGGGTGGCTTGCGATTGGTCTTGCACCATCACCATCCGGCATTTGATCGCTTCGCCATATTGGGAAACAAAGGCACGGTTGAATTCGTCTTGGGAAACGACCACTTCGTCGGCCACCAGTTTTCGCAGTGCCAGCATGGGCCAAATGATTTCGCGACTGTATTGATCTGGTGTGATGTCGCGTTCTTCTTGCAGCAATTGCAGGTAGCTTTCGACATTCAGGCCAAACTTCTTGGCGACCCGAAAGATTTCGGTGCGAACCTCTTCATTGGTGACGCCCAGTCCACGGCGGTTGCATTCCTGCATGATCAAGTGCCGGTTGATCAAGTTGTCCAAAACATCGGTCCCGTACCGCTCCACGCTGGCGGAGGCCAACGCATCACGTGAAATCGGGTCGGCATTGACCACGGCGACGACCGAGTTTTCCGCCGCTTCGACTCGCATGGTCGAAACGCCGCCCAGGATCGCCACGATGGCAGCGGTGAGCACAATGGCTCGACGAATGAACGTGCGGGAGGACGTTGGGGGCAACGCCAAGTGTGATTGAATGGTCATCTTCGGACATTCCTTTATCCGGGTGATTTTGGTCCTGAAGTCGCGACTTTAGGAAAATCGCATTTTTGCCTCAAGTTCAATCAAACCATGCAGCGACAGAAACGACGCCAAAGCAGAGACATGGTTGGTAAACAGGGCGGTTTCGGCAGGTCGGCGAAGGTTAGGTGTTCGATTCTTCGCTTTCGAACAAGCAGATGCGAGCGTGGTTGGGGAGCAATCCATCGGTCAACGGCTCTCCGAATGCTTCCATTGAGTCGGCGAGCAACCGCCATGACCCAGGCGACCCTTCCATCGGTTTGGTCGGCAACGGTTGGACGGTCGCTGGTTCGTTCGTGTCGTCTTCTTCCTGCAGAGGTGACAGGCGGACCATGACCTGCAACGCCTCGTCCGGGGATTGGTAGCTGAGCGAGTACAGGTTGACCTCGCGGTTGACTTCGACATGAAAGTTGTCCGGTGACAAGAGCCCGGTTTCAACGAAGCGTTTGCGGATCGAGATCAGTGTCTTGTACCAGTTTCGCATCGTCTCGCTGCCCGACTCCACGCTGCCGATCACGGAGGACCGCATCGCTGCTTCGTCGGTGGGGAGCACCCCGTCGCTCCAATCGTGCTGGGGGTAATCGCGTTTGCGACCTCGAACCACCGCCCGTTGCAATCGCGGGTCGCCAAAGTCAACAAAGAACTGAAATGGGTTGGGGGAGGCGAATTCTTCTCCCATGAAGAGCATCGGAATCGATGGCATCAGGATCGCCAGCGTCACTGCGGCGGCCTGCGTCTCCGGCGAGGTCAGTTGATGCAAACGCATGCCGGTGGGATGGTTGCCGATGAAGTCGTGGTTTTGGATGCAGACGATGGACGACCGAGTGTCGATGCGTGGCAGCATTTCGTCGGTGTCCAAGGTGGTGGCCGACTCGCGGCCTCGGTCACCTCGAACGTCACCGGCGAACACGAATCCCCGACGCAGCGTTTTTTCCAAGTCGCTGCCTGGCGAGTAGGTTCGATGGGTGAGTTGTTCGCCCGGCCGAACGGTCGCGAACATGCTGTGGACGTAGTCATCGCTCCACTGCGCATCGAATCCGGTGCCGCCTTCGCTGAGTGGTTTGACCATTGCGGCATCGTAGACATTGGTTTCGGCGATCAGCCAGACGCGACGGCCGACTTGGTCGGACCAGCGTCGAATCTCCTCGCTCATCTGAGTCGTGATGTGTTTCTCCGAGTCGTCTTTCATGCAGTGAATGGCGTCCACCCGCAGACCATCCAAGTTGTATTCTTGGAGCCACATGATCGCGTTGTCGATCACAAATCGACGAACAAGGTCGCCTCGTTTGGGATCATCGAAATTCGGAGCTGCTCCCCAGACCGTGTTGTGTTTGCGAGACGTGTAAGGTCCAAACTCAGACCAGTAGTTGCCTTCGGGACCAAAGTGGTTGTAAACAACATCGATCATCATCAGCAGCCCGCGGGTGTGCGCCGCGTCGATCAGTTGTCGAAACTCATCGGGAGTTCCGAACGCCGTCATCGGAGCGTACCAATGTGTCCCGTCGTACCCCCAGTTCCAACGACCAGCGCACGCGGCAATCGGCATCAATTCAATCGCTGTGATTCCCAGGTCGACCAATTCGTCCAAGCGTTCGATGGCGGAGAGATAGGTCCCTTTCTCGGTGAACGTGCCCAGGTGCATCTCGTAGATGATCAGTTCATCCAATTCGTCGGCAGCTGGATCGGCTGTTGGTTGAAAAGGAAACTGAGTGGCAACAATCGCGGAGGGGCCATGGACACCTTCGGGTTGGAAGCGGGACGCCGGATCAGGAAGCGGATGCAAGAGCATATCGGGCGTCAGTTCGGTTGCGCCATCATCGAACGCCGCGCCGTGTTCTTCGCGAACGAATCGGAATTGGTACCGGGTGCCATCGGTGACCCCGTCGACGATGGCATGATGAAAGCCTCGGTCTTGGCGTTGCATTCGGAACAGTTGGTTCGGAAGCACTTCCAGGACCACCCGTTTTTGCTTGGGAGCCCACAAAGTGAACTCGGCTCGGTTGGCTCCGATCAGTCGGGCTCCCCAGGGGATCGATTCGGGCAGCACGTCGGGGTTGGGTTCCGCCGGAACGTTTTTGGCAGGCGAATCAAAAAGCCCAAACCAACGCGCGCCTTCCAAGACGCCTGACGTGCTGGTTCCACGAGCCAACTTCAATCGATCCACCCAGCCCGAGGCGTGATGCGTGTCGGCGATCTGGCGAGCGATCTGGCGGTCGGCGTTGCCAACCACAACAGCTCGATAGCCAGCGATCAGGGCCGCAGTGTCGTTGCCCGAGTCGCCGCAGAACACGATCTGCTCTGGTTGCAGATCATTTTGTTCGCACCACCACTGCAACGCGAAGGCCTTGGAGGCTCCGTGAGGCAAGACGTCGACCAAGCCATCGTTGTTGAACGGGTCGATGCTGCTGACGATGCTGCAGGGGAGTTCGTGCAATTTGAGATACGCTTCGACCGCGTGGTGGCAAGCGTCCAGTTGGTCAGCCGGGACGTAGTAGCTCCATTTGTGTCGGCCTTGTTTGAACGATTCCTGCAAGGTGAAGTCGTCCAGTTCGGCGATCGCTTGCCGATGTTTCTCAATCTCAATGTTGCCGAGGACTTCGTCGAGGAGCTCTTCGTAGGCGGATTGGAGAACGTAGTTGCCCTCCCTGTCTCGGCGGTAGATGCTGACACCAACGTCACACAAAATCCAATCTGGATTTGGCAAATCGAATTCACCGATGGCGTTTCGCACGGAATCGAAATGTCGCCCGGTGACGAAAACCAGGGGGATTTCGGTGGTTTGCAGCAACTCACGAATTTGTCCCATCGACACTAAGGCGGCATCGTCCCCTTCGAGAGGCAGGAAAGTCCCATCCAAATCCGTTGCCAAGACCTTCGGTGGCAAGGACGTCATGGAAACGGTTCGTGCAGGGCTGGGGTTGGATGCGATCGTGGAATTCATCGTGTAAGATTAAGCGGTGTCGCGTGAGGATAATGTTTCGATTTTCAGTCAGTTTGCTTCCCCAGGATTACAACGCACGATGACCGATTCGTCGATTGCCCGCAGTCAAGATCCTCCGGCAGGCGTGGCAATCATCGTGGGTGAAGTGCTTTGGGATTGTTTCCCTGATCGCCAAGTTCTTGGCGGTGCTCCGCTGAATGTGGCTTGGAATTTGGCAGGCTTCGGACTGCTGCCTTTGTTCGTCAGCGCGGTGGGGGATGACGATCTCGGCACTGAAATTCTGCGCCGGATGCGTTTGTGGGGATTGTCCACCGACGGCGTCGCTGTTTTGCCGGGCGTTTCCACTGGCACCGTCGCGGTGACGCTTCTGAATGGCGAGCCACAATACGAAATCGTTCGCGGTGTGGCCTACGACCAGATCCCCGTGCCCAACGAATCCGTGTTGGAATCGGTAAAACAACGAATTCGCGAAGCCACCCAGCAAGGTCTGCCTTCGTTGCTGTATCACGGAACATTGGCTTATCGAAGTCCAAGCAATCGTGAAACCATTCACCGCCTCCGCGATCACTTTGCGGACGACGAAGCCACTCAGCTCGACGTGTTCTTTGACATCAATGTTCGGAAGCCACACTACGACGTGGCTTGGTTGGATGACCTGATGCCTGGAGCGGGGTTGGTCAAATTGAATGAGGACGAAATGAGCGACCTGGCTGGTCGCAAATTATCCAGCTCATCCGACCGGCGAGCAGCGGCACGCGAATTGCTTGATAAGTACAGCAATCTCAAATGTCTCCTGGTGACGCTCGGCGCGGACGGTGCGGAGTGTCATTTGAGCGAATCCAGCCAATCCAGTGGCGTCGGTGATGCAAAACCGATCACCGTGGCCGCTCCGGAACCAGACCCTCTGATCGACCCGGTCGGTGCCGGGGACGCGTTTGCGTCGGTGGTGATCGCCGGGCATTTGAGAAATCTTCCGGTGGAGCCAACCCTGAAACGTGCAACTCGGTTTGCATCTCAGGTGTGTGGGCTGCCGGGAGCGACCAGCGACGAGACCAGTTTTTATCGGATTGATTTCACCGAGGATCCCCATCGCGTTCCGGATGATTGAACGCAACCTGCGGGCCCGGCCCTTCTATCGACAGGAATGCTATGAGTATGCCCGCCAGCGGGACACTTCGCGTCACTTTGCTTAGTTTGCACGGACTGATCCGTGCTCGAGATCCCGAGCTTGGTCGAGACGCGGACACGGGAGGACAGATCAAATACGTTCTCGAATTAGCGGAAGAGCTTTCGCGTCGAGAAGAAATTGAATCCGTGGAATTGGTCACGCGGCAAATCTTCGACGAGCGGGTCGGTCCGGACTACGCCCAGGTCGAAGAGGTCATCAATTCAAAAGCGAAAATCGTTCGCGTGCCGTTTGGCCCCAAACGATATCTCCGCAAAGAAGGTCTCTGGCCTTATTTGGAGACCTTCATTGATCAGATGTTGGGGCACTACCGGCGAGTTGGTTTGCCTGATTTGATCCACGGGCACTACGCCGACGCGGGTTACGCGGGCGGCCAACTGGCTCGTCTTCTTCACGTTCCCTACGTCTTCACGGGGCACTCCCTGGGACGAGTCAAACGCCAGCGTCTGATCGCGGCATCGCAAGAATCCAAGGCTCCCAAGCCGCCTCGGGATTTGGACCGGAAGTTCAAATTCACCGTCCGCGAAGAAGCGGAAGAGTTCGCACTTGAGACCGCGTCGCTGGTGATCACCAGCACTGGTCAAGAAGTGGAGGAACAGTACGCGATTTACGATCACTACCAACCCGGTCGGATGGAAGTCATCCCGCCGGGCGTTGATCTCAAGCAGTTCTACCCCGTCGACGAGACGGAGCCGCTGCCACGGATCCACGACCAGCTCACACCCTTTTTGAAGGACGCCGAAAAGCCGATGGTGGTCGCCATGGCTCGTCCTGACGAACGCAAAAACATTGAGATGTTGGTTCGAGTGTTCGGTGAGAATCCCAAGTTTCGCGAAATGGCGAATTTGGTTCTCGTCCTGGGGTCCCGAGAAGACCTTCGCGAGATGCCCTCTGGCCAGCGTCGAGTTCTCACCAACGTGTTGCATCTGATTGATGTTTACAACTTGTACGGTCACGTTGCGTATCCGAAGTCGCATCGACCCAGTGATGTCCCGGACTTGTATCGACTGACCGCCCGCCGCAAGGGGATTTTCGTCAACCCAGCGTTGACGGAACCGTTTGGTTTGACACTGTTGGAGGCGGCTGCCAGTGGCGTTCCGATCGTTGCCACCAATGACGGTGGCCCCAGTGATATCATCGCCAACTGCCAAAACGGATTGCTGATCGACCCGCTTTCAGCAGAGGAAATTGATCATGCGTTGATGCGAGGTTTGACCGAACCAGAGCAGTGGCAGACTTGGTCGGAAAACGGCATCGAGGGGTCGCGAACGCACTACAGTTGGAGCAACCACGTTGACCGTTACCTGCGAGACGTGACTGAGATCATCGAGCAGTCCGCCACCCCCGCGTTGGCACAATCGGCAGGCCGAACGACGCGTCGACTGCCTGAGTTCGACCGCATCATCATGACGGACCTCGACAACACGTTGACCGGCGACGACGATGCGTTGGCCGACTTTGTTGATCTGTTGAACACGGCAGGTCGGGACATCGGGTTCGGGATCGACACCGGCCGATCTCTCGACGAAGCGATGGCGTTGATCACCAAGCTCAACTTGCCTCGTCCAGATGTTTTGTCGGCCGCGGTGGGGACGGAACTTTATTACGGCCAAGACCTCACTCCCGACCTTTCATGGCGAAAGCAGATCAAGCACCACTGGCAGCCCAAGCTGGTTCATGAAGTGCTGGACGATGTGCCGGGATTGTTTCTGCAGCCGGAAAAGGACCAAACCGAGTTCAAAATCAGTTATCGGATCGACCCAGAAGCATCGCCGGCGGTCGCGCAAATCCGCAAAATGCTTCGTTCGGCGGGACTTCGTGTGAAAGTCGTGTTGTCGCTGGGATCGTTTTTAGACATCATCCCGCTCCGCGGCGGCAGCGAACTGTCGTTGCGACACCTTGCTTATCGCTGGGGTTTTGAACCGGAGCGATTGCTGGTCGCGGGTGACTGCGGCAATGACGAAGGCATGCTGAAGGGCGGCACATTGGGCGTCGTCGTGGGGAATTACAGTCCCGAGCTCGACAAGCTGCGTCGATTGCCACGGATTTACTTCGCCGAGGGGCATCACGCTCGCGGGATCATGGAAGGAATCGAGTACTACGATTTCTTGAACCATATCCGGATTCCGAACGATCGGATCGAGCACGAGCCTGGGAAGCACCGGACCAGCGAAACGGCAGGCGACGAATCGAACGAACAACATGACGAACCATCCGCAGGCGAAATGAATGACGACCCTCATCAACGTCAATCTTCCGAAACCGCCACTGCCTCCTGATTCAGCCCCCGCTCCAGCAGACACCATGAACGCAATGCACACCAATGCGCTGATGCACGCGGTTCGCAATGGCGTGAAGGATTCGCGGGCGCAGAGCGCGCTGAATCGTTTGCTGCCACGATTGGAATCGTTTTGGGAGGTCGAAAACGTCTCTCAAAGAGAAGCCGACGAAATTCAATTGCGAATCGTTCAGCACTGGGATGACCTGTTCGGTCACTTGGTGCACTTGTATGGCGATCAATGGGATTTCTTTTATCACCTCGAACAGATCCTGCTCACGATCATTCGTGGCTGGCGGATGCGCCCGGAGCCGTTGAAAAACGACGATGAAAATCGGATCAATAATCCGGAGTGGTACCAGTCGGAGAAGTTGGTTGGCGGGGCGTTGTATGTGGACTTGTTCAGCGAGAACCTCGGTGAGTTGCGGAAGCAGATCCCCTACTTTCAAGATCTCGGGCTGACCTATTTGCACCTGATGCCGCTGTTCGCAGTGCGTCCGGGCAACAATGACGGCGGCTACGCGATCAGCAATTATCGCAGCGTCGATCCTCGTGTCGGAACGATCGATGATTTGCGTTTGCTGGCCGAAGATCTTCGTGAAGCGGGGATCTTGTTGGTGCTGGATTTCGTGTTCAATCACACCGCGGATGATCACTACTGGGCACAGCAGGCTCAGTCAGGAAACGAAGAGTATCAAAAGTACTACTTCATCTTTCCTGATCGCAGTGTGCCGGATCAGTACGAGCGGACGCTGCGTGAAATCTTTCCCACCGTCCGTCGCGGGAACTTCACCTGGCATGATGGCATGCAGCAGTGGGTTTGGACCACGTTCAACAGCTTTCAGTGGGATTTGAATTATCGAAACCCGGAAGTCTTTCGAGCGATGTTGTCGGAGATGTTGTTCATCGCCAACACGGGAGTTGACTTGTTGCGTCTGGATGCGGTTGCGTTCATCTGGAAGCAAATGGGAACGAATTGCGAGAATCTTCCCGAAGCCCATACGTTGATTCGAGCGTTCAATTCCTGTGTTCGAATCGCAGCCCCGGGACTGGTGTTCAAAAGTGAAGCCATCGTTCACCCCGATGACGTCGTCCGGTACATCAGTCACAAAGAATGCCAGACTTCCTACAATCCAACGCTGATGGCGCTGATGTGGGAGTCGCTCGCGACGCGCGATACGAAGCTGTTGCGACGTTCGCTTGCGCGGCGTCACAAGTTGCCCGAGCGGACCACGTGGGTGAACTACTTGCGCTGCCATGACGACATTGGTTGGACGTTTGACGATGCGGACGCTGCGGCGGTTGGCATTGAAGCCTTTGGGCATCGCCAGTTTCTGAATGCGTTTTACACCGGCCAATTCGAAGGCTCCTTCGCGCGCGGGGTCCCGTTTCAGCACAATCCTGACAACGGTGACATGCGGATCAGCGGCACGCTGGCTTCGCTCGCGGGGTTGGAACAAGCGATCGAAGCCGATCGAGATGATTGGAAGGAACTAGCGATCCGCCGAATCCTGTTGCTCAACGCGATGATGCTCAGTGTCGGCGGGATTCCGCTGGTTTACTTGGGCGAAGAGTGGGGCGCGCTGAACGACTACGATTTCGTCAAGGATCCTGCGAAGGCCGGGGACACCCGATGGGTTCACCGGCCGAAGATGCAGTGGAAGTTCTTGGACGAACTGGGAGACGACGGCTCGATCCGAGGCCGTATTTATCGATCGATTCGCAAGCTGATTGCGATTCGCAAGATGACACCCGCGTTTGGTGGGTTGGACATGGAGTTGTTGATTCTCGAATCGCCTCACCTGCTCGGTTACGTCCGCCAACACGAAGGCAATCGGGTGATTGTGGTCGCGAACTTCTGTGAGCATCCGCAGCAGATCGACAGCAATCGACTTCGGACGGCAGGGATGGGGCGTTTCTTTGAAGACCTGTACTCCGGTCAAACGATCACAACGTCCCATCCACTGGAACTGGGGCCCTACGAGTTCATGTGGCTGCATCGCGTTTGATCAGACGATCAGCATCGCGTCGCCGTAGCTGAAGAAGCGGTATTCGTTTTCAATCGCCTCTTGATACGCACGGCGAATCAGGTCGTGGCCTGCAAAGGCGCTGACCAGCACCAGCAGCGAACTTTTGGGTTGATGAAAGTTGGTCATCAGCGCATCCACGACGCCGAAGCGATACGGTGGCTTGATGAAGATGTCCGTCGCTCCGGTCCAGGTTTCTGCGACGCCGCGACCGTCGGATTCGTTTCGGTTGGCAACGCAGCTTTCCAGGACACGGACGCTGGTCGTTCCGATGGCCACACAACGCCCTCCACCGCTTCGGCGGTCGTTGATCTGCGAGACGGCGTCGCTTTCGATGCGGCCCCATTCTTCGTGCATGCGGTGTTCGTCGATGTCATTGACTTCGATCGGACGAAAGGTGCCGATGCCGACATGCAGGGTGACTTCCGCCATGGCGGTTTGCCCCTTGGCAATTTCAGTCAGCAAAGACTTCGTGAAGTGCAGACCCGCGGTGGGGGCGGCGACGCTGGCGGCGTCTTCGGGTTTGCTGCTGGCAAACACCGTTTGATAATTGGTGACATCCGCATCCACCATGTGCCCATCTCGAATGTACGGTGGGATTGGAATGCGGCCGTAGCGGTCCAGCCATTTTCCGGGCTCGATTGCCTTCGCCGGTCCCTCGAAAAAATCGTTGGGGACAGGTTGGACCAGCAGGTGTCCCTGGTCGTCACGCCCGATCACCATCAGTTCTCCACCGGCACGAGCATCGCGGTCATCCAAGGTGATCGTTTCGCCAGTCTGCAGCGTGCCACGCGTCTTCGTCAGCAGTTCCCACACACCGGTGGCTCGATCGGACCGCAGGAACAGTCCCTGCCATCGGCCACCGGTTTTCGTACGGCGTCCAAACAAGCGTGCCGGGACGACTCGCGAATTGTTCATCACCATCACGTCTTCGGCTCGGAGCAGCTGCGGGAGGTCTCGAACGTGATGGTGTTCGATCTCGCCAGACGCCCGATCGATCACCATCAGCCGAGCGTCGACGCGGTTGGGCAGTGGTTCCTGTGCGATGCGTTCGCGAGGCAATTCGTAGTCGTAGAGATCCAAGGATGGCATGCGGAAGGACGCGTCCGAGCAGAGAAAATGGGTTGGAAGAATTGAGCGACCAGCATAAGGGCGCTGGGCAATTGCCGCGACCACGGCTATCGAGTGTCCGCTTTCCGTCAAAATGGTAACCCGACGCGTGAGCGAGGGACCCAGAGGCTCGTTGCAATGGCACGCGATCCCTCGCTGACGCTTCGGGGTGGGATTCCATCAGCAGGCCGTCACGCGTCGGGTTTCTATTTCGGCGGGCTTGGAAGCTCATCGTACGGGGACTCGGAATGGGGGGCGTTCGGCGATGGGGCGGCGATCAACTGTCGTCGCTCCGCGAGTAGGGAGTTGTGTGTCGTGGGCGGATGCCCTTGGGGTGAAAACCCAAGGCTTTCGTCGCTCTGCGACTGGCGGTGTGTGTTTGGGGATCGAACAACCGCGGAGCGGTGGCAGTTGTCAGCCTCGGGTTTTCAACCCGAGGTCTCAGGCGTCACGCCCTGCCTCGACCAGCCGCGGAGCGGCGGCAGTTGGAGAGCGGTGAGGTGGGGGATCGATTGAAAGGGTGAAATTGTAAATTGCAAATTGAAAAATGCCGCAGGCGATGTGGGGCCGCGTACCGGGGAATCATTCGGCGGCAATCTTCGCCCCGGAAGGGGCCGGCTTGCTTAGCTCGGGGCGGAAGCCCCGAGACCGATCACGAAAAACAAAAGGACGCCCCGGAAGGGGCCGGCGTGGGGCATGTCGCGTGGGCCTCGCTGACGCGTCGGGTTTCCAGGATGCTGACTCGGTGGTGTTGCGGGGGACTGAATCGGAAACGGGGCGGTGCACGCTGGATCCGACGCGACCCTCCCGGCGGGAGGGTGGTCTGGTTGGGGTGACTTTGCGGGCACCCGAAGGGCTGGTTGTGATGACTGGCTCTGAATTGCCGATCAAAAGGATTGGATCGGCAGGTGTCATTCGGGGTGGCGCCGGTCTGCGCGTGTTGGCAGAGGGCTGAGGTGACACACAAAATGACTCGCGAGCTTTCATCGAGGCCGTGTGCTGCTCCGAGAGTGCTGGCGGTTGCGTGCTGGGCAATCCTGGTGGGATGGATCGCCCCAATGGCGAATGTCTGGGGCCAAGACGCTTCAGGGCTGGACCTTTCGGCGCAAGACACTGCCAGCGTGTTGTCGGAACTGCAATCGCAACTGGACGCCCAGCAGGCCAGAATCGAAGAGCTTCAAAGCCGTCTCGAGATCGCGGAAGCTCCCTTCGGTTTGTTGGCGGACGAAGACGACGGTGGTTGCACGCCGGGCATGATCGAGCGGGTTGCATTGGCCGCTGAACAGCCGCTGCAGACAACATGCGATGGAACCGAGGCCAAGGCGTTTCGAACGCTGGACTACTACGCCGATTACGATCGCGGTTTTGTCATTCGCCCGTTCGACCAAAAGAAGCATCCGTTCGATGTGACATTCAACGGTTGGGCTCAATTTCGCCATCATTCATTTGTCACGCAGAGCGATTCTTGGACGGACAACGCCGGAGTCACACGTTCCAAGGGGGACCGCAACGCATTCGATATTGAACGCGCTCGGCTGGCAATTCGTGGTCATGTGATTGACCCAAGGTTGTCGTACTTCGTGCAAGTCGACGGCGACACCGACGGTGGTCACATGCTGGACTTTTTCGATTACTTCTGGGCGTGGCAGGCGACCGACCGTTTTCAAATTCAGATGGGCAAACGGAAGGTGACCGCGAGCCGCCAATGGTTGCTTGGTGCACGGCACACGCGGTTCGCGGATCGACCGATGGCGAATGATTTTTTTCGTCCTGATCGGACCGTTGGACTCTTCGGCATTGGGGAATTTGCTCAGCATGGCCATTATCAAGTCATGGTCGGGAACGGGTATCGGACGGCCAACCTGCCAAATTCGGCGACCGACAATCGCTTCACATTCGCGGCGACCAGCTACGTGGATCCGGCGGGCGATTTTGGATCGCAAATCGTTGACTTTCAAAACACTTCTGCGGCACTTTGGCGACTCGGGCATTCGGCGGTGTATTCACCGCTGGCCGCCCAACCGTCTGGAGGTTCTTATGACGAAGCCAATTTTGTTCGGCTCTCGGACGGAACTCGGTTGACTCAAACCGGAGCGGTCACGCCGGGCGTGTCCATTTCGGAGTTTGACGTTTGGTTGTACGGGGTGGACTTCGCTTGGAAGCGTCGTGGATGGAGTTTGACGAGTGAAGTGTTCTTGCGCTGGGTCACGGACTTGCAGGGCGACGGAGCGATTTCGAATGACGAGCTCTTCCAGCACGGGTACTACGTTGAAGGCGGCAAGTTCCTGGTCGCCAAGAAGCTGGATCTGAACCTGCGTTATTCGCGAGTCGACGGTGATTATGGTGCGGCCAACGAGTACGCCGTGGGCATGAACTGGTACCCGTTGTCCAAGTCAAGTTTGAAGGTCACCTTCGACGTGACACAGCTTGACGGCAGCCCGCTGCAGAACACGGCCAGCGACATTCTGGTCGGTGACAACGGAACGTTGTTCCGAACGCAGTTTCAGGCGGAGTTCTGACGTGGGGAACGACGCTGGGGGAAAACGCTGGAATCCGCCTCAACGCGTCGTCTCGACGAATCGGCTTTGAATCGCCATAACAGTGGCCGTCGCGAGAACTGCCGGATCATGGCGGTCCCTCCCTCCCCTTCCTTTCCCTCAATCTTTCAGGCAACTCGATGGAAGCCGGAATCGTCGGCTTGCCCAATGTCGGCAAAAGCACCCTTTTCAACGCTCTGACGTCCAGCGTCGCGGCTCAAAGTGCCAACTATCCGTTTTGCACGATTGAGCCGAACGAGGGGATCGTGAGTGTTCCCGATTCGCGTTTGAATCGGATCACCAATTTTATCAAACCTCAAAAGGTCATTCCGTCCGCGTTGAAGCTGGTCGATATCGCTGGCATCGTCAAAGGTGCGGCCGAAGGCGAAGGTCTGGGCAACAAGTTTCTCAGCCATATCCGTCAAGTCGATGCGATCATGCAGGTCGTGCGTTGCTTTGAAGATCCCGATGTGATTCACGTCAGTGGTCAAGTCAATCCAATTGCGGACATCGACACGATCGAAACCGAGTTGGTTTTGGCCGATATGCAAACGCTCGAAAACGCGTTGGGCAAGGCCCAACGGACGGCACGCAGCGGTGACAAAGAAGCCAAGCTTCGAGTGGCCGTGATCGAGAAGTGCAACGCTCACCTGGAAACCGAGCAACCGCTGCGAACGTTGGAATTGACGGAAGCCGAACAAGCCGCGATCAGCAGCTATGGCTTGATGACCGCGAAACCGATTCTGTACATCGCCAACGTCGACGAAAACGACCTCCAGGGCGAACACGAGTTGGTGGACAAGGTCCGTGAGCACGCGGCCAAGACGGGAGCCTCGGTGGCCTGCGTTTGCGCCAAATTGGAATCCGAGATCGCGGAACTCGACGAAGAAGACCGCGCCGAGATGTTGGCGGACGTGGGCTTGGAAGAGCCATCGCTGAACATCATCGCACGGGAAGCCTATCGCACGCTGGGGCTGCAAAGCTTCTTCACCGCCGGCGAAACGGAAGTCCGAGCTTGGCCGGTCCGGATTGGATCAACCGCGCCGCAAGCGGCGGGCGTGATCCACAGCGATTTCGAACGTGGGTTCATTCGGGCTGAGATTTACCAGTTGCCCGAGTTAGAAGAATACAAGACTGAGAAAGACATTCGCCAAGCCGGTAAACTTCGTGTGGAAGGCAAAACGTACGTGATGCAAGACGGTGACATCTGTCACTTCTTGTTCAACGTTTGATCGTCTTGGCAGCAGCGAATGGTCGCTTCTTCCATTCGTTCGCCGACTTTCCGACGCTCCCACCGCCATCCCTCCTACTGACGGTTCTATGAACAAAATGTTGATTCCTATTCTTTTCGCAATCGGCACGGCGTTGTTTTGGGGTTGTTATGGCCCCACGATCGGCAATGCCCAGGCCCCACGGGTCAACGGCGTTCCGCTTTGGTCGCCGTTCAAACCTTACGTGTTCATCGGCATCGCTTACTTGGTCATCGCGATCTTGGGCGGTTTGGCCATGATGGGCGTCAAAGGAGACTCGTTCAGTTTCTCTGGCGAGCACTTCGCGACTGTCAAATGGGGGTTCTTGGCCGGTTGCCTGGGGGCCTTTGGAGCGTTGTGTTTGACCACCGCGATGATGACCAGCAAAGGCAACGCGTTGTTGGTGATGCCAATTGTGTTTGGCGGAGCGGTGTCGGTGTCGGCATTGGTTTCGGTTCTTCGCTTGGGTGACCACGTGCAGGTCAGCCCTGTGCTGTGGGTCGGAATGACGTTGACCGTGGTGGGAGTGGTGGTCGTGGCGATGAACACACCTCACGGGCATGCACCCACCAAACCGGCGACTGAATCAAGCGAACCGGCGGAGTCGCATGCCGCGGCGCCGATCGAATCCGACGACACGCAAGCGTCCTAGTTCTCGCCTTGGGAACGAGTTTTCGCCATGGAAAGTAGATCGCGATGACCCCACCCAGTGATCCACTCACGGTTGTTCGAGCCATCGATGCCGAGCTGACTCACGTTTGGATGATCCGCACGTTTCTCAAGCACGCCGATGAGGCGGAAGAGGACGAGGATCTGAGAGAGGTGGTTCGCGATTTGTACGACTTCATTTTGGCGGTCGGCCCGGTAACGGACGAAACCGACCCGGCTGCCTACATGAAAATGGCGAAGAAAAAGCTCCGACGTCTGCGCGGCGCCACGGAGCTTTACGAGGCAATCCAGCCTGAGGTCAGCGGGCACACCAATTTTGCGATGGCGGCGAAGTCCCTGCGATTGGCTGTCGACCGGATCATTGCCTTGGTTCAACCCCCGCAATAGCTGGCTGTCTTTTCCTAGGCTCTCGCTGAGTTTTTCAAGCTCTCGCGGGGTGATTGGGGGCGTCCGATCCTGCTCAGCTTGATCGGGATCCATCGAATCAGTGCCGTCCCAGCAGCCTGCGGAGAAACCACGCGAAATCAGCTGGAAAACGGGGCGAACGCACGCTCGGGGGACTGGAAGAAAATCGATTCGACAGCGATAACAGGGCACGACGTCGAAGGTCTCCAATTTTTTCCGCGACTCCCATTGTGCATTGATGAGCTCTCCCGCCAAAGCTGCCAAACTCGCTCTTGAAGACGGCACCGTCTACACCGGAACCAGCCTCGGGGCAGAGGGGGAAACGACTGGCGAAGTCGTCTTCAACACCTCGATGACGGGATACCAAGAAATTCTGACCGATCCCAGCTATCGCGGTCAGCTGGTGACGATGACCTATCCTGAAATGGGCAACTACGGAATCAACTCCGTCGACCTCGAAAATCGCGGCACATCGCTGGCCGGATTCATCATCCGCAACGAGAGCCGTATGCACAGCAATTACCGCTCGGAGGGTTCGCTCAGCGACTACCTGAAGGCACAGGGCGTCGTTGGGTTGGCCGGCATCGACACGCGAGCCTTGGTGCGCCGCATCCGCAGTGAAGGTGCGATGCGAGGGGTGTTGTCGACGACTGATCTTGACGATGCGTCGTTGGTCGCCAAAGCCAAAGCTTCTCCTGGATTGGTCGGTCGTGACTTGGTCCAAGAAGTCATGCCAACTCAATTGGAAAAATGGACCAACGAACTGGACGACTGGACCGTTCGTGAAATTCGGGAAGCTGCCAAAGACAAATCCATCGACGATGAAAGTCGACCACACGTCGTCTGCATGGACTTCGGCATGAAGTGGAACATCCCCCGTCACCTGCGTTCGCGTGGCAATCGGGTCACCATCGTTCCCGGGAACATGCCCGCTGACGAGATCCTGAAGCTGAATCCGGATGGCGTCTTTTTGTCCAACGGACCTGGCGACCCAGAGCCGTTGACCTATGCACACAAGGCGATTGGCGAACTGCTCGGACAAGTGCCCGTGTTTGGGATTTGCCTCGGACATCAGTTGCTGTCGGTGGCTTGTGGCGCCAAAACATTCAAGTTGAAGTTCGGTCATCGCGGTGCCAACCAACCCGTCCTCGACTTGGAGACGGGCAAGGTTGAAATCACCAGCCAGAATCATGGCTTTGCAGTCGATGACCAAGGCTTGCCGGATTGCTTGGAGGTCACTCACCGCAACCTGAACGACGACACCATCGCTGGTGTTCGCCACAAAGACACTGGTGCCTTTGCAGTGCAGTACCACCCAGAAGCCGCGGCCGGTCCTCACGACAGCCACTACTTGTTCTCGCGTTTCCAAGAACAACTGAACGAGAAGTGCGGGGTGAACGCATGAACAAAGCCCCCCGGACAGCCATCAGCCCGACTCGTGAAGAAAACTATCCCGAGTGGTATCAACAAGTCATTCGGGCAGCGGATCTCGCTGAAAACTCGCCGGTTCGCGGCTGCATGGTGATCAAACCATGGGGGTATCAGCTTTGGGAGAACGTGCAACGTGCTTTGGACGACATGTTCAAAGCGACGGGCCACCAAAACGCCTATTTCCCGTTGTTCATTCCAATGAGCTTCCTCGAAAAGGAAGCGGAGCACGTCGAGGGGTTTGCCAAGGAATGTGCGGTGGTCACGCACCACCGACTCGAACCGGATCCCAATGGCGGTTTGCGGCCGGCCGGCAAGTTGGAGGAGCCCTTGATCGTTCGCCCCACCAGCGAAACGATCATCGGTGCGACGTACGCCAAATGGGTTCAGAGCTATCGTGATTTGCCGATCCTGATCAACCAATGGGCCAATGTGGTTCGGTGGGAGATGCGGACGCGAATGTTCTTGCGGACTGCCGAGTTTCTATGGCAAGAAGGCCACACGGTTCACGCGACTTCGGAAGAAGCGGTGGAAGAAACCGAGAAGATGGTCGAGGTCTACCGTGAATTCGCTGAGAACTGGATGGCGATGCCGGTGATCGTTGGCAGCAAGACTCCGTTGGAACGTTTTCCTGGTGCGGTTGAGACGCTTTCGATTGAATCGATGATGCAAGACCGCAAGGCGTTGCAGGCGGGGACCAGTCACTTCTTGGGGCAGAATTTCTCGAAGGCCCAGGAGATCAAATTCCAAAGTGAATCCGGTGAAATCGAATTTGCTTGGACGACGTCTTGGGGAGTCAGCACCCGTTTGCTCGGCGCTCTGATCATGACGCACAGCGATGACGATGGGTTGGTTTTGCCACCTCGCCTGGCGCCGATTCACGTCGTGATCCAGCCCATTTACAAGGATGATTCTCGCGCCGAGGTGATGGCCTACGTGCAGTCACTTCGCGAGGAATTGGTGGCACAAACTTACGCCGGCGCTCCCGTCCGTGTGACGATCGACGATCGTGACATTCGTGGCGGTGAGAAGAAGTGGTACCACGTCAAACGCGGCGTTCCCATTCGATTGGAAGTGGGGCCCAAGGACATCGCGGCAGGGACTGTTTTCTGTGGCATTCGGAATCAGCCCAAAAGCGTCGGCATCGAACGCTCTGCCTTGGTTGCCACCATCAGCGAAAAGCTGGCCACATTGCAGCAAGAACTCTTCGATGCAGCGTTGAAATTGCGAGAAGACAACACCGTCGAACTCAGTTCCGAAGCCGAGTTCCGCGAATTCTTTGCCGACAATGGCGAGACCGCGATCTCGGGCGGATTCGCTTGGTGTCACTTCGCCGATGAGGACTCCTTGCAGCCCTTGTTGAAGGAGCTGAAGGTGACGATCCGATGCGTCCCGCGTGTCGACAACGATGTCCAAGGCACCTGTTTCTTGACCGGCAAACCCGCCGCTCAACGAGCTGTCTTCGCAAAGGCTTATTGAGTCTTTGACGTGGACGGTGCTTGGTGAGACGCCAATTGTGTGGCGTCCGTGGAAGCGGAGCCGGCGAAGCTCACGTCGTTGAAGGTTGGCCGCGAAGCGTATGGCGTTTTCGTCGACGAGTTACAAATTCGAACGCGAGCACTGCCAGCCCACAGGCAGTCGCCGCGCCCATCAGCCCGGCTGGCCAGGCTCCGATTTGAACGTACAGGCTGACTCGCCGATCGCGTCGTGGCTGGGCTTCGATCACACCGCTTTGTCCTTTGGGCAATCGCTCGACGACTCGGCCTGCCGAATCGATCCAGGCCGTGGGGCCGCCATTGGCTGCGGACAAAATGGGGCGTCGGCAGCCCACCGCCACCAGCTGGGCACAACGCAGATGGTGATCGACCACAGCGGAATCGCGAAACCAAACATCGTTGGTCAGCGTCAGCAAGGCATCGGGCAGTTTTGGGTTGGCACGTGAATTCAGCTGGTGCATGTGGTTGATCGGGATTCGCTCGACGGCGGTTTCGATGCAGAGGTTTGGCATCAATGAGATTCCATCCAGATCAAAGCGTTCTGGTTGCGTGCCTCGATCCAGCCCCAACCCTGGCGGCACCTGGTCGCGAATCCAGGGCAGACTGTGCACCAAGGGGATGGTTTCGCCGAAGAGCACCAGGTGGTTCTTGGCGTATTGTCCGGCCATCTTGCCCGCGGGGTCGATCCACACGACGCCACTGTATTGGCTGGGCTGTTTCGCGTACTGGACCAACCCACAGCCGCCGATGATCGCTGGTGCGACATCGCTGGGGATGTTGGAACTGGCGGCCATTGCCAGTTGAAGATTGGTCGCTCGGTCCAGGAAACCGGCCTGATTGTTTTCAACTGCGAAACGAAGTTGGTCAGGGACCAAAGGTGGGAGTGAGGGATCCTGCATGAATTCGGGGACTGCCAAATCCGGGCCCGTCGTCATCCAGGGCATGCCACCTGAAAACATGGACTCAGGCCACACAACCGCCGTCACCTCGGACTTTGAGTTTGCCACCGCATCCAAAGCCATTTCAGCGTAGGCGGCAAAGATCTCTCGCTCACGCTCGATGTCTTGCTCGTAGACGGTCAGTTGATTGCCACCCAGCAAGGCAATCGTTTTGCCGATCGGTTCCGTGGCGACCTGCATGGTGATCGCGCCGTAAGCGATGGTCGCAATCAGCAGACCGCTGGGGATTGCGAGGGAGGACCAGGGCGTATCGGAAGAAGCGGGAAGGCGAACCACCCATCGATTCATCGCTTCGAGCATCGCCACGTTGAGGCAGACGATCACAAAGCTGACCGCGTAGGTGCCACCTAAATCCGCGATTTGAATCAGGATTGGCATGTCGGCCAATGCATGTCCCAGCATCAGCACTGAGATTCCAGTGAACAGGTGGTTTCGAATCCACTCCAATCCGACCCAGATCACCGCGGCGACCAAGCAGAATGGGATGCGGTTCCGCCAAGGCCTGCTCGTTTGATTTTGGTGAGTTGCTCGCCAGCGGCGCAGCAGGGCGACAAACAGCACCGGATAGATCGCAAGGTAAGCCGAAAGTGCCATCCAGGGCAGGAACATCAGCGGGTGAGCGTGGCGGAGTCCTTGCAGACTGACCAACCAGTACACGAGCGAAGCCAGGTACAGGGATTGCTTCCAGGGCGAGCCGGGGGCGACCTCTGCAATCGCCAGAAGTGGAACCAGAGCCACAAAGATCAACGGGCCCATGGCGATTGGCGGGCCAGACATCCAGAGGACGGTCGCGAAGGCGAAGGACGCCGCCAAGAGCCACCGCATCGAAGCGGGGGCGGCGGGAGGTTGCTCGGCAAGGTCCGATGCGCGGGCATCGGACGCAGAATTGGATTCGCTCAACGGAGGGGCTCACGTTCGCGGGCAGGTTGTAGGCCCCGTGAAATACCAGCCCGACCGCGGGCCGGCAACCCGTTTCAGTCTATCGCAGATCGAATCAGGCCTTGGCGGCACCGGGCCAGAACCGTTTCCAGCGACTTTCGTTGCCCGCGTGACCTTCCGGACCGCCTTCCTCGTCGGGGGTGGGGCCGGCGTCTTGGTGTGTCAATCGATGGGCAACGTCCCGGAAAGCCTGGGTCAAGGCTGCCTTCGGGGCTTGCGTGATCAACGGCACACCGTTGTTGCGGACTTCGACCATCGTTCGATAGTCATTTGGAAGAAGCGCGAAGATTTCTCGGCCGAGCGTTTCCTTGGCCTTTTTCAAACTGATCTGTCCCGCGTCCAAACCGGCTCGGTTGACAATGATTTCGACTCGGTCGGCCAGACCTTCTGTTTCGTCAAAGCTCATCATCAAACGCACCACATTGCGAAGACACGGCAAGTCCAATTGAGTGACCAGCAGCACCTTCGACGCCGTTTCGATCGCGATCATGTCCAGCGCGTTGTAGGTTTTCGACAGGTCCACGATCAAGTGCGTGAACGATGCTTTCAACAGCCCAATCACCTTGCGGAGGCTTTCCGCGTCGATTGCCTCGAGATCATGCAATTCGACCGGGCGTGGCAGCAAGTACAACCCGCTGGAGTGTTTCGTCAATGACTTCTTGAGCAGTTGAATGTCCAGTCGCCCAATGTTCTGAACGACATCGGCCAGCGTGTAGTCTGGAATGGCATCCAAGAAAACATCGGCATCGCCCAGTGCCAAATCCAAATCCAACAGAGCGACGCTGTTGCGGCTTTCTTCGGCCAACACGCAACCGAGGTTCACCGCGGTGCTGGTCGTGCCAACGCCACCGGTGGCACCGGCGATTGCGATGACTTCGCACGAACGACTGCGAGCGTCGCCACCGCCAAACTTGGTCTGGCTGATTCGGCCGAGTGCCGATGAGAGCTCTTCTTCGACCAACGGCAACGTCAGGAATTCACGTGCCCCTGCCCGAATGGCCTGCAGAATCAGTTGTCCATCGCTGACAGCGCTGGTAGCCAACAGCGCTGTGTCTGGCGTTTCGCGAGTGATCCGCTCAATCAGTTTGATCGCCGCGGTGGAATCCGTGTCCAGGGAGATGACTCCCACGTCCGGAGTTGTTTGGTCAACGATGTCCGGGAAGAATTCGTAGCGAGAGCAGTCTGCTTCCAACCAAACGGTGTCCATGCCCAACAGCATGGCTTTGAGTGTTTCGCGGGACGAGTCGTTTGGATCGACCAAGGCCAATCGTAGGACGTTACTCATAGCTGACTACTTCGAAAGACGGAGAAGATTTTCATGGGGAAAGCCCGACGTTCCGTCGGACAACATGTTGGGGCAACTGGTTTTCACTCAAACGATCATCGGTATTCCGGTTGGCTGACGATCACTCCATCAGCGATCTTCGTTGGTTCTGGACCGGGAACGATCGCTCCCGGAGGAAGCAACTCACCCGCCCCAAAGCGATTGTTCGCGGGGCGTTGAGGGGCTCGTGCCATTTGCGGTGGGTAGTACCCAGCCGGGTTGGGCGTGGATCGTGGTGGAGTGCTTCGTGAGGCTTGTGGTGACGGCAACATTGGGTCAACGATCTGACCTTCTTGGTAGCCTTGGCTGGGGACACCATTCATGGGGGACTGATACATGGGCGGCTGATGGAGCATCGGGCCGGATTCAATCTGTCCACCGCGGAAGCCGCTGGTGATGCCAGGTTGCAAGTTTGTGTTGTCGCAATCGTTGGCCTTCAGATTGGGCACTTCGATATGACCCAAGGCGTAGAACTCTTTGTCATCCGGCGAGTGCGTGTTCATGCCCGGGCCACCGCGAGGCACTTCGTGAGGGTCCATTGCCTCAACCAATTCGGGCGTCACCATGATCAGCAGTTCGATCTCGTTGCGACGCTCTTGCATTTGACGGAACAGCGATCCGACGTAGGGCAGGCTTCCGAAGAACGGGGTGCGGCTGACGGTGGACTCGGTGCGGCTTTGCAGCAAACCCGCCAAGGCGAACGTTTGACCAGCTTGCATTTCGACAGCGGTTTCGACGTACCGAGTCGTGAACGCGGTCACGTTGGTACCGTCAAGCGTGATGGCTCGTGAGGAGTCCGGTTCACTGACTTCGGGACGAACTTCCAAGCGAATGCGTCCAGGGCCGACGACGAAGGGCAGGAAGTCGATGCTTGTCCCGTAATCTTCGTAGGAGACTTGGACCTGGCCATTTTGACCGGGAATGATGGTCGGGATTCGTCCACCCACGGTGAACCGAGCAGGACGACCGTGCGTGGCAACGACGGTGGGTTCAGCGAGGAGCTTGACCATCCGTTGTTCCTCCAGGGCTTTGATCATTGCTTCGAAGTCCCCGTTGACATTGAACCGCAGGTTGGTGTCCCCAACAGGGACGGGGCCGAACGTTCCATTGTCGCCTTCCACCAACCCGGCGGAGACATCCAGGATTCCACTGGGACCATTGAGCAACACGAAGTTGTCACTCAAGATGGCGAGGTCAACGCCCAACTGCCGAAGCTTCGTGCGGCTGATTTCCATGATCTTGGTGTGCAACAGAACCTGTTGGATCCCAACGACTTGGATGTTGTTGATCACAGTCGTGTAGAACTGTTCGGTGATCGCAACGGCTTTGTCCACATCATCGACGCTGGTCACGTATCCCGAGATGATGGAAGACTCACCGATGGGCGTCACTCGAAGGGATGCCAGCGGCAGTTGCGAATTCAGGATGCCTTCGACTTCTCGAGCGTCCGCGACGACCGTGACATCGATGGTGTAAAGTTTGTCCTCGGTGTCCCAGAGATTGATCTGGGTGGTACCGGGCGTCTTGCCGAACACCTGGATTTGGTTTTCGGAGACGGGCGTGGCTCCCAGGACTTCCTCGTTGTGAACTTGGAAGCGAGGGATGCGTTCGCCGAGCGACAGAATGCGGCTGCTCTTGACGATCAGATCCATCCGTTCGACGGATTGGTTGATCTGATGGTCACCAGCGGCGGACGCGAGCGTCGTGGCTGACTGCGCCATCACCGGCTGGGAAACCGCGATCATCGCGAACCCGAACACGGCCGTGATCAAACAACGGACCGAACGGTCGCGACGGGTAAGAAAAGTGCACACTCGCATCTGAGGCATCCTTGCCGGGGCGGGTCGAGTTATTCATTCATCTCCGCGAGAATTCGTCCATGAACTCTCGGCGATCAGCTCGTCGCGAGGAAGCGACGGGCTGGGTGGCAGTCCGCTGGGTGGCGGGCTTGCCTAAGCGTCAGTGGTGAATCTTGTTCCGTTGGTCCCTGAGCTTCAGCGGCTCGTGGGGCCAAACTCTTTGGTCGGCGGGGCATCTGCTTCGGAGCGATCCGAAGGTCCGCTGTTGTAGAACGGGCTTTGTGACCCATTCAGATAGCTGTAATCGGTTGGTGCACTGGGTTCATCCAGTTCGTTCTCGCTAGGGAGGGGATAATCTGCCCCCGGGCGAGTTCGCAGGTCGGTGGTCGTCTCTTCCAAGTCGTCACGCCCCGATTCGGCGAGCACCTTGGGCACACTGGATCCTTCTTCAATCCAGTATTCCGTCAGCACGCCACCGGACATCTTCAACATCTTGAATCCCCGTTTCTTTTCTTTCTTGGGGGCTCGAATGGAAGGTGTCACAATCGGTGTCTCCACACGGTTGCTCTCTTCTTCGCGTTGTGCCTGAGCGATTTGATAATCCGACAGCCAACGCAAGAAGTCTTGTCCGGCGCCGCCACCCGATGCTCCGTCTTGGGTTTCGTTGATATCGCTGGGGTTGCCCAGTGTCAGACGAATTTTGCCCAGTTCGCTGGCATAGGTCCACGCCGGTGTGTCTTTCTTATGAATCAGCAGCGAGATCGAACGAGCTGGTTTGGATTCGACTTCTGGATCGACTTCGCGTTCGGTTCGGCCGTCGACGGCGAACACTCGAACGCCCGTCAAAACGGTCTTGGCTGTGGTCTCGGGGATCAACTCGCTCTTGATGAAATACGCCATCACGTCGACCCGGTCGCCAGGGCGAACCAGGGTGGCAACGCTACTTTCGGGATCCGCACGCATCGACACCACGCTGAATCCAACTGGAATCGTTTGGGAGGAACCATTGGCATCCGCCATCAGTTTGACTGGCATCACCGGTTCGCCCTCGTAGAAACGTTGGCGAGCGAATTTTCCTTCGACGTCTTCGAGGTTTCCGCTGGCGCCCGTTGGGACGCGGTCGGCGGGCCATTGTTCGAGTCGGATTTTGTCCGCCGTGATTTCCTCTGCGATATCAATGGTCTTGGAAGTCACGAAGATCTCAACCGTCGCTACCGAACTTTGACCCGTTGACTGAGCTTGCATCCACTGGCTCACACCGATTGCGGCGATCGTGCCGCAGACGCAGGCCAGGATGAGGAAGACTGATTTGTTTCGCATGGCAATCGGGTGGGTAACCAGAGGTGACGGACTGCTCGCGTTGAATTCGGCCGAAAATTCGATCGCCCGCAATGAAAGCGTCACTCACGGTATCGGGTGTGAGTGTTCAGGAGCTAAACACACTTGGGGCAACCGAGTCTCTTTGCGCAACCGGCACAGATTGACAAAGGACCGTTTGGCTTCGGATTTCCAACGTCTGGGAGAAATTGCCCGGCATTTGGGGCTTAAATGACGACAGGCCGCATGGGGGATCCATGCGGCCCTCGACTTTCAATCTGAATCAGACCAACTGGCCAGATGCGGCGAAGTAGATGATGGTCCCGATGGCCATGGGGATGCCGTAGGGCAACAGGTACATCGTTGGTTTTCGCTCGCGAGCAATCGCGGCAAGCTGTTCCGGTTTGCGGATCGTTCGCCACTCATTCATGATTTTCCAGAACTGAGCGTAGTGTTTCACCCAGGCTCCGCTCTTCCAAATCATGAACGCAGCCATGATGCCGCCGACGATTGCAGTCGCCGCAAAGGCTTGCAGTGTGATCGTGGTACCGCACCAGGCACCGATGCCTGCCAGCAGTTTCACGTCGCCGGCTCCCATGCCGCCTACGTTGCGAAGTGGCAACAGCAACATCATGCCGACGAAGGTGCCAAGCAAACTGTAACCCAAGCCCGGCATGCCGCCTTGGATGAAACAGTGTGCCCAACCGCAGATGATGAACGGGAAAGTCAACCAGTTTGGGACTTTCAAAATCATGCCGTCGATGACAGCCGCAACAATGAGGACGACCGTCACGAACCAAATGGTCCAGTTTTCGGTGATGCCTTGAAGGAGAGTGTCCATGGTGATTTCCCCGTGTTTCTTCGGCCGAAACGTTCGTGCAACGAGTCGTCCGTTAGTGGTTTCAAAGTGGATGGTGTGTGTGGATGGCGGTGAACGTGGTGGTGAATTCCGGTCGTTATCGAATGGATCAGCGAGGACCGATCATCCAGCTCAACATTGCGAACAGCAACGTCACGCCACAGCAGGCCAATTGCCAAACGTGGGCGGCAGCGTCTGCAGGAATCAGTGGGTAGTTCATTCGCTCAATGCCCAGGGGCAAATTTGAAAGGTGTGGAATGAGTGGCAGCCAAGACTTCCATTGAACTTGCAATGTCGGACCGTCTCATCTGAGTCCGCAAGGTCTTCGCAACAGGGCTCCCCCGAAGGGCGATTCCGAAAGGCGACGAGACGAATCTCGTCGCCGTTCGGGATGTCGCCAAATTGACGGGACAGGCCCGCCAGTTCAGGCTCAGTTGGCAGCGATTGCAGCGCCAGCTTCGCCGAACTTTGCGTTGGCGTTGGAACCGATGGTGGTCACAGCACCGATGCAAACGACGATGATCAGAGCCAACAAGACGGCGTACTCAACAGCCGTTGGTCCGTCTTCTTCTTTCAGGAAAGCAACTACGTTCTCAGCAAACTTTTTCATATCTAACTCCAGACAAAAACGGGGGCCACGATTATGTCTCGTTAACCCGGCGACAAGGTGTTAGTCGATCCAATGTGAACCGACCCAGGTGACAACAGCCTTCGTCAATGGAAATCAAACTGACAAGCCTCGGTTCAAACCCATGCGTGTTTCATAACGAAACAGCGATGAGTTCTTTCCACGGCAACTCGGCTTTCCTGAAGCCAAGCCAAATCGCAGTTTGCGATTGGCCGACTCACGGACCCGTGGTTTTGCGTGCCGCCCTCTCGGACGGTTTGCCTTTGTCAGGGAACT
Organism: Rhodopirellula islandica; assembly: GCF_001027925.1. Classification (NCBI taxonomy): domain Bacteria; kingdom Pseudomonadati; phylum Planctomycetota; class Planctomycetia; order Pirellulales; family Pirellulaceae; genus Rhodopirellula; species Rhodopirellula islandica. Next base: position 328,349 of record NZ_LECT01000015.1, on the reverse strand, counting down.
TCGGCTGACCCTGTCGAACACCCCAAGGCAACACACCTCTGACTGTTCGACGTGGCAGTGAATTGCATTCAAGGCAACTCACTTTCTCACTACCGAACACTACGACAGAAAACGGACGTGTCAAAAAAGATTGGTTGGCCAGACCTTAACGGCCGGGCAAGATGCCGGGTCGCTCCGGTTGTAGCGATTAGGGGATCGGTCGCGATTGAGAAACCGGTTCTTCGCGTCCTGATCCTCTAGAAGACCAGCCCCCGCGGTGCGGTTGATGCCAACCCCAGCGGTGGCGGATTCAGTTCTTGGATGGCCAACCAGGCAATTGGAACTTCTTCTGCGTGTTGGCGGTGTGCTCGCTGTAGTGCCGCTCCATTTGCTTGAGCAACGCGCCCATGCTTGGCCAGCGACTGCCGGCGACTTTGTCGTCGGTGCCATAGCCATCCAGCAAATACGCAAACCGTCGGCTGAAGTCGCTGACTCGTTGCATCTGGCGAGCTTCCTCGGCGCCCGACCAATTTGGATTGGCGAATCGGTAATCCGGCGGCATTTGAGCCGGATTCAGATCCATGACCGGGATCGCGACGTCGGCTGCGTGATACATCTGCGAGAAGAACTGCAACTGTCGCCCCATCATGTGTTCCACGTTCCAGCGTGGGGTGTGCGTTCCGTTGGCGGGTTGGAAGTTCATTTGCTCTGCCGTCAAAGCGGCGAAGACGGCTTGGGACTCGGAGCATGACTCTTCCATCGCAACGAACATTTTGTCCATCGCCTCAGGCATCAACCAAGGTTGAGTGGAGACGTTCCACCAAACCGCTGGAGACTTCGCCTTGGATTCGGACGACTGCGATGAGATGGCGACCGTGTTGTGGTTTTGCGTTTGGACCTTGGCTGAGTCAGGAGCGGTTGCTGAAACTGAAATCCAGTTTCGAACCGTGGTTGGCAACGACTTGCCGTCTTCTGCCGCGAATCGCTGCAAGTTGGATCCGATGACCGCGTCAATGTGTTCGATGGATTCCAGCGTCTGAACGTCGCAGTCGGGCCCTGCCACAAGCAGATGGACCCCATCCAATTGAAGGTGGACCGCTTTCGTGCCGAGCGAATTCACTCGGATGTCATTCGGTGTCTCGAAAACGTCGCCCGTTCCGGTGTCGCTGATTGCAGCCGATTGCCAGGTCGGTTTGGCTTGGTTGGCTGGGCGGCGGAGAAGGTAGGAGCCTGCCTGACCCAATGAAACGGTTGCGTCCGTTTCCGGGATCGCAATGGTGCCTGAAACACGGTCTGGCGTTGATCCTTCAGGCGAGGCGGGGGCGTTTTGAACCGCGACGCTCAGTCCCCAGTGCGACTCGACCGTCACGGTCCCCCCAGGCCACAAACGCACCGCGACCGGGTCTCCTTCGGCTGCATCCACGGATGCAGGGAAACAAGCGGCAGGAACAAACGCGAGCAAAAAACTAGCGAAAACGAGCTTCGTCGTGGTTCCTATGCAGAAACAAATCGAATTCATCGCGATGGCCTATCTGGTTGCCGCGCGTTCGAAGTCGGCGCGGACGATTCGTGGAACGTTCGTGAAGGGCTATCGTAGCACGATCCCTTGAACTCGTTTCCACTCTGTGATCGCCAGCGAAACGTCGAGTTGCCGGGCGAGTTGATCGCCGCGAAGTTTTTCGAGTTCCAAGCGAATCAGGTCATCCGAGCCAACTGGTTGTTGGTCCAATTCGATCGCAGCCTGCGTTTCTTCTAGTCGTTCCTGGGCCCACTGCAATTGGCGGTCGATCAATCCAAGGCGTGCGTTGGCAAGCCGAACGTCCAGGACCGCCTGCAACGTTTCATTGCGAACCACTTCTGCCAACGATTCTTGAAGAAGCGAGCACTGTTGACGGCGGCAGTTCAAATCGCTGGCGTTGGAATCGGAGGACAGGCACGAGAACAGACTTTTGCCGGTGGCCGATGCGATGGCCAAACCAGCGCCGGGACTGAGAGCCCCGATCAGCTGCCTGGCCGAGGACAAATTGCAGGTTCGCATGCCCGCACACAATTGCTTGACCGCCTTCAAGTCGTTGCGATTGGCCAAGGCGGTGCCAACGCTGGTGCCAGCATCAACCGATCCGGCGGAGGCTGCTGGTTGCAAGTCATCAACTGTCACGGCCACGGCGACTTCGGATTCAGGCCGGCCGGTACGACGAGCGAGTTCTTGTCGGAGCTTTTGGGTCGCGAAGGACTGCTGGATTTCCATGTCTTGCCAAACCAGCTTGGCTTGTTGAAGTTGCAGAACATTGCCGTCGGGGACTCCCAATCGATCGGCTTCGTTGGCTAAATCGATCAAGCGGTTTTGGACCTCGATCCCTTGCTGAGCGATTCGCTTGCCAAGCTGGGCGGCCACCAAGCGATCGTAGGCCTTGGCTGCATCGGCGGCGTCATCGGCGCGTCGGCCCAGGGCGATCTCGGCGAGAACAGACCGGATCAGCCGCAATTGGCAGACAGCGGCTTCATCTTCACAATCCACTCCGCAGGCCACCGACCGAGATTCTTGGTCGATCATGTTGGCTTCGGGAGAATGCTGGTGCGCCCATTGCATCACTTGTTGACGCGTGTAGCTGACGAGCGATCCCGTTTCGATCGGCGTCGCCATGGCATCCAGAACAACGGTGCTTTCTGGCAGCGGGCTGTCCAAGTGAAGAGCGTCCGAGTCCGTCGATGCCAGCGTCGTTTCGGCCAAGGGAAGCGTTTCGCTCGCCGGTCGCGGATCGCCGGTGGTGGGCATTGCCCAATCGATGACGCTCACGTGGGGTGATTGAGCGGACAGGACCGCCATGGTCGCCACACCAAGGATCAACGGTAAAATCCAGCGGTGGGCCGGGGACCGAGCGGCTGGAATCGCAAGTTTCACGGCAGAAAGCATCCCTGGAATGAACAGAGGCCCCCTCCCGTCCGTGGAAGAGTATTGCAGTGTCCTCTATCAGACGGGATCGGTCAGAGTTTGCATTGGAATCAGCAGACATCGTCCCGACTGCATTGGCGGGATTGCACCGGTTTGGACGAAAAAAACCGATGGTCCGGTCGAGCCGATCTTTCGCTAGACTGCGTCATTCGCAAAATTCCCCGTTTTTCCAGCAACATGAATTCATCGACCGAATCGAAGTCCACCAACGACGGTTCCGTGTCGGAGGCTCAGTCAGCCTTCGACGCCATGACGATTCCTCAACAGCGTGCCGCTGTGTTCCGGTTGCAGGCCGGACGCGAAACGGTGGAAGCCTTCGCGGTTGCCTTCATCTTGGCACTGTTGTTCCGTGCTTTCATCGCGGAAGCCTTCGTGATCCCAACCGGATCAATGGCTCCCGCTCTGATGGGGGCTCACAAAGATGTGTTCTGCGACGAATGTGGGCAGCAGTTCCCAATCGGGGCGAGTTTGGAAAACCGCACGCCCGCGCTTCAGAAAGTCGTGGTGGGCGGGATCTGCCCAAATTGTCGGCACGTGAACTCATTGGATTTGGCCAATGATGCGAATGAGCAAACCTTCAGCGGCGACCGGATTCTGGTCAGTAAATTCGCGTACACGTTGAAAGAGCCCAAGCGATGGGACGTGATCGTCTTCAAGGTTCCGGTGAACCCCAAGCAAAACTACATCAAACGCTTGGTCGGTTTGCCTGAAGAGACGGTGTCGATTCAGTATGGGGATGTTTACGCAAAATCGAACTCCGAAACCGATTCCTCCCAATTCGGCGAGATCCAGCGAAAGCCCCCCGAAAAGCTGCTGGCGATGAGTCACCTTGTTTATGACAGCCAGCATCAACCCAAGGCTCTGTTGGAGGCCGGCTACCCCTCCAGGTTGCAACCATGGTCCCCCGGGATCGATACGATTCCCACGGATTCTTGGAAGGTGACTGAGACCGCGGAAGGAATGACCGCGACGGTCGAGGCTGCGGAGGGTGAAACGAAGTGGCTTCGCTATTACCACCATTTCCCGGATGAGCAACAGTGGCGAGCCGCGATCAATGGCGAGTCCTTGGCGGACGTGGATCCACAAACCGGAAGGTTGATCACGGATTTCTACGCCTATGACTCGTATCTGAACGTTGCATCGGATCGAGTCTACGATGTCAAACCTTCCCCGGTCGGCGTCTCGCGTCTCAAACGCATGCTGGGGCAAACCCGCACTGCAGGTGTGTTTCGAAGCAGCTATGAGTCCGGCGGCGACTTGGCTCAGTTCCGAGGAACGGTTCAGTACGGTGGTTCCTACCACGGTTCAGGAGGCGTTCACTGGGTCGGCGATCTGATTGTTTCCCAGACCATCGAGACTTCCGCTGATGCTCAGCAACTCCGCTTTGAAATTGTCGAGGCTGGAGTGCGGCATGTTTGTGAAATCGATCTGCCAACTGGCGAAGCCAAGCTCACCCTCGACGATGGTCAGGAACATGCGTTTGACGGTGACAGCAATCTGCATCCGATCGCAGAAACCGCGGTTCGAGCCGGTCAGCAACATGACTTCCGATTCAGCAACGCGGATGATGAACTGAGGTTGTGGATCGACGGTGGTTTGGTGGCGTTCCAATCGCCGACCACGTTCGATTTCAATTCCATTGTCCCACGCGAAGAAAACCAGCCACGATTTGACGGTCCGGGGAATCCATTGGATGCTGCCCCGATTGCGGTTGCTGTGACCGGCGGCTCGGCCACGTTGAGCCAGTGGACCATCCACCGTGACAAGTATTACATCGCGGTCGACACCAGTGACGATGGCATGCTTGACTATGACATGGGAGCCTTGCGTCGCTTCGTCGGTGCCGGGGCTCGACCGGACGAAATTGTCCGCGACATTCAACTGCTGATGGGCGAGCCAACGATCTGGGCTGATTTCCCCGGTTGGCAAAGTCGCCGCGCGGTTTCCTTCCGGATGGAAGAAGACCAATTCTTCCCGATGGGCGACAACAGTCCCGAGAGTTTGGACGCACGTTGCTGGGCCGGTAAGAAAACACGACTCGGAAATTACGCCAGTCCCGACAAAGACGCCTACAAATTCGCGGACGTTTCGTATGTTCCGCGAGACCTGTTGGTTGGCAAGGCATTGCTGGTGTTTTGGCCGCACCCGTGGAAGTCGCCGTTGCCGTTTTGGCCCAACCTGGACCGGATGCAACGAATCAAGTGATTCACTGAAAGGAATCGAATCATGAGTGACGAATTTACCCCCACATCCTTTCCCACCGAATCACCGCTGGGAGCCCATGCGGAACGCCAGTCGAGCGAGCCTGTTCTCGAAGCGGTCGGTTTGCAGAAAACCTATGGTCGACGTCGCGTCGTCGATGGAGTGAACCTGCACGTCGGTGAAGCCGAGATTGTGGGTTTGCTGGGGCCCAATGGCGCCGGGAAATCGACTAGCTTTCGAATGATCTGTGGGCTTGTCCAGCCCGACCAGGGCCGCGTGTACTTGGGTGGCCAAGACGTGACCGATTGGCCGATGTTCCGGCGTGCTCGCGACGGCCAAATGGGGTACTTGCCTCAGGAACCCAGTGTTTTCAAGAAGCTGACCGTGGAGCAAAACATCTCGGCGTTGTTCGAGTTGCTGGGCGTGGACCGCAAGCAACGCAAAGAACGCACCAATGAATTGCTCGAAGAGTTCAACATCACGCACATTCGAAAGAGTCGAGCGGCCGGACTCTCCGGCGGTGAACGTCGTCGACTGGAGATCGCTCGTTGCTTGGTTTCCAATCCACGAATCGTGATGCTCGATGAGCCTTTCGCTGGGATTGACCCGGTCACCGTGCAATCGATTCAAGGTGTGATTCAGCAGCTTCGTGATTCCGGGATCAGCGTGTTGATCACCGACCATGCGGCCCGTGAGATTTTGACCACCGTGGATCGCTGCTATGTGATCTACCAAGGCCAAGTCTTGATCGATGGCACGCCAGATGAAGTCAAACGGCACCCCAAGGTCCGCGAGGAATATTTGGGTGACCTCGACGCGGCCGCCGGTGGTCCAACAGGTCCGCCTGCCGAAAATCAGTTTCGAATTGACCCCGCTCATTCTCAACCCACTCCCCCAGCTCCGTCCTCGGCTCAGTCTGCCGCCGCACCGACACGCCGCCAAGTGCCTCGGCGTCGCGTGACGGACGTCTGACAACCACCTGATTAGCACCATGTCTCCTATGATCGCCGCCGACAAAATCCAGGCGGCTCGCCAGCGAATCGCTGGCGTGGTTCGCCACACACCTCTGATGCGAAATGCACGTCTCTCGGCGCTCTATGACGCTGAGATTCTGCTCAAACGCGAGGACTTGCAAGAAGTCCGCAGCTACAAAATTCGTGGGGCGTACAACCGGATGTCGCAGCTCAGCGACGAGCAACGGGCCGCTGGAGTGGTTTGTGCCAGCGCCGGCAACCACGCGCAAGGTTTCGCGTACGCCTGTCATTCGATGGAGATTCAAGGCCGAGTCTTCATGCCTGCGGTGACGCCCAAGCAGAAGGTCGAGAAGGTCAAACTGTTCGGTCAAGAGCATGTGGAGATCATTCTCATCGGGGACACGTTTGACGATGCGGCCGCAGAGGCCCACCGCGCCGCTGAGAAAGGGCTGACATACATTCCGCCCTTTGATGATCCCGCCATCATCGAAGGCCAAGGCACGGTCGGTGCCGAAATTTTGGAAGATCATCCTGAGCCAATTGACATCGTGCTGGTCGCAGTCGGTGGCGGCGGTTTGATCTCCGGTTTGGGAAGCATCTTCAAGCAACTCTCACCCCAAACCAAGATCATCGGAGTGGAGCCAACGGGCGCACCGGCGATGCATGACAGTCTTCGCGAAGGCAAGGTCGTCACGCTCGACAAGATTGATAGCTTCGTCGACGGTGCTGCGGTCCGGCGGGTCGGCGATCTAAACTTTCAAATTGCTCAGCACGTCATTGACGAAATGGTCCTCGTTCCCGAGGGCAAAGTCTGCAGCGTGATGTTGCAGCTTTACAACGACGAGGGCCTGGTCGTCGAGCCCGCGGGGGCTCTTTCGATTGCGGCGCTCGAACAGTTGGCCGACGAGATTCGGGGCAAGACCGTCGTGTGTGTGGTTGGTGGCAGCAACAACGACATCACTCGCACCGAAGAGATTCGCGACCGAGCGATGTTGTACGAAGGGCTGCAGCACTACTTCATCATCAAGTTCCCGCAGCGTGCCGGAGCTTTGCGTGAGTTCCTCAACAATGTGCTCGGGCCAACCGATGACATCACGCACTTCGAATACACCCGAAAACACAACCGCGAAACTGGACCGGCCTTGGTCGGATTGCAAGTCGCCCACCGCGATGACTACCAAGGATTGCTGGACCGCCTGACGGCCAGCAACATCGAATACCAAGTCGTCAACGAACAACGCATGCTGTTCGAACTGTTGGTGTAGGCCGTCCGTTTCTACTCGACGATCGACTTCAGCAACGCCTGCATCTCTTTTCGTTTCGCGGCTTCTTGTTCGTAAAGGTTCACTGTTTCCATCGGGTCTTGCTTTAGATTGTAAAGCTGGCCCGGGAAGCTGGTTTCAGCTTCCTTCTTTGCATACGGTTGAAGCACGCGATCGTTGTAGTTGTTGCCGCCGGAGCCCGCGTGGTCCAAGTACTTCCAGTCGCCGACCCGCAGTTGAAACTCACCGCGAAAACTTTGGGTGATCATGTGAGGTCGGATGGACTCGCCCTCGGGCACTTGCCCCAGCAGTTCCGGCAGCATGTTGAAACTGTCCAGGGCAACGTTCTCGGGCAGATCAACGTCCGCAACGGCTGCCAGTGTTTTGAAAATGTCGGTCGTGTTGATCAGTTGGTCCGAAACGCGACCGGGTGCGATGTGTCCGGGCCACTTCATCATCATGGGGACGCGGTGGCCGCCTTCCCAGCCGTCGCGTTTCATTCCGCGCCAACCGCCGGCGGCATCATGTTGGTGATCCTCACGCATCCAAACGGTGTGCATCGTTTCCGGTCCGTTGTCGGAGTTGAAGATCACCAGTGTGTTGTCGTCCACTCCCAGTTCCTTCAAGTGATCGAGCAGATCACCGGTGAGCGAATCGAGTTCGCAAACAAAGTCGCCGCGAGCGCCGGCTTGCGTGGATCCCGAGTGTTGGTTGGCAGGGAGCACCGGGGCGTGAGCAATTTGGGTGGAGACCACTGCGAAGAACGGTTGGTCAGGTGACTCTTGAACGTGGCGGTCGAGAAACTCTCGTGTCTTGTCGAAAAACAGAATGTCGGCGTCGACAAATTTGTAGCCGGGGGCTTTCCAGCCTTCGTCGTTGTCCCATCGCCACTTGCCGCCAGGGTTAGGAAGCGTATCGCTCTTGTGACGTTGGTTGGCTGGCACGGGGACCATGCCATTTTCGATGTACAGGTACAGCGGGTCGGTGGTGGGGCAATTGGGGGTCACGAATGACTCATCGAAGCCTTGGTTGTTGGGGCCGTCGATCAGCGGCGTGCTTCGCTCGTAGTCAATTTTCGTGACATCTTTGAAACCACCTCGCAGTTGTTTGCCGTCGCTGCCGTACCAAGTCAGCCCGAGGTGCCACTTGCCAAAGATGGCGGTTTTGTAGCCGGCCTGCTGGAGCATCTCTGCGATCGTCAAATCATCGGGCCGCAAGTAGCTCGGCCCGCTGGCTCCTTCGAACGCAGTCGTTCGGCGTCCCGTCCGGAAGACGCATTGACCGCTCATCAACCCATAGCGAGACGGTGAGCAGATGGTCGAAGGGCTGTGCGCGTCTGTGAAGCGAACGCCCTGAGAAGCCAGTTGATCCAAGTGGGGCGTTTCGTAGGCGCAGTTTTCGTTGTAGGAGGACAGGTCCCCGTAGCCGAGGTCATCGGCATAGATGATCAAGACATTGGGTGGCTGGTCCGCTGTGCCGGTTGGGCTGGTCAGCACGGAGCTCAGGCAGACCAACACCGCTGAGAGAATTGTGATGCGGGTTCGCGCGACGGCGAGGACGCACAGGCGACGTGTTGAAGGCATGTTTCAAATTCTCGAGTAGCTTGTCGTGAGGCTGGATTGATCAGCAGAGCGAACGCCGGTCGGACAGCGTCGTTCCTTGCTCAATCCTAGCGACCACCGATGGAACCCCGAAGCAGCCCGTTGTCGGAGTGTCCAAAAAAACGGCGGCCTGAGGCCGCCATGTCGCAAATCGTTTTTGAAATCCAGTGGGTTACGCCACACCTGGCTTCGTGGGCTCGCTGTGACAGGCCCGCTGAACTACTTGCCAGACGCGTTGCTGATCAGTTGACGCAATTTCACAGAGTCCGTGACGGCTTTTCCCGCCGCGACATCTTCCTCTCGAAAACTGGCCAGGAGAATGTGCCGGTCTTTGGTGCGGTTGTAGTCGTAGGTGATGTGGATCACACCGTCCGGACCTTGTTGCCCGTCGGGGTAAGAGACCCCCGCTCGCTCATCGAGCATCAGTCCACCCCCCCAGGTTTTGCCGTCATCGGTGGACACGAAGGCCATCAGGTGCGAGCGACCGGTTCTTCTTTCGATGGGGCCGTGTTTGACCAGCAGGAGGTTTCCTGAAGCGAGTCTTCGGATGAAAAAGCGTGCGCTGGGGTGCGAGATCTTCGATGGGGTCAGTTCAGGCCAGGTCTTTCCTCGGTCGGTGGAGACGCTTTCGCCGATCCCATACTTTGTGCGGGCAAGCAACCAAATTGATCCGTCATTTCGTTCCACCAACATGTGTTCATCGAAGGCACGAGCGTCCTGGGGGACATTGCAACCGCCGCGTCGCGACCACGTTTTCCCCTGGTCATCCGAAACGATCATGCGTGCGCTTTCGTCGGTCTCACGCCACGTCGACGCGGGCAGCGCCCATTCGCCGGTTGAGAGAACCAGCGGTTTGCACATCATGATCCCATCGGTGACTCGCTTGGCTTTTCCGTGGATCGGTTGCTCCACATTCGGATCTTCGATTTTCAAGAACCAAACTCCTGCGACGGTCCCCAAGTGTCCCACCGCCTGTGCCCAGACGAGCCTCAGTTTTCCGTCCGGAGCGATCCAGAGTTCGGGATCGTAGGCGCGAACCGGACCGTCTTCGTCTGGATCGACGACGAGCACTTCCTTCCAAGTCTCCCCGCCATCGCCGCTGGTGCTGAGGACGACGTAATTGTTTGCGTCCTCGCTTGGTGTTTTGCCGGCATACCAAGTCGCCCAAAGTCTGCCTTCGTTGGAAACGGCGAGACTGGAGATTCCAGCGAAGGCCCGGTTGGTCACCTCCTGGACTGCTTGAGGGGGACCGATGTATTGCGGCGGATCCAAGAACGCGGGGGCTTCTGCTCTGAGAAAGCCAAGCGTTGAGAGAGCGAAGAAAACCGTCAGGGGGATGATTCGGTTCATGAGGTGGGGCATCGGGTGAGGGGATGGGGAGGGACTTCGCGTCCAAGTTTATCTTCTCGGCTTTCGGTTTGCTGTATTTGACGAGGAGTTTTGGCGAGCTGAGTGAACGGCCTTGGACGGTCATTGAACGGGAATGCGAGCCAGGGGATCGCGCGGCGAGGGGGCGGCAAACAACTGTCTTCGCTCCGCGACTTGGGGGCTTGTGTCGTTGGCGTATGACCTTGGGTTGAAAACCCAAGGCTTCCGGCTTCCGTCGCTCCGCGACTGGGTGTGTTCGGGGGATCGAATAACCGCGGAGCGGTGGCAGTTGTCAGCCTCGGGTTTTCAACCCGAGGTTTGGTTTTCGGCCGCAATTTTCGCCCCGGATGGGGCCGGCTTGCTTAGCTCGGGGTGGAAGCCCCGAGACCGATCACGAAAAACAAAAGACCGCCCCGGATGGGGCCGGCGTAGGGCATGCCGCGTGGGCCTCGCTGGCGCGTCGGGTTTCTATTTCGGCGGCCTTGGAAGGTCATTGCACGGGAATGCGAGCCGGGGGATCGCGCGGCGAGGGGGCGGCAGACAACTGTCGTCGCTCCGCGACTTGGGGGCTTGTGTCGTTGGCGTATGACCTTGGGTTGAAAACCCAAGGCTTCCGGCTTCCGTCGCTCCGCGACTGGGTGTGTTCGGGGGATCCAATAACCGCGGAGCGGTGGCAGTTGTCAGCCTCGGGTTTTCAACCCGAGGTTTGGTTTTCGGCCGCAATTTTCGCCCCGGACGGGGCCGGCTTGCTTAGCTCGGGGCGGAAGCCCCGAGACCGATCACGAAAAGCAAAAGACCGCCCCGGACGGGGCCGGCGTAGGGCATGCCGCGTGGGCCTCGCTGACGCGTCGGGTTTCCATGTCGACGGCCTTGGAAGGCCATCGTACGGGGGCTTTGTGTGTCGGGATTCCATGAAAAAACACGGCGACCGAATGGCCGCCGTGTTGTTCGTCATTGGGAATTTGCTGGGAGCTATGCCACAGGTTTCTTCATGAATTCGGTTTCCGTCGCGATGTCGCTGTCGTCCGGGGTCGCATCGTTGTCGATGTCGAACCACTCTTCCTTGAACTGCAGGTAACCGCTTTCGCCCTTGGCTGAACGTTTCAGAGCGACATTGGTTCCCAGAGCGATGACCGCGTCGCCCATCGCGACTTCGGGGTAGCAGCGAGGTTTGTTTTCGCCGTCTGGGTTGCGGATGCAGTAGGCCCAGTGCTCAATCTCTTCGCGGTAGCCACGGCTGACTGGGCCGGACGAAGCGGCTTGGGCAACCGGTGCAGCAAAGTCGCCGCTGGCCGAGGTGTCCAAGGCGAATCCGGCGTCCTTCTTCACGACGCCGGCTTTGCTGCTGGTGTCGCTGTTGCGGTACAAGTAAACGTCGGTTTCCTTGTCCAGGATCAACGTTCCCTTGGTGCCCATGACGACTTCGCCCCAGCCACCGAAGCCGTTGCCGTTGATCGACGAGTAGGTCACGACGACCTTCTTGTTTGGATCGGTATCGTATCCGGCGACCGGTCCGTTTCCGGGGCTGTCGGGGTTGGGGTAACGCTCGACACGGTCGTAGTAACCGACGTCGAAGGTGCTGCTGTATTCTGGTCCAGGGAACTCGAACATGCAGTAGACGTGGTCGCCGACTTCCCGATCCACCGGCATGATGTGGCGTCCGCCAACTGCGTGGACGCTCAGTGGGTGGACCTTCTTCTTGTCATCACGCAACGAGCTGAGGAAGATGCTGACGGCGTCGAGCTGGTGACTTCCCAGTTCGGCCATCAGGCCAGCCCCGGTGCGATTGAACAACCGCCAGCGGTGAAGTTCTTCCATCGCACTGAAGGTTTGATCGCCGACCGAGAAGCCTTCGTAGCCGAATTCCTTGGGGTCAACGTTCTTGTCAGCGTCCCAAGCCGTCCACTGATCAATTTCCATCTGCAGACGAATCATTTCGTCAGGGTCTGTCGTTTCCGCCAGCTTCTTCTTGCGGTACTCGATGTCCTTCGCGATCTTGTCAAAGTTTTTGCCGTTGACCATCTCGCCGCCAGGGATTGGCATCGACCAGCTGTCGGCACCGGGGACGTTGCTACGGTGCCACTGAGCACGAATGTGGTGCAGTTGTCCGAGCAAGCCCCAGCGGATCAGGTTGATCGCGTCTTGGTACTTCACGTTGTAGTGACGTTGGTGACCGGTCGCCAAGTGCAGCGGGTTGCCGTTCTTGTCTTCCATGCTGCCAGCCATTCGCGACATGACCTTGCACTGAGCCACATTGTGGGCCATCAGTTTTTCGGTCAGCACGTGCAGGCCACGTTCCATGGCTTGAGCGGCAACGGGAGCGTGCAGCCAAAGTGGCAAGGCAATGATCACCGCTTCGATATCGGGGTCATCGAGGCAGGCCATGATGCCGCCGTTGGATCCGTCGTAAACCTTGACGTTCTTGCGAGCTTCCGCTTCGTCTTTGTAGCCAGCGACGCTGATCAAGCCTGGACGACGTTTCAAAGCCGATGAAGAAGACCAGTCACCGTGGAACGCACGAAACTGGCTGAATGGACGAATGTCGCAGATCGCTTTGACGTCCACGTACTCGGGGTTGCAACCTCCAATCAGGACGTTGCCTTCGTCACCGGTTCCGATGACCGCGACGCGGACCGGGTCGGTGACTTTGCCATAGCCGAAGTAAGCGGCACCCAGGCCAGCACCACTGACGGCACCGGCGGCGACGATGCCACGCAGGAAGTCACGACGATTGACATCGTAGTAACTGCCGACGGCGGAATAGTAATTGTGTGAGCCGACTTCTTTTTGATCGGCGTTGAGCTTGTCTACCATTTGCTAAGACTCCCGGTCACGCAGTTGCGGCGTCATCGCCGTTGAATTTTCGAATAATGAGATGCAGAAAGAAATCGAGGCCGGCGAAACGGCCAGCGCCGGTGGCGGCAAGCACCAAACAGGCCAGACCTTCAATCAGCTGATAATTGCTCGACCCTGGCCCGGTCACGGGTGGATACTGGCTTAGAAAGACTGAACCGAGAAAACACGCGGCGGCTAACGCGGCCACGGGGGTGAACAACCCGAGCAACAGACACCAACCAACGATCATGTCGAAGTACGGCACCATCGTATCGATCACACTGGTGTCCATCATTTGCAAACGCGGACGCGTCAGTTTGTACGCACTATGGGTGAGCAGTTGTTCCGGCGATGCGACCTTGTTTTGTGCAGTTTCGTAGTTTTCCCAAATTGCATCGATCTGATCGAAGACCGGGGCGATCTTTTGGGACAACTCTTTTCGAACGCTCTCGCGTTGACCACTCAGGGAGCTGACCCCCGATGCGACCGAATTCCCATCGAGTTCTGCGACTCGATCCAGCCCCAATTGAAACTCCTGAACTTCATTGGCGTTGAGTTGCAGCACGATTTCGTACTGATCAACCGCTTTTCTGTAGTTGTTCTGAGCCTCAGCGGACTGTTTTTCATCGAACCCGTAGTGGCCCGAGATTTGGTCGCGGTAGTAAGCCCAGTTGACTTTGGTTTGGTCAACGTCCAATCGCATGGTGCCGTCGTAATCCCACACCATTTGGCGGAAATGACCGGCGAATGGGCCTCGGGCGTTGGCAAAAAATGGTTTCGCAGACCAGTTTCCAGCTTGATACTTGTCGACACCTTCTGTGATGAAGTGCCAGCCGATGGTGAGACGAAGGAGGGTCAGCATGACCACTGCGATCGTTCCGAGCAGCCGGGGTGAGATTCCCCATCCGACAGCCAAACGCAAAGGGGAAAGCAAATACTTGGCCACCGAGAATGGGCTCCGTCAAAGGCAGGGAGAATAAAGGCACCGGGTCGACAACGCCGCCACCAAACGCATGCCAAATTCGGCACATTCAAGGCACGTTCAATTCACACCAAGGCACCTCCAGTGAAGGGGGAACGCCCATTATGGCAGCCGGGTGACCATTCGCCAACCGATGTGTATACAGATTCAACTGAATCCTGCGGTTCAACGAAGCCGTTTTCTCGGTTGCACCGGATTGTGGGGGTCGACAAAGTCCTTTGGATCAGAAGACTTTTGGCTGTCTTGTTCGTTGAACCGCCGCCAATGGGTTGCTGCCTGCCTACGTTTCCCTGCCCACTGCTCACTTTTCGTACGGGTTGCTCGTCCGCTCTGCGTTTCTCGTTTCCCCCTCTGTCCCGATTTCTCGTTAGGAACCCTGCCTGTGTCCATTCGAATCATGCGCCGCTTCACATTTTGTGCCGGGCACCGATTGGTGGGGCACGAAGGCAAATGCCAGAGCCTGCACGGCCACAATTACGTGCTGGAGGTCTACGTGACGGGCAAGAAGCAAGACGCGGTGGGGCGGATCCTGGACTTCAAGCAGCTGAAGGCTCGCTGCAAGGATTGGATCGACGAAAACTGGGACCACACATTCGTGTTGTGGGAGAAAGACCAGAACGGGTTGGATGCGATCCGCAGTTCGGAACCGCACCGAATTTACGAGCTGGACAGCAATCCAACGGCCGAAAACATGGCCAAGCATTTCCTCGAAAAGGTCTGCCCGGAAATCTTGGGTGACTCCGGCGCGACCGCTTACAAGGTTCGCTTGTGGGAGAGCGAAGAAACCTACGCTGAAGCGGAGTTGGACTGAACCAGTTGCAGCAACTTGGGGATGAAGACCCGCAGGGCTCGCGACCGATGGCTGAGAGCCCGCTTCACGGTCAGGTTCAGTTCCCCGAACGTTTTGTGGTACTCGGGGATCACAAACAGCGGGTCGTAGCCAAATCCCGCGGCACCGCTGCGTTCAGTTGCAATGCGTCCGCGGCAGATGCCAGACTCGGCCAAGCGAACGTTGCCCGCAGGATCGGACAAGCACAGGTGGCAATTGAACTGAGCGCCACGACGATCCAGCGGCACCTCGGCCAGTTCACGCAGTAGTTTTTCGTTGTTGGCTTCATCGTCGCCGTGCGTTCCGGCGTAGCGAGCGGAGTGCACACCCGGTTCACCCTTGAGTGCATCGACTGTCAGTCCGCTGTCTTCAGCCAGCACCCATCGTCCCAAGTGCTTGGCTTGCTCAGTCGCTTTCTTGGCAGCGTTCTGTGCAAACGTGTCGCCATCTTCCACCACGTCGATCGCGTTGTCGATTTCCGACAGTGCGGTCAGGGCGATGGTCTCTTCCGGCAGCATCATCCGAAGCTCGACGAGCTTCTTCGCATTGCCTGTTCCAAGGACGAGATCAAACATAGGGCTCAGCGTCCAACCGCGGCGCTGTAGAAGCTGCGTTTGCTGGCTTTGGGGACCGCAATGGGGGTTGGCTGAACATCAAAGGGGATGTTTTCGATGTGCTTCGCGGCGAGCCCGTCGCTGGTCTTGCTTTTGACCTGATTGGCGATGTTGGGGTCGACGTTGAACGCTCGGTAAGTGGACATGAGCGATTTGATTTCGGGAGCGTATTCAAAGCCGCCGTTTGGCAATTCATGACCCAGCGTATCGAAGCTGCCAATGGTCACAATCGAACGAGTTCGGTCGTGGTATTGATAAGCCTCTTGTCCGTCGTTTCGCAGCGCGATCACCATTTTGTTGGCATCGATTGCCATCCGGTCCAAGCGGTTGATATTGGGCAGGAAGTTTTTTTCTTTCTTGCCATCGACGATTGTTTTGAAGCCTTCGAAGGTCCGAACCACGACGGTGAATTTCCCGTCGCACTCGAGCAAGCTGAATTGCTTGTCTTCGTTCAATTTGCGGACGAAGGAATCCACTTCCGGCGAGTGCGAGAAGTCGTCGGGGAGCAACGGGTTGCGAGTCAGGAAAGCGCTGCCCATCTCCCCGCGATTTTTGTCGCCGCTGCGGTTCACAAATTGACGGTGCAAGGCTTTGACCGCCGTGACCGGGTTGCGAAAGTCCGATTCAGCAGCCATCTCTTTCTCGTCACCGAAAACGGGAAGCTTGGCGGACTTGATGCGTTTCAGATCATCGGCGATTTGCGGGTGTTCTGCGTGGTCGTATTCACCCACCAGAACCGCGTGAGCATCGTACTGAATGCTGTTGGCGTAACGCATTCGACGTTGGTGGGTACGCGTCGAACCACCTGCGACTTGGATAGTGGAGGTTGGTGTTTCGACTTCGCCAGAGAAGTCAAACTTTTCCTCGTAGACGTAAGACGGCAAACTCAATTCCTGGCGGATTTCCAGTGCCAAACGCTCGGCGCGTTCTTTCGAACCAGCACCCACAAACGTGTGAGCCAGAATCAGCCAAGGCCCGTCTTCCTCTGTCAGTTCATAGGTCTTGGTTGTGTCGACTTCGACTTTGGTCCCGCGTTTGAACATCCGCAAAAACGGAGAGGTTTGAGCGGCGGCGGGTGTCGGCGACACGAAGCCGGAGGCGACGACGGCGAGGATTGCGATCAATCCGAGGCGAAGCGAACTGTTCATCGGAACCAAATCCTGAATCGAAACGATACGAGCGAGTTGTTTGACTCGTCATTAGCAGATTCGATGGATTGGCGGCAAGAGAATCAAAGCGTTTTGAGATATTCCAGCACGGCACGCTTTTCTTGTTCGTTGAGCTCGTCGGGATAGTCATGCCCAGCCGCGCTTTTGCCGAAGCGACGGGTGTCAAAGTAACTGCGTCGAATCAGCACGTCGGGTTGTGACAACGGCACCTTGTCAGCCAATTCGATCTGAAAACCCATTCGTTCAGGATCGATTGCCTCCGCGGCACGCTTCCATAAAACAGGGCGTTCTTGGGGATGCAGCACGTGCCAGAGGGTCGGCACGCTGCCGTTGTGGAAGTACGGTGGGCTGGCCCAAACACCGTCCAGTGGTGGGGCGACGTATCCTTCGGGATTGACCCGTGTCTCCTGCGACTCACCCTGTTTCAGTTGTGCGAACCATGAATCGGCGTACCGCTGACGCCCTTCGCTGGTCAAAGCCTGGAACCGAACAGGATCGGTGCCAAGTTCATCGATCGGAACCATCTCGTTGGGGTAAGTGCCGCCGTCCGGGCCGTACGTTCCGTGGCATCTCGCACAGGTTTGCTCGAACAGATGACGCCCTCTCTCGGCGAGGGGCTGGTCGATTGGGCCGTCGTACTGGGGCGCTCGGAGTGACGACAGAAACGCGAAAACGTTTCGGAAATCGTCTTCGTGTTCGCGATAAAACTCCGGTCCGTTTTCAGGGACCAGCGTGAATTGCATCAAACCTCGATGTCCCTTCTGAGCGAAGCCATCGATGTACAGGTACGGCCGTTTGTAAAAATGCCACCAGGGAGGAGCGTCCATGTCGTGATGAACGAACGTCTGCGGTGCGCGCTGGACGACGTTCAATTCCGAATCACGGTAGTTCATCAATCCCATGCCAAAGACCACGGCGTTGGTGGTGCCATTGGTGGTTCCAAGTGGAATGACCAAGGATCCCAACTCCATTCGCCCCAGCGGTTTGCCGAGACGAAACTTGGTGCTGCGGACTTCTTCGGTGAGCGTCTGCAACGCGTAGCGATTGTTCGGTGCGCCGGGCGTCGGGACCCCGTACACCGAGCCGCCATGGCAGGACAGACAATTCATCGTCCAGTCGCCCTTTTCGCTCACCACGTACTGCATCGGCGGTCCCACCGAGTCCTCTTGCTGCGGGGAAACGAAGGCCGCGGTACCGTCTTTGCCCACCAGCAGTTCAGGTCGCTCGGACAATCCATAGCGATGGTAAATCAATCGCAGGCGGTCTTCGGGCGACGCGTTCTCGGCCTTCACGCGAGCCTCTTCTGGCCAGCTTCGCCAGATGTCGTCAATCACAGTCTGAGAGAAATCGCTGGGCAGCAATGCTTTTTTTGTCAGCACTTCCCAGCCCAGTTCAGCGGCCCGGTTGTTCGACGACTGTTCCACTTCGGTGGCAGCGGACTTGGTTGCCGCGGACGGCCCATTCGCGAATTCGGTGGCCATGGCGTCTGGACTGGAAGTCTGGCAGGCGAACGCGAGAAGGCAGGCACCGAGTGCCCCGAATATTTTGACTGGCAAACGGTCTCCGGCGGGAAAGTAGCAACGAATCATCTGTGCAAATCACGGGAAGGATGAATGCGGGGTGGAAGACAATCGGTTCCGAGGAGGCAGTTGCCGACTGGTTTGGCGTCCGTTGGCGTCTCGGTTCAATGACCGTCTCGACCATCGCAGTTTAACACTGCGTCCAGGGGCGAAGGCGGAGCAACCCGCCAATCGGTCCAAACAGATGGGACAGATTGTGTTGGCTGGGCGTCTGCTCTTGTGTCACGTTCCTCCGATTGACTACTTCCTGGAGTAATCGTGGCCAATCAACTTACGACGAACGCATTCGTACGCTCATGAACGCAACTACCGCTCTCCATCGCTGCCGATTCGGGTTGGTGTGGATCACGTTGTCTTTGACCGCCGCTGGCGGGTGCACTTCGTTTTGGAAACTTGGCAAGCAGGATGAGCCCGACAACCCTCAGTTGGCCAAATTGCTGAGGGTCCCTGAACCGCCGGATTTGGTCCGAGAAGCGGCCATCCCTCACGGCATGCAGAGCGTCCCGGTCACGGGAGTTGCAATCGTCAATGCGTTGCCCGATACAGGCGGTCCCGCACTGCCTTCGGGTTTCCGCGACATGCTGCTCGAGGAAATGAAACGCAAAGAGATTCCGAATCCAAACGAGTTCTTGGAACGCAACGACACTGCGTTGGTCCAAGTTCGTGGCAGCATTCCTCCTGGTGCGCGCCGAGGCGATGTGTTGGATTTGCAGGTTTTGACCCCACCCAAAACCGAAGCGACGGACTTGCACGGCGGTTGGTTGCTTGACACCCGCATGCGGCACCAAAAGGTGCTCGACAGTTCGGTTCGAAGCAGTGAAGTGTTGGCGGTCGCGACCGGGCCCATTCTGACACGTGCCGATCATGAAGGCGAAAAAGACGAAGCCCTGCAAGTGCAAGGTTCGATCTTGTCCGGCGGAGTCGTGCAGAACGATCGCAAGATCGGGTTGGTGCTTCGTCCCGATTTTCAACACGTCAAAATGTCCGCGGCAATTGCCCAGGCCATCAACAAACGATTTTACTTTTTCGACGGCTCAACTCGGCGTGGGATTGCGGAACCGATCGAAGACGACTTCATTCAATTGGATGTTCACCCGCGCTATCGAAACAACGTGGCCCGTTTGATGGCCGTGGTTCGTGCCATTGGTGTGGCGCCGGAGTCTTCCAACACGCAGGTTCGCCTGACCAAACTGGGCGAGCGGATGAAGCAGCCTTCCAAAGCCGCGGACGCTGCGTTGCAGTTGGAAGGATTGGGGGAACCCGCGATTCCAACTTTGTTGGAAGCGGTCCAGTCATCCAATCCCGAGTTGCGGTTCTATGCCGCCGAAGCTCTGGCCTACTTGGATCGGGACGAAGCCATCGATCCTTTGATCGCCGCCATTCGAGCGGAGCCCGCCTTCCGTGCTCCTGCTTTGAAGGCACTGGAAGACATGGAACATCACAACGTGGTCGAAGGTCTGCAGCGATTGATGGACTCACCCAGCTTGGAAACCCGCTACGGAGCATTCTGCAAGCTCAGGAATCGCGAAGATGGAAAACAGAAGCTGGCGGGACAAAACTTGCGTGGCACCTACCGGCTGTACCAAGTCCCGTCTTCAGTGAAGCCTTCCGTGGTGGTTTCGCTGCGTCGCAAACCAGAAATCGTGTTGTTCGGCGATGTTCAACCACTGCAAATTGAATCGTTCTTCTTAGGCCCATCGGGCATCATGATTCGGTCTGTGCCTGAAACGGGGCAACTTCGCATCAGCCGCTTCCAAGCTGGCAAGGACGATGCCTTTGCCGAAGTCAACAACTCGCTCGCTGCAGTCCTCGAAGGCCTGACCGAAGTGGGCGGTGGCTATGGCGACGCGGTGTCGTTGTTGAGAATGGCGAAAACGAAAGGCATCTTGCCTGACCAATTGGCGTTCGATCCACTGCCGAAGAACTTGCGGACCTACTACCGCAACGAAGGCTCGGGCGGGTCCGAGTCGGACGAAGACAGCAAAGGATTCGCAACGGATTCCGAGAGTGAGTCCGAGGGCGATTCCAGCGGCGTCTGATCGTCGTTTGACATCTTCTTTTGCTTTCGCTTTTTGCGTGCTCGTCCGACCATTCGCACGATTGGGAAGACGCAGAATGCGACGATCAAGAGCACCACGTTCAGCAGGACTCCTTGGACAAGCGTCGTGCAGACCGCGGAAAGGAATCCGAATTCGGATTCGGTTTCGAATTGGCGGACACCGGCGACAATCATGACCGCCAGCATGCCTGAAAACATGTCGACGATCATGCCGGCAGGAAGGATCACCGAGGCCACCAATCGCAACACATAGACGGTGCGCAAGGTGGCCGCGATTTGTCGCGAATGACGCCAAGATTGAGAACGTGTGACCAAGTCGGCCCAGACATAGCCGACGATGAAGATCACAATTCCGGTCACCATCCCCCAGAATTGCCCCTGAGTGACCGTGAACCCGATCACGAAACTGGGGATCGCTGCAATGCTGCAGACCAGCGTCCAACGCAGGATCGTGCGAGGGATCGTCGGGAAAGTGTCTTCGTCCGGCAGAATTTCCAACAGCAATGCTCGGTCTTCGTCGTCTCCCTCTGTCGGAGGCCCCGTTGCATAGGGGTTCGGCAAAACGGCGTTGTCATCGTCGGAATTCATGCAATCAGCATAACCAGTTCGGTTGCTGCACACGGAAGGGATCGCTGATTCTCCCCTCCACCATCAACCGATTCATTCGTCTCGGTCAAAGGTCGCGGATAGAATGGAAACCATGTTCCATTCCCATCGCATCGCTGGCATGACTGTGCAACCAACATCCACTCCACCTCGATTTGGGGCGTTCTTCTCCCTCGTGGTCATCGCGGCGTCGGTCGTTGCTCCGACGGGGCTCGCTGTCGGGCAAGGTTTCGGTGGTACCGCGAGTTCTGGCAGCCAGTACCCGCCCCAAAACTACTACACCGGGCTCAAAATCTATCGTGACGGCGATATGAAGAACGCGGTGAACGCGTTCGAGTCCGCGCTCCGAAGTTCGCGAACGGACGTCAACGGCAAGTGGATCGATGCGATTCCTATGCATGCAATGTTGGCGGAGTGTTACTGGCATCTGGGCCACTTGCCGCTTTGTCGCACGCACTTGGACGCCGGCATGCAGATCACCGTTCGCAATCGCGGATGGTTGGGCGCGATTGATTGGTCGAGTCTGAATCAAGGCAACGCGATCAAAGCCGGGGCGACAAATTTGTGGC
Source organism: Rhodopirellula islandica (assembly GCF_001027925.1). Lineage (NCBI taxonomy): Bacteria > Pseudomonadati > Planctomycetota > Planctomycetia > Pirellulales > Pirellulaceae > Rhodopirellula > Rhodopirellula islandica. The sequence continues at coordinate 306,767 of NZ_LECT01000015.1, read as the reverse complement.
CCGAAGCCAATGCGGTTCGGCTCGCTCCGATCCCAGATGGATTGATGCTTCAAAGCGGCGAGGTGATGACTGAACAACGTCTCCAACAAGGCGGGCGAATTGAAAGCCAGAATCTCAGGCGAGTCGATGCGATTGAGATCATGCGATCGATCGCACTGATGATGTATCGACGACGCGTCGTGATGGGGGAACTGTCCGCACAAGAACCGCTGGCATCCGAGTTGATGGAATCGACCAAGTATCCCGCCGGGTTGAATTCACCCGGTGGCCGTTCGTTGATCGGCGCGATGCGAGGCGTGGGGCAAATTGCCGTGGGCGAAGATTCAACGGTGGTCGATCGCGTGGGCAAGTACGCCACCCTGGGTGGCTCGGTGCATCCGCTCACACCGCTGATGTTTCTGGCCGGGATGACGGTCGGTGTCGCGGGGGACGCAAACGGAAAGTTGGAACCCAACGTGGCCGCTGGTTTGGTCGCGACCAGCCAACGAGCCGTCAATTCCGCGGCGGCCTTGGAACAGTACGAATTCATCGGGGAAGCCCTGCAGTTGGCTGTTGGTGCGGCAGGCCCCCAGCAATACGGGACGGTGGAGCAGACCTCTTTGTTGGCCGGACGCACGCTGATCCGTGAATCGCGATTGGCGTCGCTGCATTGCTACCTGGTTGCGGCGGACGCCGCGATCAGTGCGGGCCGAGTCGACGCCGCCACGGAAGCGATGACGCTGGCCATCGAAATCGCTTCCCGTCGAGATGTGGACTTCCCTCGCTTGGAAGCGTACGGAGCCTATGTCGCGGCACGCATTGCTGCGTCTCGCGGTGAATCACTCGGTGGCCCCGACGGAAAGCTCTCCAACGCGATGGGATCGCTGAACGAGTTCATCAACAATCGACGCGACCGCAATCGGCCGGTGATCTCCATGCCCTCGCACTATCAATTGAGTTTGGTGCAAGCGTTGATGGGCCGATCGATCGGCAACCAATCCACCAAGAGTTTGCTGGCTTACTTCACGTCGCCTGTCTCAATGCCGACATGGCGGCGCGATCCGGTGGATGCGATTGCTTTGATCGGACTTGATTCGACGCCCTTGCACCGTGGCCGCTTGGAACTGGCGGTGGCCGAAAACAACGACATCGATGTGCTCAAGTCCACTGACCGAATTCATGCGGCTCGCTTGGCCTCGGCGCTGCCACTTCGAGGCCGTTTGATGGACGTTCGATCTCTGGTCACGGACCCTGCGGACTCGTTTTGGCCGGCGGCCAAGGAATTGGTCGTGCAGCCTCCACCGATGCTTGCCGACCTACGGCAGAAAGTCCAAGTCTCTCTTCGCGAAGGCCTGGAAGACACCGCACCACGCGACGCAGCGTTGGCAAATCTTCAGGAGTCGGTGGTCACTCAGATTGCACTCCAGCGTTTGAGGATCCCCGCCGTTTGCCCTCCGCCAATCGCAACGGAAGACGCTGGTGCTCTGCCTCCGGGAACGGGATTGTTGACCTTTGTAGTGGATGGTCCTCGTTTGGTCGCGACCCTTACAAGAGACGGCACCACGACAGGCTGGATCTCGCCTGCCGGGCGGCGTATCCCCATGATGATTTCGAAGTTGTTGGCCGAGATCGGTGCCAACCGAAGTCGAGGCAAGCGGCTCCCTGATGACGAATCATGGCGTGACACAGCCGCTGCGCTGAAAGAAATGTTGTTTCCCTCGAAGTCGGCTTGGAATGAATCGGGGCTGGAAAAGTTGGTGATCGTTCCTGATGGGCCGTTGTGGTACCTGCCGTTTGAACTGTTGCCAGCCAGCGATGGGCCGGATGTCACAGCCGAAGACAATGCCGCGGAAGGCTTGGAGGATGCGGCGGAAGACGATCCCGCGGCACCAGCTCAACTTTGGGCGGACGTGATGAAGATCAGCTACGCCCCGACGCCAGGCTTGGCCCTTCGGGATGTCGGAGCCGCGAGTGATGGCAACCGAGTTGCGGTGATGGCGGGAACGTTCTTCGCACCTCGGCAAAAGGAGCTCAACGATCAAATGATCGACGAGATGCTGGCGGCGGCAGAGGATCCACTGCAATGGACGCTTGGATCCGCGCCACCAACCGATCGAGTCGGTTTGGGCGTGGCGCACTTGGTGGTCGCTTCGCCGCTGACTCCCAACGTGGTGGCACCCATGGCAACCACAACCATCCCCGTCAGCACCTCGACGCCACGTTCGGACGCCAGCGGCCCATGGGATCGATTGTCCGGATGGGTTCGATTGCCCGCCAGTGGCCCGCGGACAGTGGCGTTGCCTGGCTATCGAACCGCCGCCGGGGCTGCGAAGCTTGGGGATGGTTCCGAGGTTTTCTTTCCGCTCGCTGCCCTTCGCTGCAGCGGAGTCAAGGAGATCACGCTCAGTCGCTGGGTCACCGGTGGCCAGTCCGCGGCCACCGTGATCGGTGAACTGATCAACGAAGCGCCTCACACATCACTGGCATCCGCCACGCGTCGAGGCGTTTCGCTGCTGCGGCAAGCGGAGCTTTCCGTCGCTGGAGAACCGCTGCTCGGAAAGGCGGATGAGGAATCCAAGAACATCAACGGGAACCAACCGCTGTTCTGGGCCACCTACATGACCTCGGATTCGCTCCGTTTGCCTGCCCCCAAGAGCGAAGAGTGAGGGCGGTCAGCGGAAACGCCGCCTTGCAGTGCAGCCTGCTATGATTGCAAACCACGATTCGTGCTTTGCCATCTCAAGCTGCCATGATCAATCCGTATCAATCACCTGAATCCGCGCCAGCGAACCTGACGCACAATTGCCCGGTTTGCGAGGGGCCGGTTGGATTTTGGCGGTTCGCGTTCCCGCTAGGGCATTGCCAGCATTGCGGGAACTACCTCGCCATTCGCCATTGGGGCAGAGAGTCATGGAGATGGACGGTTGTCTTGATCGTTAGCATTGTCATTCCGATTTGGCTGCGGGCAAACAAGTACATTGATTTCACACCGCCGATTGGCACGATGATGCTGATTTGGTTCGTGGTGTTGTCTGTGCATGACAAGTTTGCCGGCCGACTCGTCCCCGCGTATTGCTGGGGATTATTCGCCACTCCGGATGACGACCGAATCGAAACGGACGATCACTGATGGCGTCAGGAAGGCCGCCATCGCCTTCCGAAGGAATACAACACTGGCACGACGATCAGGGTCAACAACGCGGCATCTTCCACGCCGGCCCCATCCGGGGCGACCGTTTGATTTTCACACTCGTTCTCGGGGCTTCCACCCCGAGCTAAGAACGGCGGCCCCGTCCGGGGCGATGTCGGTGAGTCTCGTACGCGTAGAAATGCATTGCACCAGAGTAGAACAGTTGTCCCCAACTGTTCCGTCGGGCAGCCCTCAAATGCCAAGCCTCATCGCGACCCGGTTCATTTCCATCCGCTGGCGTCACGCGGCACAACAACTCGGCATCTTCCACGCCGGCCCCATCCGGGGCGACCGTTTGATTTTCACGATCGTTCTCGGGGCTTCCACCCCGAGCTAAGAACGTCGGCCCCTCCGGGGCGATGTCGGTAAACTTCGAACGCGTAGAAATTCAGTGCACCAGAGTAGAACAGTTGTCCTCAACTGTTCTGTCGGGCGGCCCTCAAATGCCAAGCCTCATCGCGACCCAGTCCAATTCCATCCGCTGACGTCACGCGGCGCAACAACTCGGCATCTTCCACGCCGGCCCCATCCGGGGCGACCGTTTGTTTTTCACACTCGTTCTCGGGGCTTCCACCCCGAGCTAAGAACGCCGGCCCCTCCGGAGCGATGTCGGTGAACTTCGAACGCGTAGAAATGCATTGCACCAGAGTAGAACAGTTGTCCCCAACTGTTCCGTCGGGCAGCCCTCAAATGCCAAGCCTCATCGCGACCCAGTCCAATTCCATCCGCTGGCGTCACGCGGCACAACAACGCGGCATCTTCCACGCCGGCCCCATCCGGGGCGACCGTTTGTTTTTCACACTCGTTCTCGGGGCTTCCGCCCCGAGCTAAGAACGGCGGCCCCTCCGGGGCGATGTCGGTGAGTCTCGAACGCGTTGAAATGCAGTGCACCAGAGTAGAACAGTTGTCCCCAACTGTTCCGTCGGGCGGCCCTCAAATGCCAAGCCTCATCGCGACCCAGTCCAATTCCATCCGCTGGCGTCACGCGGCACAACAACGCGGCATCTTCCACGCCGGCCCCGTCCGGGGCGACCGTTTGTTTTTCACACTCGTTCTCGGGGCTTCCACCCCGAGCTAAGAACGCCGGCCCCGTCCGGGGCGATGTCGGTGAGTCTCGTACGCGTAGAAATGCATTGCACCAGAGTAGAACAGTTGTCCCCAACTGTTCCGTCGGGCAGCCCTCAAATGCCAAGCCTCATCGCGACCCTGTCCAATTCCAACCGCTGGCGTCACGCGGCACAACAACTCGGCATCTTCCACGCCGGCCCCATCCGGGGCGACCGTTTGATTTTCACACTCGTTCTCGGGGCTTCCGCCCCGAGCTAAGAACGTCGGCCCCTCCGGGGCGATGTCGGTGAGTCTCGACGACGTCTCGATTCTTCCAGCGTCGATGACTGCTTTCACGCTCCGGTATGCGACGTCATCGGCGGTGGAGCGTAGGGATTGTTGCTGGCTGGTGTGTCGGACGCTTGCGATGGGTTGGTGTCCATTGGCACGCAGATCGGTTCGTACTCGCTGCCTCGAGCGATTTCGCAGATCGCTTCGACCATTGCATCTCGTTGACGGCAGCGCTCAGCCGAGTTCATTTCCGCAAAACGAAAGTCGCGGTAGACCACGGGGATTTCTTCCGGACCGTTTTCGGTGCGAACGTAGATCATCGCGGCGTGCAGTTGGGCCCAACCTCCGGCCGGAGTGAACGACTGAGGGATCGCCCCCAAGATCGAACTGGGGGGAAAGTGATATCGATTGCGATCGCCTTCCATCCACACGCCGTTGTGGTCGATGCGTACCCAAGCGAGGTCAGATGCGGTTTCCAGGCGCAGAAGCTTCCATCTTTCTTGAGGGACGATTTCGCAGAATCGGGCTCCCTCGTCGCTGGGAGAGACCACCGGGTTTTGGCGTCCTTGGATGACACGGCGAAGTCGGCGGGCCAACAGCAGGTGGAACGGGTACTCTTCGTAGCGCGAGACAATCGTTAGCTGCAGGAGGCCGATGAGACCGCCGACTGCGATGGCCGCAACGAACCAAAGGATTCCGACCACGTCGACTTGCTGGGTGAAGAACACAAACCGGACGGTCAGCAGAACGCACAGGCAGGCAATGAAACTGAGCGAACCATGAAACGCGGCGATGCCGAGTAGCGTGACCACTTGCCGGAACCAGTTCAGCACCCGGCCAGGGCGTTCTTCCGCGAGATCCGTTCCGAACGCTTGGATCGACGCGAAGTGGTTCGAAACCAATTCATTGCCGGAGAATTCGGTTGGCGGTGCGTCGGGCGCCTCGGTCTTCATTTTCCTCGCCTGCTGGAGTTGGTTCGCGTCCGGAGGATGCGTCGGTCGTCGCCAAAATGAAAGCCGCGACCATGCTCCGGACCTCTCAGCCTAACGCGGACCCGCGGTTTTTGCACGCTGATTCAAGTTGGAAATCGCTTAAACCGGGGCGTTTGCGGTGGGCTTGGCATCGGGGCCCGCGAACCTTGTCAGGAACGGCTTGGTCTGAAACTGCAAAGGAAGCCCCAATTGTTAGTTTAGGTAAACCTTGCCGCCCACCCCTTCCGACTTCTGGCGCGGTTGGTGCGATTGTGTGCATCGAATCGGTGTCAACGGCCGAAACGAAAGGTGAAAGAAAGACTCGTATCACGTGTCGAGACCTTTGTGCTCGGCACCCAATTCATATTGGATGGAAGGGTTCGGAATGAATCGTTGGCTCTTACTCGGATCGATGGCCGGAATGCTGATGATCAGCACCGGATGCCTCCACCACAATACACGTGGCGGATGTTCGACTGGCAACTGCGGCGTCGCCTCAAGCGATTGCGGTTGTGGTGACTCCTCGTGTGGCAACGGTGCCTGCAGCAATGGCTCGTGCGGTCGCAATGGCAGTGGCGGATTGCTGGGCAAAACTCGCGGCCGGCTGATGGGTTGCAAAACCGGTTGCCGGACGGGCTGTGAAGCCGGTCCTCTCGGTTGGCAACAAGGCGGATTGGACTACAGTTCGCATATGAACCCAGGCGTGCTGGGTCACGGAGCGGCGGCTCAAATGCAAGGCCAGCCATTCACAGCAGGTGCGCCGTCTGCCCAGGTCGCGTACCCTTACTACACGCACCGCGGTCCTCGCGACTTCCTGCTGGACAACCCGCCCAGCATCGGTCCCTGATCGTCCTGGAAGTTGGAGGAAACGAAATCGAGGACGCTCAGGCCATTGTGCCTGAGTCTCTCGAGTCGGTTCCGCCGGTGAAGAGTGTTTCGCAGTCGCCCGAGGGAGTATAGGCGTGGCATCCGATTTTCGGCTGAAAGAGCAGTTACCTGAGCTGACCGAGCAAATCGTCAGCACCTACACCTCCGATGATTCGATCAATCATCTGGGGCACTGCCCCTTGCCTAGCTACACCGCCGTCGTTGACATCCTGCTCGATTTCAAGGACATCTTGTACCCGGGGTACAAGCGGCACACGAATTTGCACGCCGGCAACATCCGCTATCACGTTGGCGGTTTGATTGATTCCTTGCACGATCAACTGACAACCCAGATCGCTCGCGCTTTGCGGCACGAGCACCGGGTGCTTCAGAATCACAAGGATTGTGAGACGGACATTGACTTCGAAGCCAAAGGCCAAGCCATGGCGATCGAGATGCTCAAACGCATCGTCAAGCTTCGGCATGTGCTCGCCACGGATGTGCAAGCCGCACATGACGGCGATCCAGCCTGCCAGACAACCGATGAAGTTGTCTTTTGCTACCCCGGTTTTGAAGCGATCACGGTTTACCGAATCGCTCATGAGCTGGTGCAGCTCAACGTGCCCTTCATTCCTCGAATGATGACGGAATGGGCGCACAAAGAAACGGGCATCGACATTCACCCTGGTGCCACGATCGGTGATTACTTCTTCATCGATCACGGAACCGGCGTGGTGATCGGTGAGACGTGCCATATCGGAAAGCACGTCAAGCTGTATCAAGGTGTGACGCTAGGAGCATTGAGCTTCCCAACGGATGCCGATGGACAATTGATCCGTGGTCAGAAACGACACCCAACGATCGAAGATGATGTGGTGGTGTATGCCAACGCCACGATCCTCGGTGGTCGCACGGTGATCGGTCGCGAATCGGTGATCGGGTCCAGCGTTTGGATCACTCGCAGCGTTTCGCCCGGCACTACCGTGGTGCTTGAAAAGCCGCAATTGAAAGTCCGCGGATCCGACGAACCCGCCGATGAGTTGCGTCCCGAAGTGAACTACCAAATCTGATCACTGGGTATTCCCAGACGATTCGGTATAGTGTGGCGATGTTGAAAAAAGAACGTGCCGCCATCGTCCTGGAGCGTCTCAACACGCTCTACCCGGACCCGCCAATTCCTCTGGACCACACCGACGAGTTCACCTTGTTGGTCGCCGTTCTGCTGAGCGCTCAGTGCACCGACAAAAAGGTGAATGAGATCACGCCAGAGTTGTTCTCGGTCGCGGGAACCCCTGCGGCGATGCGTGAGCTTGGCGAAGAGGGAATCCTCGAGATCATCCGGCCGCTGGGATTGTCCAAGCAAAAGGCCAAGGCCCTCGCGAAGTTGTCTGGGATGCTGATCGATCTGCACGAAGGTCAGGTCCCCAGCACATTTGAAGAGCTGGAAGCGTTGCCTGGCGTCGGTCACAAAACGGCCAGCGTTGTGATGTCCCAAGCGTTTGGTTTTCCTGCGTTTCCGGTCGACACGCACATCCATCGTTTGGCCCAACGATGGGGCTTGTCCAGCGGCAAAAGCGTTGTGCAAACCGAGCGAGACCTGAAGAGTTTGTTCCCCGAGTCCTCTTGGAACAAGTTGCATCTGCAGATCATTTTCTACGGTCGCGAATTCTGCACCGCGAGAGGCTGTGATGGACGCGTGTGTGACCTCTGCCGCGAGCTGTATCCCAACCGACGCAAGCCAGTGACCTGGATCAAACCCTGACCTGTCCCACGTCCCATTCATCGACGATACGTGACGGCATTCAGCAGACGTCGACGTAGGCCAGGTTCCACCTGGCTGGGTGACTGGACGGAGCTCCGCGAACTCGCGGATGAATGACAAATCGCCTCGCTTTGTTCCAAAGCATCGGCTTGGTTGCCAGGTGAGACCTGGCCTACGCGAATGCATGTAGCTGCATTTGCCAGAATTCAGATGTTCCGGTTGGCCATCCGGGCCTGTTGCGTGGCGGTTTTCTGTCAATGTAGGCCAGGTTCCACCTGGCTGGGTGACCGGACGGAGCTCCGCGAACTCGCGGATGAATGGCAAATCGCCTCGCTTTGTTCCAAAGCATCGGCTTGGTTGCCAGGTGAGACCTGGCCTACGTGAATGCATGTGGCTGGATTCGCCGGAATTAAGGTGTTCCAGTTGCGTCGCGTCCGAATTCTTTGCGAATCCGGCGACGGTGCGTGAGAGGCCCGGAGGGTCGGCAGAATGACTGCCGGGGTCGTCAGGCCCCGGTGCAGGAGTTGGCCAATGCAACAAGCCCCGAGAGGGGCGGCACAGTTGGACATCCTGTGTCACCCCTTCGGGGTTTTGGCTTTGATTGTGGGGACGCTTTTCCGGGGCCTGACGACCCCGGCAATGGCTGTGTCGGCCCATCCGGGCCTGGCATGGTCGGCAGGAAACGTAGGCCAGGTTCCACCTGGCTGGGTGACCGGACGGGGCCTCGCGAACTCGCGGATGAATGACAACTCGCCTCGCTTTGTTCCAAAGCATCGGCTTGGTTGCCAGGTGAGACCTGGCCTACGTGAATGCATGTAGCTGAATTCGCCGGAATTCAGATGTTTCAGTTGGAACGCGTCCGAATTCTTGGCGAATCCGGCGACGGTGCGCTTTTCCGGGCCTGCTTGGTGCTCCTCCAGAACTTCAATGCACATTCGCCACGGATGGGACTGTCGCGGGGGACGCTGCGAGATGTGGCGAGTGTTGTTAAATCTGGCCAGCCACCCAACTTGCGGATAAATCTGCAGCCATCAGGTTGCATGTTGAGTGCACCCCTCTCTAGACTTTGGTGGAGTCTTGTCTTCCTGTCGACGCGAAAAAGGGTGGCGGAATGCCCGCAGCGAGATGTCTGTTCCTGGTTGATGGTGCGATCGCGCCGGATCGCAATGGGAATTTTCCATCGTCCTTGCCGGCCAATGGCGAGGTGACAAGACCGAATCGTCGAGTGGTTCGATCGTGCGTCAGTGGCCTCCAAGCGAGCCTGGTGTTGCTCGCGTTGCTTTGCCTTTCACCGGCTCGCTCGCAGGCTCAGTCGTCCAATGCAGTTGACCGGCTATTGAGTGCTGACGAACTGCGTCGTGCGAAGGGGGAGCCTCGCACCTATTTCTACGGCAAAGAGTTTCGGTACACGATCGAAACCGAGAGCCGCACCGAGCACGGCGGCGCGACGTTTTTCTCAGGGCACTTGGACATCGCTGCCAATGGCGTGCGGACGCTCGCCATTGGCAAGCCAAGTCCGGATCGCTCCTACATTCCAGTTCGACTGATGCACTATCAGAAGAACCAAGGCGAACCTCACATCGATGACGATCCGTTGCTGACCTATTTTGAGGGCACCAACGGACGGGCCAGCCAAAGTTTTCTTCGGAAGTTGCTATACGACTTTGAAGGCAGGAAAGCAGTAACCTCGCATGGCAACCAATCAGTTGGGTACAAGCTCCCCGCTTTTGTATACGACCCACTCGTCAGCCTTCTGGTCAACGATCTCTCCGCAATCATCGGGGGTGAACCACCTGAAGAATTCGAGTTCGTTCCAATGGGCGACAAACTTCAAACCGAATGGTTCGAGCACAAGGCGGATCCAAAAGCAATTCGGATGTCATCCACTGATCCGGATGATCCGTTCTATTCGGTGTGCACCTCAGAACCCGAGTATTTGCCTCTGGAGGTGCTAGGAAGGCCTCGTGATGGTCCACTGCAAATCGATGTCTCGGAACTGATGACGTTCGATGGTTTTCGATATCCCAAGAAGGCAACCTATCGAGAGGTCACACCGGATGGGACATTCGGATACATCTGCTCGGTCGAATTGCTCGACATTCGCGAGATCGATGTTGACCACTTTGAATGGATTCCGGCTTGGCCTGCTGGTACGGAGTGGATGCGGAAAAAGGACAGAAAACGCTTTCATGTTCCCTATTCGGATGTGCAATTGGCAATGATTCAGCAGCACGGTTTGGCCAATGCTCGTGCGGATGCGCCTTCGCCAGAGTCACCCAAGTTTTTCTATCTCAATGCCGGGTTGGTGGTCGTGATCCTCGGGTTGGTCGCCTATCGATTCTGGCCACGATCCAATTAGAAGGGTAATTCAACCATGCGCACCCAACCATTGATTCCTCGCAACGCCCAAGTCCAGGGTGGCTTGGTGACTTGGGTGTCGTACGCCAGCCGACGTAGGCCAGGTTCTACCTGGCGAGGTGACTGGACGAAGCCATGCGAACTCGAGAACGCAGGTCAAACCGCCTCGCTTTGTTCCAAAGCATCGGCGGGGGAGCCAGGTGAAACCCGGCCTACGTGGTTCTGCCCCCAAACTGCTCAACAGAACTTCTGCGGAAACTTGGGTGCAAATTCGCCCGGGACGAGGCCGTCATCGCAAGCTCGACGCAGGAGTCCCGAGACGCTCCCGTACGCCAGACGCCTCCGAGCGAGTCTGATGCTATTGACTCTTCTTTGCCTTTCACCGGCTCGCTCGCAGGCTCAGTCGTCTAACGCAGATGACCGGCTATTGAGTGCTGACGAACTGCGTCGTGCGAAGGCGGTGCCTCGCACTTGTTTCTACAGCAAAGAGTTTCGGTACACGATCGAAACTGAAAGCCGCACCGAGCACGGTGGCGCGACGTTTTTCTCAGGGCACTTGGACATCGCTGCCAATGGCGTGCGGACGCTCGCCATTGGCAAGCCAAGTCCAGATCGCTCCTACATTCCGGTTCGTTTGATGCACTATCAGAAGAACCAGGGCGAACCTCACATCGATGACGATCCGTTGCTGACCTATTTTGAGGGCACCGACGGACGGGCCAGCCACAGTTTTCTTCGGAAGTTGCTATTCGACTTTGAAGGCAGGAAAGCAGTGACTTCTTTTGGCAATGCTTCCGTTGGCCATCTCTTACCTGCTTTTCATCAAGACCCACTCGTCAGCCTTCTTGTTAACGATGTTGCTTTGATCAATGGAACTGAACGAACGAATGACGTTGAGTTCGTTCCAATGGGCGACAAGCTTCAAACCGAATGGTTCGAACACGAGGCCGATCCAAAAGCAATTCGAATGTCAGCAACCGACCCAGGGGATCAATCCTACGTCGTGTTCACTTCGCAACCGGAACTCCTGCTCCTTGAGAGACGGGAAAGCTATCCCGATGGTCCACTGCAGGTCGACATCTCAGAGTTGATGACGTTCGATGGTTTTCGATACCCCAAGAAGGCAACGTACCGGGCTGTCACTCCCGATGGAAAATCGGGTTACATCTGCTCGATCGAAATGCTCGACATTAGTGAGATCGACGTTGACAGCTTTGAGTGGATTCCGCCCTGGCCGGCTGGTACTGAGTGGGCGCGTATCAAAGATGGGAAACGCTTTCATGTTCCCTATTCGGATATGCAACTGGCAATGATTCAGCAGCATGCTTTGGCCAATGCTCGCGCCAATTCGCCACAGTCAACAACGTCGTGGTTTCTCTTTCTCAACCTAGGACTAATGAGTCTTATCATTGGCATGGCCGTTTACCGATTTTGGCCACGATCGGAGACATTTTGATGGCGGTTTTGGAAAATAGATTCCTTGCTAGGTGTTTCTTGCTGTTGGTTGACGTGGAGACGAATTCCGGGATTGCGGACTTCGCACTTCGCGTCCGACTCAACGACAACGTTCGACGGAGAGGGTTTGTCTTTCAGCAAATTCCTTTAGAAATCAAATTGGAGACTGAAACGGTGACGGCAGCCTTGAAGGTAGGAGCGGACTTTGTGGAATAGGACGCCGCTTTGTTGGATGTCGTGGTCTGCCACGATAGCGTTCGTAAGCGACAACCAGGTGAAAATCCTGGTGGCTTTGATAGCGGTCCAGTCAACGTTATTGGGGTGGCACGCCTGTCGGTCTTCCCCTGTCAGTGACGAATATGGGCATTTCTATGCGGGAGTTCAGTACTGGTTGCACGGGGATTTGCGCTCGTTCAACGTCAATCCACCTTTGGTTCGGGCTCTCGGAACTCTGCCAGCCTTCTTGTGTTGGGTAGAACTGGAGCATTTTGAGCCGTCCTTTGACATGACCGACAGCTTGAAGTCAGGCGCATTGAGCGGCGCATCTGTCCGGAGCGAGTTTCCCTATGGACGTGAGCTGTATGCGTCTTCTCCCAGACAATTTCAGCAACACCTCCTTTGGGGACGACTTCTTGTCGGTCTGTTCACGGTTGCTGCAACGGTAGCGCTGTTTCTTTGGGGCCGGTCCCTTTACCGGATAAGATCACATGAGTCGAGCCGAAGCAATCCAATGCCATACGGACCCGCCATCGGACTGGTTGCGGCAGGTTTCTGGGTGTTCCAGCCCCAGGTCTTGGCTCATGGCTCGCTGATTACCAATGACATTGCGGTGGCGTCAGCGATGCTGGTGAGTAGTTTGTGCTTCTGTCGTTGGATCAGATCGCTCCGGTGGCAAGATGCAGCGTTGGGCGGTGTGACTTTTGGTCTGGCTCTATCTTGTAAATTCACTGCATTGTTGTTGTGCCCGATCTATCTCGCGTTTGTGATTTGGAGATGTTGGAATGCTCGGCAACCTCGCATCGTAGGTCAGGCGTCTTTCGCCGTGGTGCTCGCTCTGCTAACCATCGCAGTGCCCTATGGCTTTGATGGAATCGGAAAGCCGCTTGGAGAATTGAAGTTCTCTGAAGATGCCTTGTATGGCCAATCCAAAGGTGAAATCGCACCCCGATTTGCGAACACATGGTTCGAACGAATTCCTTGTCCTGTTCCGGAGCAGTATCTCAACGGCATGGATCGCCAACAAAGTGACTTTCGTGAAGGAAACACTAGCTACGCCGCAGGGATGAACACGACACACGGATGGTGGTGGTTCTACTTGTATTCCATGTTGGTGAAATTGCCAACAGGAACTCTGGTTGCGATCACCGCCAGTCTTCTCTACCTGGTCGGCCGGGCGCTCGATCGTCAACATCGCTGGTTCGTTTCGTTGGATCAGGTTGTGATCGCCTGCATCGCTTTCGCAATGGTTGAGATCACCGCCTACAAAAGTGGGTTCGCACAGCAGCACCGATACATTCTGCGATTGTATCCCTTCCTGTTTCTGTTGATGGTGGCACCGCTGGCACGTTGTCATGATTCAAACACAGGTCGCAGCGTCAACGCTGCGATCCTGCTGGGACTCATGGCGACAAGCGTTGCATCCATTTGCATCGCACCACACTGGCTCGGCGCCTTCAATGTGGTTTCGGGTGGGACCGACAGGGGGCACTTGCATCTATTCAATGACGCCACCGATTGGGGCCAGGACAATGATTTGGTCGCTCATTGGGTCGCGACCCATCCACAGCATCGCCCACTGAAGTTGATTTCCAGCACAGGGCTCGGCATGGGGGTTCGAGAAGCCTATCCAGAATTTGCAGCGTTGGCCCGGTACAACGACGATGATCAACCGTGGCTGATCGTCAGTCAATCAGATCTTTCTCGCAATCCAAGTCTTCTGAACTCGCTCCCAGCGGAGCCCATTGAATCCATCGGCGCAAGCCACCTTCTTTTCCGAATCGACCACTGATCCGTTCCGCCAATCCGATAGGACTTGCCATGAACCAATCTTATTTCGAACCGGGACGCATCACGAACGTTCGCCGCGGCTTTACCTTGATCGAACTGTTGATCGTATTGGCGATCATAGGGTTGCTGGTGTCGTTGTTCACGGGGGCGGTTCAGAACGCACGTGAGTCAGCCCGGCGGACTCAGTGCATGAATCAACAACGGCAACTTGCACTCGGCATTCAAATGCACGCTGCCAAGCATGAGTACCTTCCCAGCAATGGCGGTGATGATGGCAAGTGCACCGTCGTGTCAGCGTCGGGCAAACCGATTCGGATTGGCACCTATACCTTTGCGGTTGACCGCCAATTTTGGTGGGGAGTCGGCCAACCGGGAGCCTCGCCGACACAGCAAACGGGGTGCTGGGCCTATGCGATCCTGCCATCGCTGGAACAAGGGGAAGCGTACCAGAACGTTCAGGTCGAATCCGCTGGGCCGCTCTTCCGTTGCCCCAGTCGCTCGCGAGGAGAACCACTGGTCCCGCGAGATGATTCGTATGGCAGGTATTCCGCGGGCGGTCGGGCGTGGGCCAAGACAGATTACGCTGGCAACCGTCGGGTGATGTTGAACTTCCCTGACGCTCAGCGCCTCAGTGCGATTGCAGACGGACTGAGCAACACGTTGGGGACGGGGGAGAAAGCGTTTGACCCGACCGTTCAAACGGAAACGAGTTGGTATTACGACGAACCGATCTTCAGTGGCGGTAGCAACGGAACCGTTCGAAGTGGTTTGTTGATCGAACGAGATGGCCCCGGCGCGCGTTACATGGACAACTGGGGATCAGCTCACCCAGGCGGCGCCCTGTTTTCTCGGTTGGATGGATCGACGGAGTTCCTCACGTCCAGCGTCGATGGCGAGTTGTTCCGCAGTCTGATCGATCCCAAAGACGGAGCCCCCTGATTCGAGATTGGTCGACGTAGGCCAGGTTCCACCTGGCTGGGTGACTGGACGGAGCTCCGCGAACTCGCGGATGAATGACAAATCGCCTCGCTTTGTTCCAAAGCATCGGCTTGGTTGCCAGGTGAGACCTGGCCTACGGAAGTGTATGTGGCTGGTTTCGGCTGTTTCTGTTGGAACGCGTCCGCATTCTTGGCGACTGCGGCGACGGTGAGTCGACGTAGGCCAGGTTCCACCTGGCTGGGTGATCGGACGGAGCCTCACGAACTCGCGGATGAATGGCAAATCGTCTCGCTTTGTTCCAAAGCATCGGCTTGGTTGCCAGGTGAGACCTGGCCTACGCGAATGCATGTGGCTGGATTCGCCAGTTTCTGTTGGAACGCGTCCGCATTCTTGGCGACTGCGGCGACGGTGAGTCGACGTAGGCCAGGTTCCACCTGGCTGGGTGATCGGACGGGGCCTCGCGAACTCGCGGATGAATGACAAATCGCCTCGCTTTGTTCCAAAGCATCGGCTTGGTTGCCAGGTGAGACCTGGCCTACGGAAGTGTATGTGGCTGGTTTCGGCTGGATTCAGATGTTTCAGTTGGGACGCATCCGAATTCTTGGCGAATCCGGCTACGGTGCTGGGGGTGAATCAGGCGCCTGCCAGTTCGGTCAGTTCGTGTTCGCTGTCGCCGAATCGTTCGAGGTCCAATCCGTAGCGTTTGGCCATCGACAGATACAAGTTGCAGACGGGGACTTGGCCTTTGGCAGCGATGTGACGACCGGGCTGGATCGTGCCGCCGCCGCGACCGGCCAGCAACAATGGCAGGTTGTCAGGGTCATGGCGGTTGCCGTCGGAGAAGCTGCTGCCGAACAGGATCATGCTGTTGTCGAGCAGCGTCGAATCGCCTTCCTGGATTGCTTTCATTTTTCGCAGCATGCGGCCGAATTGCTCCGTGTGCCAACGGTTGATGAGTTGGTACTGAGCGATCTTTTCCTCTTTGTTCTCGTGGTGCGAAAGCTCATGGTGCCCGCCATTGACTCCGTCGAGGAAGCTGAACGAACGGCCTGACACGTCGTTGGCGAACATGAACGACGCGACGCGAGTCGAATCGGTTTGGAAAGCGAGCACCATCATGTCCAGCATCAGATCGATGTGCTCGCGGAAGTCACCCGGCGTTCCCGTTTCGGGAATCTCCATTGCGTGCCCGTCAGCGATGCGATCTCGTTCGGCTTCGTAACGTTCGCGATGACTTTGGTCACGCGTGGCAAATTCAATTCGCTTTTCCACTTCGCGGACGGAGTCGAGGTACTCGTCCATCTTGAATTGGTCGTCACGGCTGAGTTTGCTACGGACGCGGTGGGCGTCCTCCAAAACGTAGTCCAGCAGGTTCTGGTAGGAACGAGCCTCGGGGGTGCTCGTCTTCATTCGCTTGCCAAACAAACGTTCGTAGACGACTCGCGGGTTGATGGCTTTCGCGACGGGGCGAGTCGGTGACTGCCACGAAATGTGCGAGCCATACAAACGGGTGTAGCCAACGTTGCTGTCGATACCGCTGATCACCGGGTCGATGCCTAATTCCAATGAGGGCAACGGTGTCTGATTGCCGACTTTGGCAGCGATCAATTGGTCGATGGAAACACCACCGCTGCTGATGTCTTTTCCGGTCGTTTTGGCAACCGGCATGCCAGTCAGGTAATTGGCCGTTTTGGCGTAGTGCCCATCGCCGCCGTGCGAGTGTTTTTTGTCGAGCCCTGACAACACCAGGAAGTCATCTTTCAAGTCCGCCAGCGGTTCAAGTGACGGTGACAACTCGTAGTCGGCTCCTTCGGTTCCAGGCACCCAGTCCTTTTCCCAAACACCGTTGGGGAAGTACAGAAATGCAGTGCGAAGCGGCGGTTGCGGTTCGTCACCGGAACGGCCGGCTGAACTCGAATCTTGGGGCCGAGGACCAGCCATGGTTTTTGCCATGGATGCCATCCAAGGCAAACCCAGCACGGCTCCGCTGCCACGCAAAAAGCGACGACGAGGAATAGGCGTTTGCATGATCAACCTAAAAGGGCTCAAGGGGTGGCGGGTTTGAAATAACGGTTTCGGAATGGGTAGCTGGTCACAATCGTTTCCAGCACCACGGTGGCGCGTTGATCGTTTTCGTCGAGTGCTTCCAAGCATTCATCGACCACGCAGTTGTCAAATTTGTTGAGGGATCGTCCGAGAGCGAAGCCATACAGCTTTTTGACAAAGTGCTTCTTGAATTCTCCGCTTCGCCGCAGCAGCAGTTGCTTCAGTTCCTCGGGGCCGGAGAACGTTTCCCCCGATGGCAGTTTCCCACTGGAGTCGATGGCGAGACCGTCTTGCTCGGTCCGCCAACGCCCGATGGCATCGAAGTTTTCCAACCCAAAACCAATCGGATCCATGCGGTTGTGACACGCCGCGCATTGAGGGTTCTTGCGGTGGATTTCCAGTTGTTCTCGAAGCGTCGCGGCGTGGTCCGCTTCTGCTTCTTCCAGTGCTGGCACGCCTGGTGGCGGAGGTGGCACGCGCCCGCCCAACACCTCTTCCAGAACCCAGCGACCACGCAGCACGGGGCTGGTGCGATGACCGTAGGACGATCGGGTCAGCACAGCGGCAAGCGTGATCACGCCGCCTCGCCGACGATCGGTCAGTGGGATGCGTTGCCAGGTCTCTGAGTCATCGGTCTGCTTCAGCTCTGGATCGGAAACATCCAGTCCGTAGTAGGACGCGAGGGTTGCATTGGCATGAATGGAGTCTGCGTCAATCAATTCCATCAGCGGCCGATCATCACGAAACACATTCCAGACCGTTCGCACGGCTTCTTCTCGCATCGCGGCGGCCAAGCGTTCGTCGAAGTCCGGGAACAAGTTCGCGTCCGGTTTGGATTCGCCTTCGAATTGCGAAAGCCCCAACCATTGCAAACCAAAGTTTTCGCCCAGGGCTCGCGAGCGTCCATCGGCGAGCATCCGGTGCATCTGAGTGAGGATCTGTTCGTCCGTTGCCAGTTCATTGGCGTCCGCAGCCTTCATCAATGTTTCATCGGGGACAGACGACCACAAAAACAAAGCCAACCGCGTGGCCAGTTGATGCGGCGTCAACGGTTGCACGCCACCGGCTTCGGATTCCGTTTCGACCACGAACAAAAAGTTGGGTGATACGAGGATGGCTTTGAAAGCATCCGCCGTGGCTTCGCGAATCGAGAGCCCAGATTGCTGGGAGGCATTCATCAGCGTCGTCAATCGATCGACCTCCGAAGTCTCGACGGGCCGTCGCCATGCTCGCCGGGCGAACTGCTCCATTGCTTCCCGAGCGTCACCTTCGTTCGAAACGGTGTTCAGCAGACGGCTGGCCAGCGAAGTGTCGCCGCCCGATTGCATGGCGTCTTGGATGACTTGGTTGGAAACGGCGAGGTACTGTTCGATGTGCAAAGCTGATGTGAAGAGCGCATCGCCGGCGGTGTCAAACCCTTCGCCGCCCGAACCATCCGAAGGAACCTCCAACGACTCATCGACTGGCATTCTGACCAAGTCACGGATTGCGTTGAGATATTCGGTTCGCGTCAAACGACGGCTCATCACGACGCCGCGGTACCAAGCCTGAGTTTCTTCGTTGGCCAACTTGGCACACTCGTTGTCATCCGGTCGCGAATCAAACCAGCGGTGAACAAGTGCCTTTTGCTGGTCGTTGAGTTGCGGGCTGCCTTCGGGCGGCATCTCATTCAGCCGAACTCGCTTGGCGACTTCTTCCCAAACCGTCGCGTTCTTCTGCAGATCTTTTGCTGCACCGAATTGATCCATGTCAAAACCTTCCGAGTCTGCGCCCCGATGGCACTCGGAACAGGCCTGATCCAAAATCGGATAGATTGCCTCTTGGTAGTGTTTTCGCCATTTGGCGAACGGATCATCGTCCGAGAACGAGAGCGTTGGCACCGAGACGACCGCGAGAAAAACGGCGCAGCACAGTGGAGTACGGAGAAGCGAGATCGCTGGGAACATCAAAGGATGCTCGAACGGCTTGAGGTGGGGAATTGCGCAGGCAAAGTGGAATTGTCCGCAGGTGGGAGCTTCAGTCTACCCAATTTGGTCCCATCCTCCAACTTGAATCAAGCCGGAACCCGCGAGAAACCGCTGAACGTTCGCTTCGACTGCAGGCCACGAAATCAATGCCTCGCATCGCTTTGAATGTGTCGCACCCCCCCGAAAGTGAATAGATTGATGAACACCGAGCCCGCACCGAATGAGAATGAAGAGGCGATCGGGGAGGTCGAACCTGTGCTGATTCCAACCGCGGATCATCAGCCTGCCAGCGAACCCGAGTTGCGATCAGGCGATGAACGGGGGTTTCAATCGTTGCCCATCGAGGCATTGCGTTTGGATCGATTCGTGGGAGGCATTTTCATTGCGATTGTTGTGGTGGTTTGTCTCATCGGGATGGTTTTTCCTTTGTTCGTCGCCGAGGCAACGCTGGAAGTTTTGGGATGGGCTGCGGCTGGTTGTCTGCTGCTTTTAGGTGCGGTCGTCTACGGCGGTTGGTTCTATCCCCAAGCGGCTCACCAGTGTGCATCTTGGCGGATCAACGAACATGGTTTGGAAATTCGCCGAGGCGTTTGGTGGCGACATCGAATCGTGATCCCACATTCGCGAATGCAGCACAGCGACATCGAGCAGGGGCCTCTGCAGAGGATGTATTCGTTGGCGACGCTGGTCATTCACACTGCGGGGACCAAGGACTCATCGATTCAGCTTGAGAATTTGAACTTCGAAACCGCCGAACAATTGCGAGATGCCTTGACGAGTGGTCGCGGGGAAATGAGTGTCGCGTCTGAACGATCGGTGACGGCATGAACTCGGAACCGAAACCGCTGCATCCGATTTCGATCGTCTTCCAAGCCTTTGCGGTTTTGAAACGCACGATCCTTCCAGTCGTCCTGGTGGCTTGGAACGCCGCCCGATCGAGTTGGCTGGGGGGCTGGGGCGCGTTTGGTTTTTTTGCGGTGATGGTCGCAGGGTTCGCGATGATCGGATTGGTTCGCTATTGGTTTTATCGCTACCAACTGGCGGACGGTGAATTGATCGTGACGTCCGGCGTGATCTTCAAGTCCCGGCGAAACGTTCCTGTCGCGCGAATTCAGAATGTGGACTTGGTTCAGAATTTGTTCCACCGGATGCTGGGGGTTGCAGAAGTTCGCGTCGAAACGGCTAGCGGCACGGAACCCGAAGCGATCCTCAAAGTGCTCTCGCTGGGGGAAGTCGAATCGCTGCGTGAGCAAATAGAATCAGCTCGGCAGCAGGAGCCTTCCCTCGGGGCGACTCGCAACCCTGTGGCGGCAGGATCGGAATCCATGGAGGCCACACGGGGTGAGACGCCATCGTTCGTGGATGCTGCCCCGGTTTCGGCGACCACGACGTTGCTGGACATTCCTTTGAAGTGGTTGGTGTTAGCGGGTTTGGCCAGCAATCGCGGTTTTGTGATGGTCGGGATTGTCATTGGGATTCTTTCGCAACTCCTTGGCCGTGGCGATGAGTTGGCTCGCCGGATCACAAAGAGTCTGATTTCAACGGGTGATCTGAGTGTCCGAAGCTCGCAGTCCAGTTGGTGGGAATCATGGCTGGTTTGGATCGGGGCACTGGTGCTCGTGTTGGTGGTGATTCGTTTGCTCGGGATCGCCTGGTACGTGCTGCGGTTTTACGGGTACCGGTTGGAACTGCGTGACCAAAACCTGCAGCTTTCCTGTGGCTTGCTCACTCGCGTGTCGGCCACGGTTCCGCGACGCCGCATTCAATGGATCAGCATTCATCGCTCACCGATGCAGCGGTGGATGAAGCTGGCGTCGATTCGAATCGAAACCGCTGGTGGGGCTGGCAAACAAAACGAGGACGCCGCGACGACGGTCACGCGTCGTTGGTTCGTTCCGATCATTCCCGAGTCACGTTTGGAAGAATTGGTCGAACATCTTCGGCCGGGTCTGGATTGGTCGGAATCGGCGTTGCCTTGGCAGTCTCTGGACAATCGGGCGCGCAAGCGGATGCGACGAAAGGCTGTGATGCGAGCCCAGGGCATCGGTCTCCTCGTCGCTGGAGCGGCTTTCCTGGTATCGGATTCTCCGTATTCCTTGGCTCTGGGATTGCTGGCT
This sequence comes from Rhodopirellula islandica, assembly GCF_001027925.1. Classification (NCBI taxonomy): domain Bacteria; kingdom Pseudomonadati; phylum Planctomycetota; class Planctomycetia; order Pirellulales; family Pirellulaceae; genus Rhodopirellula; species Rhodopirellula islandica. Next base: position 285,771 of record NZ_LECT01000015.1, on the reverse strand, counting down.
GCATTGGTTTTGATCCCATGCAACATTTGGGCCTCGCATCGCTGGCATCACCACTTTGGATTCGCGGAATTGCCTTCGGGCGAGGGGGTCGTCATTCGCGAGGGATTTTGGAACCGAAAGGTCAGTTGCACCTTCTACGACCGGATTCAATCGGTGAGCTGTTCGGAGAGTCCCTTTGATCGTCGTTGGAACATGCAGACGTTGCGAATTGACACCGCCGCGGCGGGCCCCGCCGATCACACCTATCGGCTGCCGATGCTGTCCCGACCTGTTGCCAGCGAGCTGTTTGATCGCTTGGCCAGCAAAACGTCGGGAATCGAGATGGTTTGGGATTGAATCGAGGATTTGAAATCGATTGTTGAAAGCGTGTCCGATCAGGGTGGGTGCCGCCTCGCGGGATTCCAAACTGTCCTTACAATGGACGCTTTTTACGACCGAAATCGCTCGTCTTCCTGCAAGTCCAACCCATGTCGATCATCGAAGTCCGCGATTTGACAAAGAACTACCGCGTTTATCAAAAACGCGAGGGGATCGGCGGCAGCATCCGCGGCTTGTTTCACCGTGAATTTCGCGAGGTCAACGCTGTCCGTGGAATCGATTTGCAAGTCGAGCAAGGGGAGTTTGTTGCCTTCCTCGGCCCCAATGGGGCCGGCAAAACGACGACGCTGAAATTATTGAGTGGGGTCATTCAACCGACTTCCGGCACGGCCAGTGTGATGGGGTATGTCCCCTGGGAACGCAAGGATGGGTACCGTCGCCGGTTCGCTCTGGTGATGGGGCAAAAGAATCAGCTTTGGTGGGATCTGCCCGCCCGCGAATCGTATCTCTTGCATCAACACATTTATGGGATCCCCGAAGGCGAATTCAAAGCGCGCTTGGACGAGATCAGCGATTTGCTCGACGTGACCCGTCTGCTCGATCAACCCGTTCGTGAACTCTCGCTGGGGGAACGGATGAAGATGGAATTGATTGCGGCGTTGCTACACAGCCCCGAGGTGTTGTTTCTGGACGAGCCGACGATAGGTCTGGACGTGATCGCTCAGCACAACATTCAGCAGTTCCTTCGTTACTACCAAGAAAAACGCAAGATCACGATCCTTCTGACCAGCCACTACATGAAGGACGTCGCCGCACTTTGCCGGCGTGTGGTCGTGATCGCTCAGGGCACCATTCAGTACGACGGTTCGCTGTCGGGCATTGTCGACAAATTCAGTGGCTACAAATTGGTCACGTTGCAGTTTGCCGCATCGGAGAACCTGACGCGGCCCGAGCGACTCGGCGATGTCGTGGATGAAAATTGGCCGAAGTTGACGTACCGTGTGCCACGCGCCGACGTGCCCCGATTGTTGGCTGAAACCTTGCGTGACCACGTGATCGAGGATGTGGTCGTGGAAGACCCACCTCTCGAAGACGTGATCGCTGACCTGTTCCGTGAGTCCATGACCGAATCCACCAACGACGTATCCGAAAGCACCGCGACAGTATGATTTCACTGGATGATTTGACCATCGGTTTTCGCGGGCCAGCTTTGCTGGACGGGGTCTCGGCACGCATCGAACGCGGGCAACGCATCGGGTTGCTCGGTCGCAATGGAGCGGGCAAAACAACGTTGCTCAAAATGTTGTCAGGCGATGTCACACCGGACAACGGCCAAGTGATCTTGGACCCGAATGTGCGTTTGGCACGGCTGACTCAGGATGTGCCCCAGAACGTGAGCGGCACGGTCCGCGACATCATCACGCTTCCCGCCGCGGAGTTCTCCAAGATGGGGACCACCGCCGGCTTGGGGACTGCCCTTGGGCCCACCGATCATGGGACCTGGGAAGAGTGGGAGATCGAGCAAAAGATCGAGGAGACGCTCACCCGAATGAACCTCGACCCGGAGACGGAGTTCGAGAGTCTTTCCAGTGGGATGCGACGTCGTGTGTTGTTGGCCCGGGCCATCGCCAGCGAACCGGACATGTTGCTCCTCGACGAGCCAACGAACCACCTGGACATTCAGTCGATCTTGTGGCTGGAGGATTTCCTGAGTCGTTGGTCGGGCACGTTGATGTTCATCACTCACGATCGTTCGTTTCTGCAGTCGCTCGCGAATCGGATTTGGGAAATCGACCGCGGTCGACTCTTCGATTGGACCTGCGACTACCAAACGTTTCTCAAACGCAAGGCCGCGGCATTGGATGCCGAGGAAAAGCAGAACGCGTTGTTTGACAAGCGGCTGGCGGAGGAAGAGGTCTGGATTCGACAGGGCATCAAGGCGCGGCGGACACGGAATGAAGGCCGTGTGCGAGCCCTCAAGACGATGCGCAACGAAGCCAACCAACGACGCAGTCTCGAGGGCAAGGCCAAGCTGAATCTGCAAGTCGCTGAACGTGGTGGGGCCTTGATCACAAAACTCGACAACGTTTCGTTCGCCTACCCGGGAACCGACCGCGTCATCATTCGCGACTTCACGTCGCTGATCATGCGTGGTGACAAGATCGGAATCATTGGTCCCAACGGAGCCGGGAAGTCCACGTTGCTGAAGTTGATTTTGGGCAAACTGCAACCAACCTCCGGGACGGTTCGACTGGGAACCAATCTCAAGATCGCTTACTTCGATCAATTGCGTGACACATTGGATCCAGAACTCACGGTCCAAGAAAACGTTGGCGAAGGAAGCGACAAGATCCAGGTCGGCAATGCCACCAAGCACATCATGGGGTACTTGCAGGACTACTTGTTCACTCCCGAACGAGCCCGAACGCAGGTCAAGTTTCTCTCCGGCGGTGAACGCAACCGTGCCTTGTTGGCCAAGCTGATGACCCAGCCTGCCAACGTCATCGTGCTGGACGAACCGACGAATGACTTGGATGCCGAGACGTTGGAACTGCTCGAAGAGCAACTGGTTGGCTTTGATGGCACGTTGTTGATGGTCAGTCACGACCGAACGTTCTTGAACAATGTGGTGACCAGCACATTGGTGTTCGATGACGACTCGGATCCTGGGATCGTCAACGAATACGTGGGTGGCTACGACGAATGGGAGGCGGTCGCCAAGCGGAGACGCGCTGAACAGGGGACAACCAAAACGAGTGGCAAGAAGGCCACGTCGAAGCCCCCGGCCAGCAACAGTGTTGCTGCGGATCCCTCTGTGAAAGCAGTCAAGCTTTCCTACAACGAACAACGCGAGTTGAAGCTGTTGCCAGGGAAGATTGAAAAGCTCGAAATGGAAATCGCGGCCATCCACGAAGAGATGGCCGCGCCAGAATTCTACCAATCCGGCGGCGACAAAATCGCGATCAAAAGCGATGAACTGAAGGCCAAGGAAACGGAGCTCGCCGAGTCCTACAAACGCTGGGAAGCTCTCGAAGCTCACTGAGTTCCTGCGAATCCTCCGAGCGGGGCAGTATCAGAGTAGAACAGTTGTCCCCAACTGTTCCGCCGGCCACGCTCAACCGCCGGGCCACATCGCGACCGAGTCCAGTTCCAAGCGTTCGTTTCAGGCGGCTCCACAACGCGGCATTGCCCACGACGGCCCCCTCCGGGGCGATGTGACGTGATCGCGAAGTGAGACGGGGCGATTGCAATTTGCATTGTTTAATTTGCACGCGGAAATGAGGGCCGTCAGAGTAGAACAGTTGTCCCCAACTGTTCCGTCGGGCAGCGTTCAACCGCCGGGCCTCATCGCAACCGAGTCCAGTTCCAAGCGTTCGTTTCAGGCGGCTCCACAACGCGGCATTGCCCACGACGGCCCCATCCGGGGCGACCTTTTGTTTTTCGCGATCGGTCTCGGGGTTTCCGCCCCGAGCTACGAACGACGGCCCCATCCGGGGCGACGCGTTACATCCGTGGCAGGAACATCCGCAGGTAGTCATGGCTTTGTTTGAGGGCGCGGATGCGGTTCTCGATCGAGCCTTCGTAAGCCCGGTCTTCGACTTCCACGCAAACCGGTCCGCTGTATCCCGTGTCAGTCAGGATCGAAAAGAACTGGCCCCAGTCGACTTGCCCGAGTCCGGGCAATTTGGGGGTGTGCCATTCGTTTGGGTTGGCAAACACGCCGACCTGATCCAGCATCACTTGATCCACACGAACGTCTTTCGCGTGAATGTGCACCAATCGATCTGCAAACGCACGCATCGGTGTCAGGTAATCCATGTGCATGAACACCGGATGGGACGGGTCGTAGTTCAGTCCAAAGTGTTCGCTCGGAAACGTTTCGAACATCCGCCGCCAGATCGCGGGGCTGGTCGCCAGGTTCTTTCCGCCCGGCCATTCGTCGTCCGTGAAAAGCATGGGGCAGTTTTCGATGCCGATTCGAACATCGGCTTTCTCTGCGGCCTCGATGATCGGGCCCCACACGGTTTCGAAGCGAGGCCAGTTGTCGTCAACGGTTTTGTTCCAGTCGCGTCCCACAAACGTGGTGACTCGGCCGATGCCAAGCTTGGAAGACGCATTGATCAATTGAATCAGGTGTTCCGATGCCAGCTTGGATTCGGCCTCGTCCGGTGAAAGTGGATTGGGGTAGTAGCCGAGGGAGCTGATCGCGACGTCGTATCGTTGGCACAGCGATTGAATCTGGTCGATGCGTTCATCGGACAGGTCCGTGACATCGATGTGAGTCGTGCCGGCGTAGCGACGTTCGGCTTTCCCCGGCGGCCAGCACATGACTTCCACGCATTCATAGCCACACTGGCCAGCGACGGCAAAGACTTCTTCCAGGTTGTACTCTGGCAAGATGGCACTGACAAAACCTAGTTGCATCATGAAATTTGCTCTCGCAGGTGGCTGACGGTTGAAACAAGCGGGAATCCGAAAAATGATTCGAACCAACCCGAATTTTGCTAGACTATAGCGTGTTTGTAGGTCGCTGGATCAGTCGCAATTCAGTCGGTTGCCACCTCGCAAAGATGGCTGAGTTCGCGGATCCGATCCACTTGATCCCATTTCAATCGTTCCACCACAGACTGACTCGTGAAACCAACTGAATCCAGCCTCGCCGTGTCTCATGAGCCCAATCGCGTTTGCGACGTGGTGGTGGTCGGTGGCGGGCCCATTGGGATTGAAACAGCAATTGAACTGCGACGAAATGGCATCGACGCGATCGTGTTCGAAGCCGGTCCACTCGGGCATACCATTTCATGGTGGGCCCCCCAAACGCGATGGTTCAGCAGCAACGATCGAATCTCAATCGCGGGGGTGCCGTTGAACACGGTCGATCAATCCAAAGCGAGTCGCGAAGAGTACCTCAATTATTTGCGTTGCGTTGTGGACCAGTTTTGCGTTCCCGTGGAAACGTTTTCAAAGGTCGACAACATCAAAGCTTGTCCGGACCAGCCTCGTCGTTGGCAGGTGCAAGTCGGTTCGAAGTGCATCGAAGCGTCGGCGGTTGTCTTGGCAATTGGTGGAACGGATCATCCCAATCGACTGAACGTTCCCGGTGAAGACCTGCCGCATGTCGACGGTTACCTGCGTGAGGCTCACCATTACCACGGTCGTCGAGTTTTGATCGTGGGTGGTCGTAACAGCGCGGTCGAAGCCGCAATTCGCCTGCACCGAGTTGGTGCGAAGGTCACGTTGAGTTATCACCGAGACGAATTGCCATCGACCAGCATCAAGTACTGGCTGCGTCCTGAGATCGATGGGCTGATTCGCAGCAAAGCGGTCGAGGCGTTGTTCCAAAGTCGCGTGACTGCGATCACGCCGGAACGAGTTGACTTGGAGCAAACGCTACCGGATGGTCGCCATCACACCTTGCACATGCATTTCGATGACGTGTTGACGTTGATTGGCTACGACCAGGACAAAACGCTGTTCAAGCAACTCGGCATTCCGATGGAAGACCCGGGCCAAAAGCCTGTGTACGACGAAGCCACGATGGAAACCAAGCTGCCTGGGATTTACCTCGCGGGAACGGCCGTGGGTGGAACTCAAAGCAGCAAGTACCAAGTGTTCTTGGAGAACTGCCACGTGCACGCAACGAAAATCACCCAGCACCTGCTGGAAAACGGAATGGGACGGTCGTTGTCCGATGAAGACGGGCAATCCACCCCGGGAATCAAGCCTGGCGGAACTCCCGCAGAAGCACTCACGCGTCAGATCGAGATGAATCCCGAGAGCTGATCACTCTCGAGAAAACTCATGCACTTTCGGGACGCTTGGTGTTCCGGGGCAGTTCAGATACCGTTCGGCAATCGACCTCGCTCATTCACCCGCAACGGCCGCTGCGAGTTGCTCGTAGGTGCGTTGGTTGTTGATTCGACTCCCACGATTATCGCAAGCGATTTGGTACAGGTGCTGGCCGATCGGAGTCGGGTACTTGCCCGTCACGCAGGCCTGGCAGAGGTGATCTTCGGGCAAGTCGATCGCCCGGGCGATGGCCGAAACGGGCAGGTACCGCAGCGAGTCCGCGCCAAGATCATCTGCCATCCGTTGCTGGGACTCTTCGTCCAACTCGCCGGTTAGCGAAAAGTACTTGGGCGCGATCAATTGATCGATGGTGCTCATGTCGATGCCATAGAAACACGGTGCAACGATCGGTGGGCAGGCCACCCGAACGTGAATTTCCTTGGCACCGCCAACATCACGAATTCGGTCGAGCAAGGCATTCATGGTCGTGCTTCGAACAATCGAATCTTCCACCAGGATGACACGTTTGCCCTGCAGGACTTCCCGCAGTGGCGTGTACTTGGCGGCCGCTTTGGCCTTTCGAGCTCGTCCGCCTTCGATGAACGTGCGTCCCGCGTATCGGTTGCGGATCAAACCTTCGCGGCAGGGAATTGACAGCTCATACGCCATCGAATCCGCGGCGGCTTTGCTGGTGTCCGGAACCGGGACGATGATCGTGTCGGGGTCGTCCAATGGGACACGACCGAACTCTCGCTCAGCATCCGCCAGTTCACGACCCAGGTTCGTGCGGGAAAGGTAGACGCTGCGATCGTCCAGCGTGCTGGCGACGTTGGCGAAATAAATCCACTCGAAGAAGCAATGCTTGGGAGCTTCCGGTTCAGCGAACCGCTCCATCCGAAAACCTTCCTCGGGATCGATCAGAATCGCATGGCCAGGTGGCAACGAATGAATTTGGTCCGGTTCAAACCCAAGGTTCAACAACGCCACACTCTCGCTGGCACAGGCAAACAATGGGCCCTCGTGGATGTAGCACATGGGTTTGATACCCAGCGGGTCGCGAGCGACCAACATTTCGCCTTCCGCGGTCAGCAATGCCATCGAGTAGGCACCGTCGAAACCAGCCGTGACTTGCCTCAAAACATCGATCCAGTCGAGTCGTTCCTGCGACTGCGACAGCAGTCGAGCGATCTCGTGAAGAAAGATTTCTGTGTCGGTGTCGAGCGCCAAGTGGTGGTCACCATCGGCGAGCAAGCGTTGTTTCAGCAGCGTGTAATTAGCCAATTGGCCGTTGAAGCAGAAACTGAACCATTTGCGTTTGTGGATGTGACGACGCTCGAACGGTTGAGCGTAATTCCGGTCGTCGGCCCCGCAGGTGGCGTAGCGAACGTGCCCGATTGCGGCTCGCCCGGCCAATGACTTCATCAGCGATTCGGCCTTGGCACGGTGATTCAGACGGAAGACTTCCGTCACCGTTCCAACGTCTCGTCGCGTTTTCAAGAGCGCAGGACGATCGGGGTCAAAGGTCGTCATCCCAGCGGCAAGTTGCCCTCGATTTTGAATGTCGAGCAACATGCGGGGCAACAGACGCGAAATTTGTCGCGGCCCGTCGTCCGTGCACACGGGGCTGCGCCCGCGACCAGAGAGATGGTAAATCGCGGCAACGCCGCATTCGTGATTCAATTCAGCCATGAAATCTGCAATGAGGTGATCGCTGGGGCGAGGAAGCTACAGTCTACCGATGCCAGGCAATAACGCAATTCGCTGAACTACCTGGTTTGCCAAACCCACCGCCATTCGGGCGGGGAAAAGGACGGTTTCGAAGGGTCAATGGGATCGTCTCGATCGAACCCCCAGCACGATCAACACCATCAGCAAAGTCGCCAGCAACAGGGCTGGCCAAGCAATCGAAACTCGTGAAAGCACGACCAAAGGCATCGCAACGGTGATCATGCCACCCCCAATGAACGGTGCTGACAGGGGAGCCGCCAACGCGTAATCCTCTGCCGCCCCCGACTTCAGTTCCGGGTCGACGACCCGTAGCAATACAAACCCCGTCGCCGTGGTGCCAGTTGACATCCCAAAATTGATCAAACCCAGCGGGAACCATTTTTCAGGCGGCAAAATCCTGCGAGATAAAAACAGCAGACAAAATGTGGACCAGATCGATCCGGCCAACAGGAGAATGGCCAAAGGCACCCACAAAGACGCCACCGCCGCCAAATTTAGGGTCGCGACCGCGGCAACGACCAGCAAATCCATCGAGGTTCCCGAAAGTCGATGGATGGTTTGCTCGTCGATCAAGTGGACCTGGCCAATCGCTCGCAGCAGCATTCGCACGATTGCGCCACCGAAAAGCGTGTAAATGAACAACGGGAACGATCCAACGATGCTGGCCAGCGTCAATCGCGATTGCAGTTGGGATTCACCGGCGTCGGGGGATCCAGCATCATCGGACGTTTGGCTGGGCCCCACCGCAGCCACTTCAACGGATTCGGCGCTGGCGTTTGTTCCCATGGCTTCCGCGACCCAGCCCACGCCGCCTTGCATGGCGACGCCGATGCCCATCGCGAGCGCCAACCAGATCGCTTGCAACAACAACGGATCGAGCACGCTTCCGTCCATGCGTGCGCTGCCGAGGGAGGCCGCATTGAAATTTCGTTCCGGTTTCGCTGCTGATTTCGTTGGGGTCGGTTCAGGCTGATCGGACGCCGGATCCTCAGCGGACTCAGTGACCTGAATCCAGTTCCGCCGAAGCGCCAGCTGTATCCAGAGAATGCCGGAGACCAGGCCGTAAACCAATCCACCGGTTGCCATCATGACGCCCAGGTCAAAGCCTTCTTCCCAGCCGATCGAAGCGTGCTTGAAGACGTCTCCCATCGCCGCGGCGGTTCCGTGCCCGCCAGCAAACCCGGTTTCGATCAACATTCCGGCCGAGGAAGGCAATTCGAACTGCGGTCCGATCCACCACCACGTGACCCAGAGCCCAACCACGGTTTGGCCCAGCACGATGATCCAAACCATCAGACCCTGCTGCATGACGTCTCGGACCAAATGCTGGCTCGACGAAGAACGATCTTGTTTGCTTTTGCCCAACAACATGGCCGCGAAAACGACGGCGATCAAAGTCGACGGCCATGGACCGAGGGCGGACACAATCGGTTCCAGCGTGTCGCGTCCGTTCCAGCGAAACCACTGAACCACCGCCAGCCCCAGGAATCCTGCGATCAACGAAGCAGGGATCAACCCCTTTCGAAACCATGCGACTTGTTGACGCAACCCAACGCCAAGCAGCAACAGAGCACAAACAAAAACGATGGCGTGAAGCATGGTCCTCGATCCGGAAGTTTCGGGATCGGCGGTCACCGATGCCACGAGCATTTTTGGGCGCTGCTGGCCTTCCAGCGTGGATGTCGCTGAAGGAGTGCCCCCAGTGTCGCTGGTCACAGGAGCCACGCAAGGTGACGCGAACCGGCAGGGGCTGCGAGATGGGCAGTGACAAAGTTCCAAAAGGAGCCTACAACATTCGCTCCGGAGTCCGCCTCGGCGACTGCTTTTCTCCGTCAGCCTCCGTCTTTTCGCAACCCAATATGCTCGCAAGAAAACCACTGTTTCCCGGCGTGATCGAGTTGAACTTTCAAGCTGGTGAAGTGCTTGGGTGCAACGTCTATTTGATCCACGATTCGAATGAGTGGATCCTGATTGACATTGGGTATGAAGAGACCGTCGATGACTTCATCGAAATCATTCGCGGCTTGGACTTTCCACTTTCACGCTGCAAGACCCTGGTCGCCACCCACGCCGATGTGGACCACATTCAGGGGTTGGCCAAAGCCAAGCAGATTTTGAAGACCACGATTTCGGCTCATCCCAACGCGGTGGAACCACTGACGACGGGCGACACGCTGAAAACCTTGGCGGTCATCGAAGCACAGAATTTGAACATGGCGATGCCTCCCGTTGAGATCGAAAACCAGATCAATGACGGAGACATCATCACGGTCGGCAAAAAACAAATTGAAGTCTGGCACACGCCCGGGCACACCGACAGCCAACTCGCGTTCCGAATCGGCGACGTGCTGTTGTCGGGTGACAACCTCTATCGTGACGGCTGCATCGGTGCGATCGACGCCCACCACGGCAGCGACATTCGATCGTTCGTCCAATCGCTCACCCGCATCCGCGAAAGTGATGTGAAGTGGTTGGCCCCGAGTCACGGTCCGATCTTCGCCAAAGACAATGCGATGCTGGATCGAGTCATCGAACGAGTCCGTGGCTACCTGCACATGGCTGACTTTGGAACACTCGCAGAAGATTGGCCGTTGATGAATGAGTGGGACGAAGAAGTCGAGCAAGGCATTTTGCCCGATGGATGGCAAGCTCCTACGGAGTGATCGTTTCGTGTCCATCGACGTTCGATTCGGCGATCGTGAATCCAACTCAACGTGAACTCTTCCCAACGCACTGTGTCGATTGCCGATTCAATCCCAACGGAGGTTGATCGTCCCGACGAATTCTCAAATGGAATGGTGATTCTGGGAGGTGGTTTGTGCGGCCTGCTCTTGGCTCATGAATTGGCGTCCTTGCTCGGGACCCGATTCGGCGCGGCCGCACCTCGCATTTGGGTGATTGAATCTCCTGGTGGCGAAGTTCCCGCGCGAGACCAACAGCGGCCTGTTCGCTGGCTGAGGTTGTTGGGTGGCGAAGCGGACTACCAATTCCGAACGCAACCTGCCGAAGCGTTGGCGGGGAGATCCATTCCTTGGCCACGCGGGAGAGGCTTGGGTGGCAGCGGGCGAATCAATTCGATGATTTGGTTCCCGCCGACCGCTGCCGATCTCCGATCGTTGGCAACGTCGCTTGTGCCAAAGCCGCAGTCCAATGACAACCGGTTGAGCGGCGACTCGCCGACCGATGCCGAGCAGCAACTTCAGCGAGCGTTTGATCGAGCCCAGGAAATCATTCGTCCCGAGCAAACCCGGTGGCTCAGCCCCACGAGCGAAGCGTTTTTGAAGGCAGTGTCAGGTCGCGTGAGTGGAAACTTCGCTGCCTACGATCGACTCAATCGAAATGGGCGGCGATGGACGGCCGTGGACGCGATCGCGGATTTGTGTCAGAGCAACGCGGTGGCGGCCAATCGGATCCGCGTCGTTCGTGCGGAGGTTTCTTCTTTGGAAATCAAGGACCGCGTGGTAACCGGTATCCGATGGTCGGATGGTCAAACGAGTCGGATTGCGAACGATGCGGAAGTTGTATCGTCACTGGGGGCGATTGCCTCGCCCACCTTGCTACATCGCAGCGGACTGACCAACCCACAGATCGGTGAGAATTTGCATGACCATCTGATCATGCCGGTTGTCCATTCACATGATGGCCAAGCGTTTTCAGATTCAACCCCTGACATGACCGCTTTGGCTCAGTGGCAACATGCAGGCGGGGGTTCGATTGCCTGCAACGTCGCTGAGTGCGGTGGTCTGGACGAAACGCATTGCTGGCAGTTGCATGTGACTCCCACCGATTACCTCCGGTTCCCGAATGACACTCGGCGCCCCGCGATGACCATCGGGGTCAACCTGACGCGTCCTCTTTCGCGCGGCCGAATCGATTGGACGTCGGATGAAACGCTCATTGACGCCGGCTACTGGAACGACGATCGCGACCGACTTGGATTGCTCGAAGGAGTCCGGTGGGTACGGGAGTTGGTGAAGCAATCCGGATTCGATCGGCAGTTGCGATCCGAAATGATTCCGGGTGCCAAGCGACAAACCGATGTTGCGATCACCGCCGCAATGGCTCGCTATTCACAAACGCTGTATCACCCTGCCGGCACGTGTGCGTTGGGGAGCGTCGTGGATTCCAACTTTCGCGTTGCTGGCATCGCGAATTTGCGCGTCGTCGACGCGTCTTTGTTGCCCGAACCAACCACGGGCAACCCGACCGCGACACTGGCGATGTTGGCTTGCTACGCCGCGAAGCAGTTGGTCCGCGAATGAGCGTGTCTTCGTTCCAGGAGCGAGACCAAGTCCGCTTGCCTCAACGAGGCTGGCGGCGATAGCGTTTGTTGGAAGCCACCAATGTAACGAATTTGCCTTGTTGCAACGTCCGGCCATCGTCGCTGACCAGCTGGCGATGCCAAGTGATTTTCGCGGCGCGACGACCGTGGGCCTCGGTTGATTCCACCGACGTGACCACGCGAACTCGTTCATCAAAGAAGACCGGGTTGTCAAAACTCCAGTTGTCCACGGACACCAACGCCAAGGTGGCTGCTCGCGGGAACTCGGTCGACAGCCCCGCCAAGATGCTCAGCCCCAGCAAGCCGTGGGCGACCGGTCGACCAAACGGGGACTTGGGAAAGTCGCTGTCGACGCCACTTTCATCGCCGTGCAACGGGTCGAAGTCGCCCGTCAAATGGGAGAAGGTACGAACATCGTTTGCAGAGATGACCCGCCATGGACTCAACCATTGCTGGCCAACTTGCAGGTCCTCGCAGTACAGCGTGTCGGTAGGCTCTGGAACACCCTTGGTGATGACAACAGGTTCTGGACGAGTCGCGTTTTCGGACGCAATGATTGCGTCATGTGTCGGTATCGAATCGGACATTCACGTCACTCCTTGTAAAAACACCTCATCGTGAACCGCTCGGGTCGAAAAACCCGTGGTTGACTGTGCTATCGCAGCAGCCGATGAAGATCGTTCCGGCCTCGCAACCGTGCGAGTCGAACCCATGGTTCGCCTGCTCGGCACTTTGGCCGAAAGAAATCGCGGAAGCAATTCCGTGTTCAGGCATTCGCATAGAATATGCCAATCCCAGGCAAAGACAATCTGGCTGAGGCGATTACGTAAGCTGTGCAGGCTTCATTTGCCCCGCGAAATCCATTCGATGACACGTGTTTTCGGTGGGTTTGAAACGAATTGGCGACCGCGATCCCTGTTTCCATCCAGTCTGCGTTTCATGGAACCCTGTTTTGAGCTGCCGAAGGGGGCCGCCGCGGAAGTTTTCGGTTGTCAGATTGCCCCAATGGTTGGCGTCGGCGATTCGTTCAACCATACTCTGCGTGGATCAAATCTGATCGATGCTTGCAATTCCCTCCTAAGGATCCCACCTCGATGACAAAACTGTTCACTGCAACCACTTCGAAGACTTCTTGGTCAACGACGCTCGCCCTTGGTTTGGCCGTCGTCTTTTCAAACGTGCTTGTCGTTTCTGCTGATTCCCCCGTGAAGCTGCCTGCCGAGAGCGGCATGACCTCGATTTTCAATGGCAAGGACCTCGCAGGTTGGAGCGGTGATGAGCGATTGTGGTCCGTGCGTGATGGTGTCATTCATGGCGAAACCACCGAGGAAAACAAAGCCAATGGAAACACGTTCCTGATCTGGCAAGACGGAAGCACGAAGAACTTCGAAGTCCGGCTTTCGTTCCGTTGCAATGCGGACAACAACTCGGGCATTCAGTACCGGTCCAAGCACATCACCAACAAATCGGCTCGCAACGAGTGGGTCGTGCGTGGTTACCAGCACGAACTTCGCAACGAAATGAAGTTCCCCAACATCGCCGGTTTCATCTACGACGAAGGTGGCCGTCGTGGACGCATTTGCATGGTTGGTGAGAAAGCGGTCTGGAAGGACGGCAAGAAACAGGTCTTGGAAAACTTCATGGACGAAGCTGAGTTCCAAAAGTTGTTCAAGTTGGATGACTGGAACGAAGTCGTCATCATCGGGAATGGCAACCACATCCAGCACTTCTTGAATGGGAAATTGATTCTCGACTTCACGGATGAGCAACCTGAACTTGCGTTGTTGGATGGGAAGTTGGCTTTGCAACTCCACGCCGGCAAATCGATGTGGGCGGAATTCAAAGACATTCGATTCAAATCGTTGGATTGAAAACGAACTCACGACGGATGCCGCCAATTCCATGTGACAACGAATGAGATCGTCGCGAGTTTCGATTTGGAACTCGGCGATTCGGTGGCAGACAATTTCGTTTGAAGACACAACTTCGTCGATGGATATGGGGTAAGGTGGACACTTGTGGAAGTCGTTGGCGACGTCCTCCACAGGTTTGTTCCGTCCCTTTTAAGAGGATGAAGGTTTGGCTTCCGATTCGGACCTTCCGGGGGAAACTCCGTCGAGTAAAACTCAGCCGGGCTACATCAATCGCCTGTCCGAGACATCGCAAGTGGATGCGACCATCGCGTCTGGACGGGCGGTTCCAAGCATCGAAACCCCGGACTGGATTGGACGCTATCGCGTCATCCGTCGGATCGGGAGCGGAGGCTTTGGTTCGGTGTTTCAAGCCAAAGACGAGTCACTCAACCGTGACGTCGCGATCAAGATTCCACTTCGGTCGCTGCAAGATGTCAGCGATGAATTTCAGTGGACGTCGGAAGCCCGGATGGTCGCCAAACTGGACCATCCCAACATCGTTCCTGTTTATGACGTGGGCCACTCGGACCAGTTTCCCTTCTTCGTCGTCTCGCGATTCATTGAGGGCGTGGATCTTCGCGAACGTTTGCTGGCGTCCAAACCTTCCCTGGACGAAGGGCTGGGGTGGATTCGCTCGATCGCCGAAGCACTGCATCACGCGCACTCCAACGGCTTGGTTCACCGAGACGTCAAACCAAGCAATCTTCTGATCGACACCCAAGACCGAGCTTGGTTGACTGATTTTGGATTGGCGATGAGTGACGATGCTCCTCGTCCGAGCCGGGCGGGATTGCTGATCGGAACCTATTCCTACATGAGCCCCGAACAAGCTCGTGGTGAGGGCCACTTGGTCGACGGTCGAGCAGATATTTTTGCCTTGGGGATCGTGTTGTACGAGCTCTTGGTGGGACGGCGTCCCTTCAGCGGTGGCTCCAGCCAACAGTTGCTGCAAGACATTGTGCGGGCCGAACCGAAGCCGCTGCGGCAATTTGATCCGAATTTGCCGATGGAGCTGGAACGCATCTGTTTGAAGGCGTTGGCCCAGCGAGTTTCGGATCGCTACCCCACTGCCGCTGCCATGGCAGCGGACCTTGGTTCTTACCAAACCGAAGAGTCCACGGTCGATTACAGCGGGGATTTATCGGCAACCTTTGTTCCCGCTGCCAATGCGTTGTCTTCGCCGGGCGAGTTGGCAAACTTGCTTCGCCCCGACGCCGAGCCACGTGTGATTCCGAAAGGATTGCGGGCCTTTGACCAGCATGATCGCAGTTTCTTTTTGCAGTTGGTCCCGGGGGCACGAGACGCTCACGGGATTCCTGAAGTGCTGCGTCAGCTGAAGATCCGGATTGACGCTCGAGACATCGACGAGGCTTTTCGTGTGGCGCTGATTTACGGGCCTTCGGGTTCCGGGAAGTCATCGTTGATGCAGGCGGGCTTGGTGCCGTTGTTGGATGCGTCCGTGGAAGTCGTTTCGTTGGAAGCGAACGCGACGCACACGGAATCCTGCCTGTTGGCGGCACTGCAAAAACTGGACTCGAACATTGCTGCGGAGTCCACGCTGATCGGCGCGATGGCATCGATTCGAAAAAATGGTGTTGGTGGGGGGAAAAAGGTCCTGGTCATTGTGGACCAATTTGAGCAATGGCTGCACATTCACTCGAGGATGCAAGACGAAGTCTTGGTTGACGCGATTCGCCAGTGCGACGGCAAGAACCTGCAATGCTTGTTGTTGATTCGGGACGACTTCTGGATGCCTGCGACTCAGTTCTTTCACGAGCTGGATTTGCGATTGGTTCAAGACGTGAACTGCATCGCGGTGGACCGCTTTGATCGCAGGCACGCTCACTATGTTCTGACGCAGTTCGGTCGGGCCTATGGATGCTTGCCGGAAGACCTGGGGCAGATCACGGCTGAACAGACCAAGTTCATCTCGCGGATCATCGAGGCTGTTCAAGAAAACGGCAGAGTGATCTCGATTCATTTGGCTGTGTTGGCGCAAATGTTGAAGAGTCGCACGTGGGATCTGAAGACGCTGGCCGAGTTTGGTGGCGCCGAAGGGGTCGACATCGTTTACCTCCAGTCAACCTTTGAAGACTCCAATGCTTCGCCGCACCACCGAAGGCTGCGCGACCCTGCCAAAGCCGTGTTGGCCGAGTTGCTGCCCGAGCGAGGGACCAAAATCAAAGGGCAGATGAAAGACCTGGATCGTCTGCAAGAAGTGGCCGGTCTGGATGACGCGACCTTCGGGGAACTGATTGAGGCGCTCGATGGAGAACTTCGCTTGATCACGCCCACCGCAGCATTAATTGGTGTGGAATCCGATGTGTCCCAACGCAGCTATCAGTTGACGCACGACTTTTTGGTGGAGCCCATTCGGGATTGGTTGACTCAAAGTGATCGCCAGACTGCTCGTGGGCGAGCCCGACTGCGTTTGAATGAGTTGACGGAGTATTGGAAACCGAAACGCGAAAATCGGTTTTTGCCAAGTGGTTTGGAATACCTCCGTTTTCTCGCTTTGACCGCATCGGCACAACGCACGGAAGATCAGGCCAAGCTGATGGCCGCCTCAACTCGTTTTCACGGAACACGTTGGGCCATCGCTGCAGTTCTGCTGGTTCTCGCGGGCCTCGCTGTCGCCACCGTCAACCAGAACATTGCCAATCATCTGGCCAAGCAAGAAACGGAGTCGATGGTTTCTCGGTTGCTCGCCGCCGATGTGGCAATGGTGCCTCAGGTGATCGAAACCATGCAGTCAATTCGAGAGGAGGCGGAACCTCGATTGCAATTTGTGGTGGCGGATTCAACCAAGTCGCCTCGAGAGGTCCTGGCGGCCAGGTTGGCTTTGGTGGATCAGGATCCCAGTCAGATTGAACCTCTGGTTGATGCCATTCCGCAATCGAGTCATGACACCCTGGGCGTGATCGCGGAACGTCTCGCCCTGCAATCGGAACTTGCAACGCAAATGCTTTGGTCCCGGTTTAGATCCGACACTCTGGATGAAGACCGGCGACTTCGGTTTGGTTGGGTGCTCGCACAACTTGATCCAGCGAATCCTGATTGGAAACATCATGCTTCCCATCTAGTGCAAGCCATCGTGAACCAGAATCCAACACGAGTCGGTGAGTTGACACCGGGCTTCACACGGATCGCCGAACACATCCTTGAACCCGCTGTTGAGTACTTCGCACCCACATCAGAAGCGAATCAATTTGATTTAGGCAGCGACGTGCGATTGAACGCTGCGTTTCTGATCTCGCATTGTCTGACGCCTGCCGACCCTCTCCTGAAGGACTTGTTGATCGCGGCGGAGAAGGACCAGTTTGAGTTGCTGCTATCGGTTGCGAAAACGGATCCCCGGTCGATCTCGCAATTCCTCAACGAAGAATTGGGTGAGCGAGCGCTGCCCACTTGGACGGACACCGAAGACCTCGAGCGGTTTCCGGAAATCAGCGTTGAGTTGAAAAACGAAATCAGAGGAATGCAAGGTTTGGTCGGAGAGGCGTTCGCAATGGTTCAGTGTTGTCCCTTGGACGACTTTGAATCGCTTGCACGATCGATGCAGCCGTTTGGGTTCCGTCCCGAGTGTGTTCGCGTCTATGCGAAAGGCTTGGATTCGTGTGTCGCGGCTGTTTTCGAAAGGGACGGGCTGGATTGGCGGTTCACAGGTGACGTTGATCGCGAATCCGTGGACGAGATTCAACAAGCGATGCGCGACGATGGGTTTTATCCCTGTGACGTGACGGCGGTTCCGGACGATGTTGTTGATGCGGAATCGGATCCGATGCAAATGTTGCAGAAATACGGCGTGCTCTGGACGGAACGACCTCATGGTGTCATTGATTCCAGGATTTACCTGGGACTATCCGATTCGGAGCATCAATCGAAAGGCTGGGAGCCGCTTCTTCACGGCGGGTTCGTTCCCAAATCGAATTTAAAACGCCGCCATCCCAGTGGGAGCGATCGCTACAGTTCGGTGCGTCATCGGTTGGTTTCACCTCCGATGACGGAGGACGCTTGGAACGAGAGCCCCTACAGCTTTCAGACGCGGGTGACGTTGGGGAAATATCAAACGGACATCCGTATGAACCCTCCAGGCGAGTTCGACGAAGACACGGTGAGCTATTCCGCGATTTGGTGGAACGGTGGCGCGTACGAATCAAAAACATTGGAACGGCTTCCCGCCGAGGACCATTGGCGAGCGTCAAAGGGATTGGCCGCGGAAGGCTATCGCTTGGCCAGTCTGTCTCTGGTGGAAGACGACGAAAGCGTTGCGGCATCGGTTTGGATCCGTCCCGTTGTGACGGATGAACAAAAGGACCATGTTGCGAGTCGGCAAGCGAATGCCATCATCGCATTGACCCGTCTGGGATCTGCGGAGCACCTCTGGGAATCCTTGAAAGACGCCCCTGACCCTCGTTTGCGATCGTTTCTGATGGATCGGCTGGCGTCGCTCAGTGTCCCCTCCTCCATTTTGCTGGAGCAGTTGCGGGTGGAGGACAATGAATCTCGTCGGTTCGCATTGCTCGCTTCGCTGGCGCGATATCGTCCTGAGCAGTTGCCCGCGGATGATCTTCGGGAGCTAGAAACACTGGTGAGCGATTGGGGGACGAACCATCCTCAGGCTTCCATTCATTCGATCTGTCGGTATTTGGCGAATCGTTGGAAGTGGGAAGAGGTCGTGGAGAAGATTGATCAATCCGATCGCCCTTCATCGTCGGCTGACCATGTGTCGGAAGCGGTTTCCGTTTCAGGCTCGGAAGAATTGGCTCCCGTTTGGGACCGAAACGGGCAAGGGCAAACGATGGTGACCATTCAGGGACCAGTGGATTTTGTGATGGGATCTCCCGGCCATGAGTCTTTTCGCGATCACTCGTTGGAGATTCCCATTCGCACCCAGATCCCTCGGACATTCGCGATTTGTGACGCGGAGGTGACCTTGGAGCAATTCCAGCGTTTTGATCCCGATGCGACTTACGCGACCCAGTACGCACTTCAACCCGACTGTCCGATGACTTCCGTTGGATGGTTCGATGCGATCAAGTACTGCCGTTGGCTGAGTGAACAGGAAGGCATTCCTAAATCGCAAATGTGTTACCCGTCAATCCAAGAAATTGAACAGTCCTACCAGTTGCCCGAAGGGATCAAGCGTCCCAAGGACTTTCTGGAACGCACGGGTTACCGACTGCCAACGGAAGCAGAATGGGAATATGCCTGCCGCGGACGAACCCACACGCCTCGTTCCTATGGGAATTCGCCCGAGTTGCTGCCTCAATACGCCTGGACAACGGAAGGGGCTGCCCAGGGCTCGAGAATCCTGTTTCGACCGGTCAGGCAGTTGGTGCCCAACCCGTTCGGTTTGTTTGACACTCTCGGGAACGTGATGGAGTGGTGCGAAACTCATGAAGTCTCACGCCGCGAAAACAAAACGATGCTTGTCGACACGACCAATGGCTTGATCGACAACCAGTCGACTTTTCGAGCCGCACGAGGCAGCGCGGTGTTCTACATTCCGACCACCATGCGTTCGGCCAAACGAGAACAAGAAAAGCTTTACACGCACCACCCTTATCTTGGATTTCGCGTCGCACGCACGTTGCAGGTGGTGGAAGAACCCAATGCGGAATGAGCGGCTGTGATTCAGCCGTGAGGGGGAGTTTTGGGCCGTGATAAAATGCTTTGGCCCTGACAACGAGCCCAGCCAATGATCAAGGGGCAAGCCGTGTCCGTTCTTCCCATTGGCCGTTCGTATTTCGTTGGTAAACCGTTCCCTTGTTCGTGATCACTCGGAGCTTTTGGTTGACTGTCCGCAGGTCGATCGGCTTGCTGGCATTGGGGGAGAGGGAAACGAGGGACCAAGTCGCCGAAGCTGCTTGGAACTGGTAGAGGTTTTGGTCTTCGGTGAGGGCGTGAAGTGGTTGAGAGTCCGCTGCTGCCATCATGCAAACCTTTTTTCCCGCCAGCGGGGCGCGACTGAGATGCGACCAGCTGGCGCCTACGCCGGTGTCCTCCAGTTGGTAAACGGTTTGATCGCGCGCCAGCAGAAACAGGTTTTTGTTGTTGCAAACCAGGTCATCCACTTTCCACGAGGATGGCGAGATGACTTGTCCGTTCTCGTAGACTTTTCGGTCATTCTTCAACAGGAAGTGCCTCCGGATAGGAGGCGGCGGTGGGGCGAATGGATTCACCGGGGCCGCTGAATCGACTTTGACCATCCATGCTTCGTAGGGGGCGTGTTCTTTGATTCGCAACACATGAGCTTCGGCACACCACTGGCTGACGTCGATCGAATCAAAGTTGTCGTACGACGCCCAGCAGAATCCTTGGTCCTTCCATTGCGTTCCCCATGAATTCATCAATCGAAGGGATCGTTTTTGGTCGTCGTAGCCAACCGCGGTGACGGCATGATGGTTCACCTCGGAGGATGAATCGCTGCTCCAGAGGTAGGGGGAGCCGTCGTTTTCGTCGGAGCGGAACTCCGTTTCCATGCGAACAACCAGGATGACGGGGTACCCTTCGTGCAAGTACAGCTTGATCTCATCCAGGTTGCGAGCACGTGTGTTTTCGAGCAGTCGGAAGGTGTTCGCCTCGACCGCTGCTTGTGGTGTGGCTTGTCGGTTCGTTTGATCCAGGTTTGCTCGTGATGCACACCCATTGAGTTTCAAAAAATCGATCGCTCGTTGAACGGTCAACCCTTCTCCATTGCTGGAAATCTGATCGTAGACATATTCGGGACTGAAGTGGTCGCCAGCGAAGGTCGGTTTGCGTCGACGTTCTTGGCTGATTTGGCATGAGTAGGTCGAGTAGGCAACCGCCCAAGCGACGCAATCGTTTTGGGCTTGTTTTCCGGGGGTCGGCAAATGGTCTCGCAGGTCGACTTGCTGTGGCAGGACGACCGAGTCTGTCAGGCCCCAATTCTGATCAATTCCCGGGGCCATGCTGTACGCGGCACTCATCGGCGGGGCGAGATGAGTCTCAGGCTCGGCAGTTCGATCGCTTGCCGGAACGGGAACCCCATTCAGAGTGGCGGTGCCCGGAATCGCCGCACTTGGAACCGACGCAGCGGTGGATGGCGAAAGGTTCGTTCGTGTCGGAATCTGTTCGTAGATTTGTTTCGGCATCAAAATGACGCCGGGGTTGTCGGCGGACTGAGCAGCCACCTTGCTCTGGCAAATGGCAGTCAAAGCGACGCCGACAAGAGCTGTCAAGAAACACAAACGCATGCTGTCCGGCCAAAAAGGAAGATTCAAGGAAGGAATTGGAAATGGTTGGTTCCGAGTCGCTCGCTCCAGTTGGCAAACTTGCGTGGGGCGTGAAAAAGGAATAGCCTTCTTCTCCGTGGGGTGAACAAACCAGCCGCTAGCATTCTATCCGAGGCAAGCATCGTGAGTAAAAGTCCAGAGCAAGTTCGTGCCATGGCATTGTCGGGCACCGTCTCGATACCACCGCGTTTCCCCGAATTGGCGACCATCACTTTCGAAAAGGGGGATGCCGTCGCTGATCCCGCCTATGTGGTGGCGAGTCAGCAGTTGTCGCCGAAGCTCGCGGTCAAACGCAGTTTCTACGCGATGGACGTGAAATGTTTGTTCGTTCCCAACTCCACCGCCGACGTTGATCTGGAAGATGGCGAGTGGTTTGAGGGCGAGAAACTGGCTCAGAAAGCGTATGCGATGATGAACAAGGAAAAGTTGATTGGCATTCTTTACGTTCGAGAGCAGGCCCAGTCGTTGCTCGAAATGGAAGCCGGCATGACGGCTGCGGAGAGTGCGGAGTTCTACCCGCCGCTGCCGGAGGATCGTTCGGTCAACCATTACAACATGGAGCCATCAGGGGTTTCCGCCGGTTGCCACTGAGGTCGTTCGATGAATTTCATGCCAACGATTGATCTGGCGCTGCTCACTCGAGACGATCGCCCCTTGCAGGATTCGGTGCGGGACGCGATTGAGTCGCAAGTCGATGTCCGATTGAATGTTCACCGAGTCATCGGTCAACCTGGTCGGACGGACGCCAGCCGAATGGCGACCATCGTTCGGGCTCGAAACGAAGCGGTTCGTCGTGGGCGCTCGGACCACCTGATGTTCTTGGACGACGACGTGGTGCTTGGCAAAGACTGCATCGCTCGGTTGCACCATGCCTTGATGGCGAGGTCCAACTACGGTGCGTTTGCCGCGGACTACTTGGGTGAGTCATCGTCTCATCGCGATTCCCGGCATGTCGCGATGGGAGCAACGTTGTTCCGTC
The DNA here is from genome assembly GCF_001027925.1 of Rhodopirellula islandica. Classification (NCBI taxonomy): domain Bacteria; kingdom Pseudomonadati; phylum Planctomycetota; class Planctomycetia; order Pirellulales; family Pirellulaceae; genus Rhodopirellula; species Rhodopirellula islandica. The sequence goes on along the minus strand of NZ_LECT01000015.1, from coordinate 263,502 downwards.
GATCCGTGTTGGAACGGAATGCGTTTCGTTGGGAACCTTCCAAGTGCGAATGTTTGTGCCAGTGCGAAGACGTGCGCCGAAGTGGAGCCCGCATCGGTTATTTGAGCGGCGCCAAAGCATGGCATCTGTCGCCTCGGCATTCGGCGACCGATTGTGCGACTAGGAATGTTGCGGCAGTGGATCCGCCTCCAATCAGCGTGAACCCGGAGGTCGTGAAGAACGCGAAAATTTTGGTGGCGTTCAATCGTCGTGATGTCAGACGATTCCAAGACGTCTTCTTGCGGACGTTGCGGGCTTCGGGAAACCGTCAGGAAGTCATCGTGGTGGGGTACGGGTTGTATCCCAGCGAGATTCAGAAACTGCAAGCGTTGCCGAACGTCCGTTTCATTCGTCAACCGTACAACGGGCAGCTTCCACCGGTGAGGCGATTGGCCGACTTTCGCGACATCGTCGCGCAGCTGCCAAGCGAAACTTCAGTGGCTTACTGGGATGCGGGGGATGTGTTGTTTCAAGGTCGGCTCGATGCGCTTTGGCAGCAGACGCAGCAACACCCCAGCAAGATTTTGGCGGTCAGCGAACCACTCGGATTCCCCTACAACAACGCGATTCGTGGGTGGACGCGAACGATCGAAGATGCGTCGATGCGTCGGCGTGCGTTTGAGCTCTTCGCATCCAACCCATTCTTGAACAGCGGTTTCAGTGCGGGAACAGCTGAGTCATTGAACCGATACTTCACCGAAGCGATGCGATTGCGAAACAGGGAACTGCGTGGAACGACCGATTGGGGCGACCAGACGGCACTGAATTTTTATTGCCACAGCGATGCAAGTCGTTGGGTGGAAGTCGCAGAGGGTTGGAATTTTTGTGTCCATGATCGCCGACGAGGCGATGTTCGTGTCCTGCCCGATGGGCGGGTGTTGAATCGTCAGGGCGCGGCCATGCCCGTTGTGCATGGGAACGCTCGCTCGTTGACCCAGCTGGCGATCGTTCGATGAGCCCTTCATGAAACACATCGATGAAGACACGCCGACCTTCGTGATCAGCACGCTCGACGAGCAATCAAAGGAACGCGTTGGTCAAATCGAGTGGCAACTGCACCGGGCAGGCTTTCGCAATGCGGAGATCATTCAAGCGAAGACGCCCGAGACCGAAGATTTTGAACGCCTCGGATTGCCGGCGATCCTGCAGGGCAGATGGCGATCCGACCTTCAGCATCTATGGGGGTCTGCTGCATGCACGTTGTCGCATATCCAGTTCTATGATCGGCCCGAAGAGGAACTGCCTGTCATTGTCTTGGAAGACGATGTCACAATTCATCCGGAGTTCTTTCGCTATCTAGAAAAAGTGGATTTCCCGGAAGAAGTCGAGTGGGACCTTTGTCATCTGTCGTATTTCAACCCTCTGGTGGGAAGCCAAGGGAACCCCACGCACCTTGTCGCACCCAATCTGGTTCGGTGCCCAGCGGACCATGTCGCTGGCACGTACAGCTACATCGTCAACCAATCCTTCCTGGAACGTTTCGTTCCATTGGTGGAGGAAGTCGATTGCCAATTGGCTCATCGAACGCACGCGGTTCGCAGTTTTGTGATCGAACATGATCCGAAATTGACGTTGCCAGATTTTAAACTGGACAGCGTGCGGAATTCGCTGGATCGAGTTTCCTGGCAACGAAACAACCCACCATCCGATTGATCGGAAAGTCAATTTTTGGCCTCAATCGACGTCGCCCAATTTGCCTGGTCGCTTTCGCAAAGCCCCTGGGTTGCCAGTTCGTGGAGGGAGAATTCGGATGGGGATTTCATCTTGGTGCGGTCAAAGGGTTCTGCTAATTTCCCTCTCATCGCCGGAGAGCCAGGAAGGCCCCCGCAAACGGCGATGCGATCTTCACAGAACCGGAAGGGAGTCCGACGTGGAAAACACGCAGAAAATTGGCCCAGCTTTGACCGGACAAGCCGCGCATATCCGTTGGATGATTCGACGAGATATGCCGGATGTCTTGGGGATTGAATCCAACTGCTTTGAGTTCGCTTGGTCGGAGGATGACTTCATCCGCTGCCTTCGCCAACGCAATTGCATTGGCATGGTGGCAGAATGCGACGAGCGTGTGGCGGGTTTCATGATCTATGAACTGCACAAGAATCGGTTGCATATCCTGAACTTCGCCGTTCACAGTGATTACCGACGTCACGGCATCGGCAACACGATGATGCGAAAATTGCTGGGCAAGTTGTCTCAGGAACGTCGCAATCGCATCATGCTGGAAGTTCGCGAGACGAACTTGGAAGCTCAGTTGTTCTTCAAGTCGTTGGGTTTCAAGGCCATTTCAGTGCTGCGAGATTTCTATGACGATGCGACGGAAGATGCCTACCTGATGCAGTTTCGCTATCAGCCGACGGCAGAAGAGTTGGCTGCCCCTCACAATCGCATCACGCGGATGGCTGGCTGAATCCAGCAGCAGGTCATTTCATGACCTGACACGCAGGGCGTTGCACTTCATGTTCAACGCCGTGTTTTGTTGCCGTGTTGTTGAGTGCCGCTTGATGACTTCAGGTGGCAAACTGGGGCGGTGGTCTGTGGCGTTCGATTGCGATCGAGCGATTTCAGGTCCGCGGTTGGATGGTCCATGCTCGGACGCTTCTCACCCGAACCTCGTCTCGGCCTTGTTTGATAAGGTCTCGATTTTTGGGCGTGGCGACGTTCCTCCCGTACAGTCCTGCGTCGACCGGGATTTGTTCCCCATCGGCTCGAAGGTTCTGGTGATCGCTGGATTGGCCTGCCCCCGTGTTCGCTTCCCGTGAGATGATCAGGTACATCGGTACTGTTGGTACCAGTTTGGAGTCGCGGACAACTGCTTTGCCGTCGACAAACCAGATCAAAGCCTGTTCGGTCCAGAACAGGCCGATTTTGTGCCAGCCTTGATTGATCCCCGGGACATCGATCGATGTCTTGCCGTCTTCTCGAAGTTCGTTGAAGGTGGATGGTGGATTCGTTTTTCCACCGATGCACTTCATGAGCAGGATGTTGTTGCGGGATTCAGCCTCTGGCGAATCTTGTTCGACGACCATCTCGTGTTCGTAGATGTCAATCTCAAGCCCGTTGGCTGGATCATTGTCATACGCACCGCTTTGTTCCGAAGCTGGCATCAGCCAAAACGAATGGCGGTGAGCGAGTGCTTCCATGCCCTCGAAGTTCACCTCGATTTCAAAGAATGTCCCTGGCTCAAAGGTGATGTTGGGTGAGGCCGTGTCGGTCTTCCCGGGTTGTCCCCAGAATTGATCTTTGGGGACCTGTTGATCGGATCGTTCGACCGGCACTTGTTGGCCGTTCATGCTTTTCAGTGCAAAGGTATCGAACCATGACGTGTGGATTTCAAAGTCGGCAAAGTTGACTTCGCCTCGGGCGGCGTCGTTCGGATCGGGGTCAAGGTAGGCAAAATTGCGAGGCGATTCGCCGGCGTCGCGGCTTGCAAAACCTTCGATGTCTGAATCGGCGACGAAGCCTCGTTGGATCAACACGCCGTCTTCGATCGATGCCGTTTGGTCGTGGTGTTTGTCGTACCAGGCGGCGTGCCGCCGTCCCGGTCCCTGGCGGTGCTGTCCGGCATTGTTGCTGACACCCATGTCTTCGCGACGGAGGAAGCCTGTTTTGGGATCCAGTGTCTCGGGCGAGGAGAAGTCCAAGTCGTAAGTGAGTTGGAACTCAAAGCGTTCGTGCGCGCGTTGATCATTGATGGAAGGAAGGTCCTCCGCGATCACCGGGGATAGAAGTGAGAGGGCGAGGGCAATCACGCCGGTTGGTCGACTGCACATGTTGTGGCTCTCTATCTTTTCGAAGGTTGTTTGGCAGCGTCAGCGGACGACTGTTGGGTGGTTTGCTCGCTTTGGTCAATCATAGCTTGCATTTCGGCAAGTTCCGTGTCGCTGGCGTCTTCAATCACGCTGTGAGCATTGCCGGGGGCGCAACCTACCTGGCACAGAATGCATGAGCACAACAGAAGGGTGCTGAAGGCAACAAGACGGGGCTTTTTCATCGTGACGATCGAATGAAGGGAAGAGTGGTGTGAATTCATCGGGCGGTGGTGGTCGATGCCAATCGTGTTTGCGAGGGCATCAGAACTCGCCGTTGATCACTTCTTTGGACGAACGCGTGCCGAGTGCACCCCACAATCCATAGGGGCTTTGGGCGCCTGGTGTGTTCCATCGCCAGATTGGTTCTGCACCGGAGTTTCCGGCTTCGATGGAATCGGTGATGAATTTCACCGCTCCGTCTCCCATCAGCACGTGCACCCCACCTTGATGGCGGCTGGAAGTCGGGAACGAAGTCAGCAGTGAAGCTGTGTCGGTCGTGCAGAGTTCTCGGTTGGGCGCCAGTGCCGTGTTGCAGGCACTGAAGTTCTGGTAGGCATCGGCCCATCGGAATCCGCGACCGTCCGTGACTGGAACGCGTGGGTCAGCTGCTGGTCCCCAGAACTGAGGCCGTTCGGGATCGATCCAGTTGGGCAATTGGATCGCGCACCACGCAGGATTTTTGGACGGGCCGGCAATCCATGAAGCTTGATCCACCGCGATCGTTCGCTTGTCGTCATCGCCCAGGTCGGTGGCGATTTCACCCGCCGCAATCGTGTTGGACAGGCCGTCCAGAATGTCTCGGAACGCCATGTTTTTGTGCATCACGAAAAAGCCCCGAGCTGAAGCTCGGGTTTCTTCCGAGCGAACGGAATCCGGTTGCAGGTAGTCGTTCAGTCCACCCTCATGAACGTTGTAAACGCTGTCGCCGAAAGAGGCCGCGTAGTTGGTGCGCCCAAACGCAGGGAGTCCCGAACCGGGATCGCTTGGGCAACGGAAGGTCGGCATCTCCGTCACCCAGGGGCCGTAGTCAAGTCGCGTTGGCGAAGGGCCCATCGCTGGCCAGGGCGGTGTCCGGGTTGATTTGTCAGCGTTGAGACCATTCGGGCGACTGATGGCATCCCACATTGCTTGCTGTTCCATGAATGGCAGCAAGCCAACGAGCATGCTGAGCCGGAGGTTGTTGGCTACTTCGCTGCTGGACCACCAAGCCGCTGGGCCGGAGTTGAGTGAATCATAAGTTCCGGCTCCCTGTGCAGGCAGTCGATTGTAGGCCGAATGATAGTTGTGCATCGCCAACCCAATCTGCTTGAAGTTGTTGCTGCAACTCATTCGCCGAGCGGCTTCTCTGGCAGCTTGCACTGCGGGCAACAGCAACCCCACCAGCACGCCGATGATTGCAATCACCACCAGCAGTTCGACGAGGGTGAAGCCTTGTTTCGGTTTCTTCTTTGACGGCATGGTCAGTGGTCCGGTGACGCTAGAAACTGCTGGGGAAGAACGCTGGGAGGGGGCCGTTCGAAAGCCAAGCGATCCTAGTTTGTGTCGGAGGTCTGAAAACCCCTCTCGTAGATGAACATTTGTCAAGCGGCAGCTAGCGGTCCCGCAACGCGCAAGAGCGTGTCTTCAAGTTGCCATGCAGGTGTTTTCTGCGGCATTTTCAGGTGCCGAGTATCAAACGCCGCGGGACCGGATCCTGGTTGTCAGGACGCCCTATCCCGAAACGCAACTTCAAGCTCGCGCATTGAGGCGTTGCGAACACGACAAATGAATGCTTCGCAACCTTACCTATCCGGGCGATCAGGCCGATGGGTCTGCAGTTGCTTGAGTCAACGTTTGGGGGCCACTCCGATTTCCGCTGACAGCTCTTGAAACGCGTCCAGCCATTTCGCGGTGATCGCCTCCGCAATGCCCGCGTCTTTTTTTGCCCGGAGTTCATTCGCGGTGGCGCCCCAGTAGAAGCTGATCCATCCATCGACATGCGATTCAGACTGCAGGACGAAAGTCGACAGTTCGTCGACCCCGCATTTCATTGGGAACATCTCTTCGACGACCAGCGGCTTCCCGACTTCGTAGGCCTGCAGTGACTTCAAAGCGTGGTCAATCTTTCCTTTCTCGGGATAGAAATGAACCGAGGCAAAGTCCAGTCGCTTGCCGATGTCGGGCGAGTGGAAGAGCGGCTTTCCACCACCAAAGACAAACACCCAGGGGATCACACCGACGGTCACCATGGTCTCTGGGTCCTGTTCGCGAATCGCATCGACCATTTGGTTGACCCAGGCTTCCGCAATCTCTTCGCGACTTCTTCCTTTTCGGTCGAGTGCCAGTCGCTGCACGAAGAACTTGCCACCAAGCTCACCGGCCAGCCAGTCCGTCTCGGGGGACTCGCCTGGTAGGATCGGTTCATTCATCAGGTCGTAGCAAAAGATGGCAGGGCTACCAGCGCAGGCCTTCGCGACCGACGACCAAAATCGGGCTTGCACCGCCCATCGCTCTGCCTCGTTGAGTTCATTCAGCCAAGCAGGAATGTTGGCTTTGTGGTAACAGGCCAGCCCGGTGATATCGAGGTACAGGCGTTTGGACTCGGCCAGTTTGATCAGCTGCTTGAGTTGGTTCACCTGCGACGGGGACGCCTGCTCGGGTGATTCCATCCACAAGCCGATCTGCAAGTGAATGCGAACACAGTTGGCACCGAGTTGCTGAATTTCGCCAAAGTCTTCGATGACTTTGTCCCACTCTTCGGTCCAGTACTCATCGAGTAGGCGTCCCGATTCATCGTGATCGTAATTCACGCCCCAAGCCACGAAGGGCTGTTCTGAGCCAGCCTGAATGAACGAGTGCCCGTCGGGGCTGACTCGGATCGCCGGCAGAGGTTCTTGGGCCCGCCCGACGCTGAGGTGGGTCGTTCCGGTGATCCAAAGCAAGCAGAGCATTGCCAAGACGGAGTGCCGCCAGGTGGGGTGCATTTCAGTTCCTTTCAGGTGGAAACGAAATGATACCATCGTTGGTGGCAGGTGGATTGATTGATTGCCAGGCGGTAGCCGGCTGGAGGCGGGGCTAGATCGCTTCTCCGCCGCGTTCGCCCGTTCGGATCCGGACGCAGTCGTCCATTGGCAGGACGAAGATCTTTCCATCGCCGATCTCGCCGCTCTCACCGCTGCGGCCGCCTTCCAGGATGGCGTCGATGGTGGGCTGCACGAATTCTTCGTTCACGCCGATCTGCAGCTGAACTTTGCGGAGCAGGCTGACGCCGTAGTCACGGCCTCGCATCGAGCCCGTTTGGCCTCGTTGGCGGCCAAACCCTTGGCAATCCACCACCGTCAAGCGGTGCACCTCCACTCGGGTCAATGCCTCTTTGATGGCATCCAATTTGGAGGGTTGAACGATTGCGATGATCAATTTCATGGACGGTGCAAGTCTGAAGTTGCGAGCAGGCAAATCGAGCGAGCTATTCGAGCGGGCAAGGAGGCTGCCCTTTCGGCGTTCAGGTCCGCTCCTGATCGCTGAACGAAAGCTGGTGGCGTCGAGGGCCAACCAGGAATTTAGTCGATCGCCAGTTTTTCGCGTAGACCCGGTGATGGCCGGTTTGCTTCGCTTGCGGCGATGAATCACTGACAGCGCAAAAAAAAAGACCCCGATCCGTAACAGGTGAGGCGGACACCTGTCACGGATCATTGGGGCTTCTTCTGGCCCAGGCAAGAGCCGAGAAGTTCAAAGGCACCGCGCTGCGACGCCGCCGAGTGTGGTAACGGCACATTCGGCGGCATCACTGCGGTGGGTAGAACTAGACCACCGATCCGCCGGCGACGGCGTCCGATGGGTAAGCGTGCATACCGTGTTCGCTGATATCCAAACCAGCTTGTTCTTCTTGTGGCGAAACTCGCAGCATGCCCACTGCTTTGAGAACTCCGAAGACGACCGACATGGTGATGAAGGCCCAAGCACAGATCGAAGCGGTTCCGATCAGCTGAATCATGAAGGTGGTCGAGCCAGATTCGAGGTGAGCGTTTGGCAGGATGCCGAGAGCCATGCAGCCCCAAACACCGCAGACGCCGTGGACTGGGAAAGCACCGACGGGATCGTCGATCTTGACTTTGTCCAACACGATGATGCTCAGCACGACCAAGGCACCGGCAACGCCACCAACGACGATCGACATTGAGTTGCTCATTGCGTCACAGCAAGCCGTGATGCCAACCAATCCACCCAACGCACCGTTGAGGCCCATGGTCAAGTCAGGTTTGCCGAACAAGCCCCAGGAAACAGCGGTGGCAACGATCACGCCAGCAGCTGCGGCGAGGGTTGTGTTCACGGCGATGAAAACAGTTGCGTCGATGTCAGCCGACGATTGGAAAGCCAGTTGGCTGCCAGGGTTGAATCCGTACCACCCCACCCACAGGATGAACACACCCAGAGCAGCGAAAGCAACGTTGTGACCTGGCAATGGAACGCTCTTGCCTTCAGCGGTGTAGCGACCCAGGCGAGGGCCGAGGAAAATTGCACCAGCGAGGCCAGCGAAACCGCCGACTGCGTGAACCACTGCTGAACCAGCGAAGTCTTGGAAGCCCATGGCGTACTCGCCGTCGACCAGTTCACCGAACTGCATCAACCATCCGCCGCCCCACTTCCAGTAACCGCTGATCGGGTAGATCAGGCCGGTCAGGAGGGCACTGTAAACCAAGTAAGCGTTGAATTTCATACGGCCAGCAACTGCACCGGAAACGATCGTTGCGGCGGTTGCAGCGAAGACGGCTTGGAAGAACCAATCGACTTGTGGCGAGAATGTTTGATCAGGACTGGAGTCGTAGATTCCGGTGCCACCGAAGGCGAAGAATCCGTTTGTGACATCGCCGTAGCTTCCTGGGTACATGATCCCGAAGCCGACGAAGAAGAACAGAAGTGCCCCAACGGACAAATCCATCAAGTTCTTGGAAAGAATGTTGATCGTGTTCTTGGAGGAGTTCAGCCCAACTTCGACCATCGCGAAGCCAGCTTGCATGAACAGAACCAAGACGGCACAGAGAAACAGGAAGCCATTGTCGAAGGCGTACCCGACTCCCGCATCCGCAGCGGGTTCCTCTGGATCAGCGTCACCCGCGTCGGCGACCTCTGCAGTTTCCATTGCAGCCGAGGGCTCTTCCTGAGCCGAAGCTACCGACGCGAGTGAACCGCCGATCCCCATCATCCCCACAAGGAGAGCCATAGTGAGCCAGGCAAAACGGAACCCTGTCCGTCCGCCGCCAAGCTCGTGTGTTGTAAATGCTGAGATCGAACTCATGTGGTCTTCCTTCTCGTAAGACAGTTGGTTGACCCGACACGTTGCCTTCGGCACCCATTGCCAAAGTGAATCATTCACCATGCCGAATCGTTTCGAACCAAGTGCTGCACCGCCGTCCACCGTCCAACTCCTGCCCGGGCCATCCTGAATCGCTCGTGAGTCGTGCGTTGTCCTTTTGGGAAGCACTTCTTTTCGGAGGATGGCTATTGGCACACTTCGGGCCAAAGGCAAAGTTGTTTCTTTGGAAAGGTTTGTAAGGTACGTGACAGGAAGGACTTAAAAGTTTGTGAAAGCAAGGTGGTTGCGATTGAGGCGGCGTGCCGAAAGTTTTGGTGCCTAATGCATGGGCAGCTTTGTTGGTCGACGCGTAAAAAAGAGGCATCGGGGTTCACTGGCGGAGGGGGGGCAATTCGAAGCTCCATCGTTTCTCGCGAAGACGGACCCCAGGCAGCGTCGGGTGGATCCCTTGGGCGACCTTTTTAGGGCCGCGGCGGATATGCCGGTCACTCATCGCTATCGCAATGCGTTCGCTGTCACAGGCTCAAACCCGTTCTGGCAGGTGCCGTGGTAGACACGCCGCTAAGCAGTTCGGCAGGAATGATCGGAACCACGTGAGCGGTTTGGGTGTTCGCCTGGACCGCAAAATGTTTGATGTTGACGCCCCGATAGCGGATGCAGCTTTTCTTCCAGCTTGCTGTCTTCCTTCATCCCGGTAGCGATGCCAGATGGTAGCCGGGCGGGGCTGCGTAGCAGCGTACCCCCGGAAAACATGTCCGTCGGTGGCGCGATCGCTTACCGACGGCTACCATCTGAAATCCCTGCCGGGACAAAAATTTGCGGAACCACAGTGTGTCACAACGCAAAACATTCAGCAGTCCAGCGTGAGCGCCGGTTGTACGTCGGATCAACAACGCTTGCCCAAACCATTTCAAACGCCGAAAGAATCCTGCCGACCTGCTCAACACCAGCTTTCGGGGGACCGCATGGTCGCCGGGCATATTCTGTTGACGCAAGGTTCCTGGGCACGACCTCCTGACTTTCCGGCGGTGGTCGAGCGAGCCGAGTGCTGGCGTCCGCATCGTCCGATAGCCACCTGGCTCGCGTGGGCGTTGAACCTGGACGACCGCCGCCTCCTGAACCGAAGTGACATTTCAAACGTCTTGTATGACTCGCACGCCAACGCGCGCAATGGGTCGGGGGGCATGCACCGGCCCGCCTAAGGTGCAGAAGCAACCGACACCCGATCTCAGCGGAGTTTGTGACGCCGTCTTCACAGTCCCCTCATAATTACGCCTGACAGGGGGCATGCATTCGTTTAAGCTATTGGATGTGATGTCGGTCATCTGGCATCACTCCCCCACCCGGACGGATCTCGTCCGTACTCCTCATCTTTTCATCCCACCGAATCGGTTCTTTCCTCATGGAACCTTCCTCCACGCCGGGCCCGGCGCGCAACGGTCGCCGCAGCAACCGACGCATGCGCCACCCAGATAAAGACGTCGATAAACGCGTTCGCGAGCTTGATGCGGAACGCGATCCGCTCTCGTTGCCCGAAGAGATTGTCAGTGAAGTGACACGCGCGGGCGGTCGAGTTGGCATTCCCGCGAAGGATCAATCCTCCAAGCAAGCGTTGAATATCAACGACCTGCAGAAGCTTGATCACGATGAGTTGCTGGCTCTGGCCGAAACGGAAGGCTTGCAAGAGATAGCAGCTTTGCCGCGGCAAGATCTTGTCTTTCGCCTGCTGAAGGCGCGGATGAGCGCCAACGGTTTGATGTACGGCGAAGGCACGTTGGAAATCCTCCCCGACGGGTTCGGATTCTTGCGAAGTGCGCAGTACCACTACCTTTCATGCCCCGATGACATTTATGTCTCGCCCAGCCAAATCCGACGGTTTGGTCTGCACACGGGGTCGCACGTTGCCGGCCAAATTCGTCCGCCGAAGGAAAACGAACGTTACTTCGCGCTCCTTCGGATTGAAGCGATCAACCACGCCGACCCGATGCAACGTCAGCGTCAAAAACCCTTTGACGATTTGACTCCCTTGCACCCTCGAGTGCGAATTGTCACTGAATATGACGCACAAGAACTGAGCACTCGTGTTGTTGACCTGTTCACGCCGATTGGATTTGGACAACGCGGATTGATCGTCAGCCCGCCCCGTGCAGGCAAGACGATGTTGATGCAGAGTTTGGCTCGCGGTGTTTTGAACAACTATCCGGACGCGTATGTTGTCGTGCTGCTGATCGATGAGCGGCCCGAAGAAGTCACGGACATGGAACGCGAGATCACTTCGCCCCAATGCGAAGTGATCAGCAGCACGTTTGATGAGCCTCCGGCGCGGCACATTCAAGTCGCTCAGATGGTCGTCGAAAAAGCCAAGCGAATGGTGGAGTCGGGAACCGATGTGGTCATCTTCCTCGATTCAATCACGCGTCTGGCGCGAGCATACAACAGTGACAGTGAATCAGCGACCGGCAAACTCTTGACGGGTGGCCTGGACGCGGGAGCCATGCAGAAACCGAAGTCCTTTTTCGGGTCGGCTCGAAAAGTCGAAGAAGGTGGCTCGCTCACGATCTTGGCGACCGCCTTGGTTGACACGGGCAGTCGCATGGATGATGTGATCTTTGAAGAATTCAAAGGCACTGGCAACTTGGAAATCGTTTTGGACCAGGACTTGGTCGCTCGGCGAGTTTGGCCTGCCATTGATCTGACACGCAGCGGCACGCGACGCGAAGAAATGTTGTTGGATCAAGAAGAGCACCGCCGGATCGAAACGTTGCGACGCGAATTAGCGGATCATTCACCGGTAGACTCCATGACGGAACTCACCAAACGCATGCGGAAGACGCAGAACAACGCGGAGTTTCTGATGAGTGTTCAGCCTCAGGATTGATGGCTTCCCTCTCTTACTGACCAACCTTCCCACCTCCAATTCTTCTTCGAGAATTCGAATGCCCTCCATTGATGGAACCACAGGAAACCTGCCCAGCGGACGTGTCGCGATCATCGCCAGTCGCTACAACGCCAACATCTGCGATTCGATGGTTCAAGCAGCCCTGCAATCACTCACCGATGCTGGGATACCGGTGGAGAAACATTGGTTGATCCGTGTGCCGGGGGCTTGGGAGTTGTGCTGGGCGGTGGAGCAAGCGTTTCAGCATGCCGACGTGATCGGTGCCATCACGCTGGGATGCGTGATCAAAGGCGAGACCACTCACGATGAACACATCAACCGCGCGGTCAGCGACACTCTGATGGAACAATCGGTGCGAAGCGGTCGCCCGATCGGGTTTGGTTTGCTGACCTGCAACACGGTCGAGCAAGCCATCCAGCGCAGCGGTGGAACGGTCGGCAACAAGGGGCACGAAGCCGCGGATGCGATGTTGGAAATGCTGCGTTTGCAAACCAAAATGCGCTAGGGTTCATGACTGAGTCGACGCTTTGCGAAGGGGGCCAAACGGCGTTCGCAAAGAGGAAATTCTTCCGCCGCAACCGGAGCCGCACATGACTCGATTGTTCATCCAGTTCTATTGCGGGGTGCTACTGATCTTGTTCATCGCTTGGGTGATTCAAGCGTATGTGTTTCGCGGCACGACGGAATCGCAGAACATCTCGGTCATCGAAAGTGCGCTCAGTGGTGGAGCGCTGCTGGCTCGCGATGAGATCGTCGCCGGTGGCATGGAGCACTTGGATGACACCGTCGCCAGCATTCAGTCTCGTTTCGCGTACCCGGTTCACGTGGTCGATCGCTCCGAGCGAAGAATGTCACCGACTCTGTTGAAGCGACTCGATGAGGGTGAGGCGGTGCTGTATGGCGACAGCATCGAAGTGGCTCTTCCCGAAACGGAATGGCTGTTTGAGTTGGGCCCGCTGCCTCGGTTCGCTGGTCCACGCCGCAGTGACATCCTACTGGGGTTGGGCAGCGTCTTTGGGCTGGTCGCGATGGCCATTGCGATCTTGATGCGGCCCATTGCCCGGCAGTTTCGCAGTGTCGAGCAAACGGCGTTGGCGATCGCGGAAGGTGACTTTTCCGCTCGGATCAAAGACACGGGGCGTCGTCGCAGCCTGCCGATCGTGGGGGCGTTCAACACGATGGCCGAACGTGTGGAATCACTTCTGCAGTCGCAAAAGGAATTGCTGCAAGCGGTCTCGCACGAGTTTCGAACGCCACTCGCTCGCATCAAATTTGCAACCGAATTGGTGCGTTCCGCGGACACCGAAGAGAAACGCAATCAGCGAGTGGATTCGATCGATGATGCGACCGACAAACTCGATGACTTGGTCGCTGAGCTGCTCCACTACACTCGCACCGACGAGCAATCTCAAGTGGCGCCTCGCGAACGGGTTTCCGCTCAAGCAATCGCCTTGGAAGCGATTGGACAACACGCTCCCTTGCATCCCAACATCCACTTCGACTCGCCCACCGGTTCGGAGACGATCGATTTGGTGACGTATGAAGCCGGGTTGGTTCGGGCCCTCGGCAACTTGGTCGGCAACGCGGGCAAGTACGCCAACTCGCAGGTTCGCGTCACGATCACCGACCAAGCCAATCGCGTTCGGTTTCTGGTCGAAGACGACGGGCCGGGAGTCCCCGCTGCGGATCGTCGGTTTATCTTCGAACCCTTTCATCGCCTTTCCGGCGACTCTCAGCCTGGTACCGGTCTAGGTCTCGCCCTCGTGCGACGCATTTGCCGGAGACTAGGTGGCGCCGTCACGGTGGACGATAGCCCGCTGGGTGGAGCCGCGTTCCAAATCGAACTGCCACAAAGTTTGCTGCCGATGCCGCCTCGTCACTCGGCGCCAGATCAAACCGGAGACCGTTGATCGCGTTAAAATGAAAGTGGAGCGAACGAATTGCGGCGGCCATTTTCGTCTTGCACTGCTATCTGGTCATCTTTTTTTGATGCGAGAATATGAACGCCAAGTTGCCCTCCTCGAGTCGACCAGCGAACTTCCGCAGACGACTCCTGTTTGTCGTCGCGGTCATCGTTTTCATCGGTGTCCCAGCGTACTTGGAATTCAAACTTCGACGCCCCGTCGGTGAGGGACCAGCCGGTTTGCAGATCTCGATCGAACCGTTCGAGACCGTTTGGACGCAGCGACGTGTGCACATGCTCGGGGTGGGAGACAGTGTCACGCGAGGTCTCGGCGCGAAATCCAGTTCGCATTCGTACTTTGAACGCTTGAAGCAAAATCCAAAGGATGAATGGCCGGGCATGCAAGGCAAGCATTTGTCGGCGGTCCTGCCCAACCTGACGGCGTCCAACGTCGCCGTGTCCGGTTCCACTTCGCTGGACCATGAACGCATCATCGAAACGGAGATCGAGCCGTTTGATGAGGACGTGTTTGGATTGGTCGTGATGACCACCGGTGGAAATGATTTGATCCACAGCTACGGTCGCCGCCCGCCAGAAGAAGGCGCCATGTACGGTGCGACCTTGGAACAAGCCCAGCCTTGGATTGAATCGTTTGAATCAAGGTTGGGTGGAATGCTGCAGTCGATCAGCGACCGCTTCTCTGCAGGGTGCATTGTCTTTCTGGGTGACATCTACGATCCGACCGATGGTGTCGGTGATGCACCGAGTATCTTTCTTCCCGATTGGCCCGACGGTTTGGCAATCCATGCGGAATACAACCGCGTCATTCGCCGGGTGGCAAATCAGTTCGGGCATGTTCATGTCGTGCCGCTTCATGAAACGTTCTTAGGGCACGGATCGCATTGTCGCCAATTTTGGCGAAGCACCTACGACTGGGATGATCCCACGTATTGGTTCTACACCAACATCGAAGACCCCAACGATCGCGGCTACGACGCGATTCGTCGCGTCTACTTGCAGGCCATCGTCGATCAACGCCAGGCGTTTGTGTCCCTGTCCGACCGCGAGCCGGACCGGAGCCTCGGAATTGCCCCAGGTCCGGCGTCGCTTGGTCGTTGGCACTCGCCTCAGTCAGAAATGGAAGCCAGGCTCGTTGGCATGCCTTCGCAATCGAATTTTGCTTGGACGGATTGATCGGTCAATGAGATCACCCAGAGGCTTGCATCGCCCGGGTTGGTGATCGCGATCTGACGGCCTCGCGGAAGGAACACCGCGTCGTGATGTCCGAAGTGGCCTTCCATCTGACTCGGTCCCACCGCGATCGGTTCACCCGCTTTGGCGTCGGAGAAATCACCGTTGCCATCGGGATCCAGTTCCACCACGTACAGCTGATCGCTTTCCGGAGCTTCTTTCGATTCCGCAAAGCACAGTGCGATCGGACGTCCGCCGGAGCCTTTGCCGACAATCGGTGTCCGCAGCGACTGGTCGCTGGCGAGTTCCATCTTCATCGATTGAACCTTGGGTTCATGGCTGGAAGCATCGACGAAGCAGAGCAGTGATTGGTCAGCCTTGCCACTTGTGAAGACCACCTTGTCACCGAGAGTCGCGAATGCTCCGGTGCGAAGCGAGTTGCCCTCCGAGTCCGCGCCGATACTAAGCTGATTGACATGCACGGAATCAGCCGCGTCATCGACTTCCAAGTCCGCTTCGACCCAGCAAATGCCTTCGGCCGGAGCGAAGAAGACTTTGCCGCCACAAGACGTCGCGCCGTGCAGGACGCCGGTGGGGCAATCGATGCGATATTCCTTGCCCTTGTTTTCTGCCAACCCGACGACGTCGACGCGTCCCGCATTCTCACCTTTGCCGTGAATCCAAGTGCTGTAGGCGACCTTTCCATCGGCCACCGCCAGCGTGATGTGTCCTCCTCCGCCTTCGTGGAACTGCCCCGCTTCGGTCGGCGTCGTGGCTTGTCGAACACCTTTCGCGTTCATCACCGTGAAGCCATTGCGTTGATCGTTTGCCATCACAAACGATTGCCCATAGCGATACAGGTGAGCTGGGTTGCCTTGGCCGTCGTCAATCAATTTCGAGTGCACCGAGGGTGGCTCTGGAAAACGCCAGTGGAAGTGATCGCCATGGGCTTCTTGCGTGGCTCCCGACTCAATCGCAATCCAGCCGCTGCCGATGTCGCCGTTTGCTTCGTCACGCACGCCAACGACGAGCAGTCCGTCATCGATTTGCATCTGAACCAGCGTTTGGTCGTCGACATCCAGTTCGGGGAAGCCTTCGACGGGGTGCTCTTTCAGCGAGTAACCCTCCTTCGATTTTTGCAGGTCGCCCCATTTCAAACTGGCTGTGGAATGGTCTTGCCAGAACAGTCGGGCGATGGTGCGCCCTTCTGCGTGGAGGTTGGAATTGCCCAAAAATGAGAGGGCAGCCAAGGTCAAAAGGAATGTTCGAATGGTCATGGTTGGTTGTGTTCGATGTCAATGAATGGATGAAAGGGAATGAACGGCGCGTCGTGGCAGCTCAATCGTCTGTTGAGGGGTTTCGGAGAACGGTTTCAATCGGAGCGAGTCGCAGAACTTGTCCACCACGGATGCTTTCAGCATCCAGCCGCCATCGCTGATCGATTCCATTGCGACGACATAGCTCTCCGGTTCAGGGGATGGCAAGGCGTGGAAGTGGGCGACTCCATGTTCATTGGTGACTGACTGATCGAGCGTGATGCCATCGGCAGACTGCTTCAGTCGCACCTGCACGTTGGCGAGTGGGGTGCCGTCGTAGGCGAGCGTCACGAATGTGGTGGATTTCGCAGCCGTCTTCGACGACGTTCCATCACACCCGATGACAGCCACAGCAGCACCGGCCAGCAGCAATGCCCCGTAGTGCTTGGTCACGGCCACTGGACCACCTCTTTGCCGTCGCGTGAAAACAAGGCGTGGTACAGCGTTCGATCGATTGAATCGGTCATGAAGTGGACGCTGCCATCCAACATCGCGTGCATCGATCCGCCGGTGTGATAGGACCGCGAGGAATAAAACCCGCGACCGTGCATGCCCACATCGGGGATCGCCGCGTTCGGCGTCATGTAGCCGTTGATCACCGTGGAGTAGGGCACGCCTCGGATCCAGCTTGCCCCGCGATTGCCGGTGTAAGAATTGATTTTCGCGGGAAAAACCGTTTCCAAATCGGGGTTCAAAATCAGCGTTCCACCATCCAGGAAACCTGGATTCGGGGCGGTGTTGGCCGTCGTGCCACTCCAGTTCGCGATCCGGCGATGTGGCCCAGCGGGCGTGGGCTCGGTCAGGCCGCTGGTTTGATCGCCCATGACGGTTTCGGCCAGCAACACGGTTTGGCTGGTGCCGTCCAAGCAGTCACGAAATTTGGCCCAGGAGTTCTCCCAGACCATTCCGTCGGTTCGATATCGATCATCGTAGTGTGTGTCAGTTCCGCTCCCGTAGCTGAACATGTAGCTCAGGCCGCCAGAATAGCCGTCGGTTCCGTCCGCAAACGTGGTGCTGAATTTAGGATCACCAACATCGCTGGGGCAGAGAAAAGTCGGGACCACTTTCTCAACCGCTTCGCGAAGAGCCGGGTTGAAACTCGATGCCCAGGGAGGGCCGGTCAGCAACGGCTGTTCAAAGTTGATCAGCTCACTCAGGCCAGCCTGTTCGATGTAAGGCAGCACGCGAGCTTGAGCGGAGAAGCTGCTGGATCCCGTCATTGCTGGGATGTATTTGAACGAGCTCTCGTAGTTGTGAGTCGACAACGCGATTTGTTTCAAGTTGTTGCTGCACGACATACGGCGAGCCGCCTCGCGAGCCGCCTGAACAGCCGGCAACAGCAACGCGACTAAGATCCCGATGATGGCAATGACCACCAGGAGTTCAACCAACGTGAACGCATCGCGAGATCGGTCGCGACGTGTTGGAGGTGGAATGGATTTCATGAGATTTGGAGTGGGTGAGTGCGCAGAAAAATGGTAGATGCCCCGCGTGGCGCGCACGTCGATCGACACAGGTATGGTCGGACCGCGCGCCGCTCGTGCGTGAACGCACAGGCGAGGCAATGGATGAAGTCGAATCGCGAATTGAGTGCACCGCCGTTTCCCGCTCGCTCATCCGTCATCGGATGGCGTGGCGTTCCTGCGCATGCCGATCAGTGAATCGTTGCCAGCTCGACGGTGGCAAGGAACGATCGACTGGCACCGCCCGCGCAAACGCAGGCGAATTCAGCAAGAACGAAGTGACGGTGACTCAGACTCGAATCGCAGGCGGGCCACGAAGAGGTGGCCAAGAGATAGACCGTCCGACGTCCGCGGAATCGCGAGTCGGCCAATCAGTGAACTCAATCCATTTGCTGTTGATCGGCGTTTGGGGCTGATCAACCAAGCCTGTTGGGGTCGCGAGCGATTGGCAAATCCAACACGAATGAGAATCGTGCGGGGATTGGGATTCGTCGGCGAATTCGCTTGAATTCGCGAGCGAGTCTTGTGGGGAAGCGATCGGTGTCGCTGTTTCGCAAGCATCCGAATCACAGCAGTGATCGTGCGTGTGAATTCCCAGGGAAGCAAGCAGTTGGACCGCGTTTCCAAGTGGACCGCTCTCGCGATCACAGTTCCCGTGTTCATGGGAATGGTTCGCAGAATGCCCATGATCGCA
This sequence comes from Rhodopirellula islandica, assembly GCF_001027925.1. Taxonomy (NCBI): domain Bacteria; kingdom Pseudomonadati; phylum Planctomycetota; class Planctomycetia; order Pirellulales; family Pirellulaceae; genus Rhodopirellula; species Rhodopirellula islandica. The sequence goes on along the minus strand of NZ_LECT01000015.1, from coordinate 244,895 downwards.
ACCACCTGAACGACAGACGACATGGTTGCACGTGGCAACATGCAACCAAGCCGGTGCATGGCCAAGCAACAGCGTGACGCTGAGCAAGAAAGTCGTGAATGGACGGATCGACGGAGCCACGGTTCGCCCAAGCGGGAGATCACGGAATTGAAATTGGAACTGCAGGTCCGACCAAAGACTTGCACCAACATACGCAATCGTTGTGCGTTTGGTTTAGCCCCCTTTTCGAAAATTTGTGCACCTTGGAATCAATGTGTGCCCAATCATCCCTCCAAACTGCCTCGTGGTCTGTTCCACCTCAATTTTGGGACGCGGGAATCGTCAAGAGTTTCGTTGGTTGTGGAAAGACCGAGTGTCTTGACGAATGCCGCTACGGTCGGATCCAAGTTTGTGGGCGAAACAGACCGCTAGAAAGGTCGGCAGGAGTCATTCGGGATTTGAACCGATTTGGCAAGCGTTGTTGATCCAAGTTCAATCGGGGCCAGCGCTGGACCGCGAAATGTTTGATGTTGACGCCCCGATAGCGGATGCAATTTTTCTTCCGGCTTGCTGTCTTCCTTCATCCCGGTAGGGATGTCAGATGGTAGCCGGGGGGCGCTGCATAGCAGCGCACCCCCGGAAAACGAGCGTCCCCCAAAATACTCTCCATCCCGCCGTGGCCATCGGCCACGGCGGGATGGAGAGTGGCAACGCGGGCGACAGGTCCGTCGGTGGCGCGATCGCTTACCGACGGCTACCATCTGACATCCCTACCGGGATGACAACGTGCGCAAACGAACGCGTTCCATGACACCAAACATTTCGCAGTCCAGGCCAACGTCCAAACGGCTCACACGACTGTGTCCGATCATTCGCTCCAAGCAACTTCAAAGCAGATTTCGCTCAGCTGAAAGGCTGGTTCTGCTTGGCGGAGTGGTTTTGTCGGTGCGGTGCGAACCATCCGGTGAGCAAACCGAGGGCCCGCGTCCTGGCGCTCGTCATCGGACGATCATGCAAGCGAGTGCGACTTCAAGGAATCGAAATACGATTCCCAGCTCTGGTGCTCGCGACCGGCTGCCTTAACAAAGTGGCTTTCGTTGTCGACCGCACCGGTGCGAATGCCTTCGTAGATGCCAGCGATGATGTTGCCCAGGAATTCGCCAAGTTCTTGCGTGCGGTCGTCGCGATATTCTTCGACGGACATGGAACGAAATGTGAGTTGGGTTCCAAACGCGTCGTTCAAGTGGTCCGTCAATTGCTGCTGAGTGATCGCTTCGCCGTGCAGGTTGTAGGTTTGCCCGTTGTGTTTTGATTCCGTCAACATTTTCGCATAGGCAAACGCGAGTTCGGGACGCGTTGTGTACCCGCATTTTCTATCCCCGGCGCAGTTCGCGATCTCGCCTCGTTGTTTGTAGTTGTCGATGTATTCCACGTCGGGTTCGATGTAGATGCCGTTGCGGCCGATCACCCAATCCAGACCACTTTCACGGATGTCCGTTTCGGTTTGCCGGTTGCTTTGCACCACGGGTGAGAACGCAGTGCCGTCCTCCGCACCTTGGATGCTGGTGTAAACGATCTTGCGGGCACCCGCCTGCTTGGCCGCTTCGATGACGTTGCGATGTTGTTCGATGCGTTTCTCCGGAGCATCCATTCCGGACACCAGCAAGACGTGGTCGATGCCTTCGAGCGAGCTTGCAAGGTCGGATCGCGAGTTGTAATCGCCCGGTCGGATTTCAATCCCGAGCGAGCTGGCTTTGCTGGGAGTCCGAGCCAGTCCGATGACGTTTTCCTGGCCCACGATTGGAAGCACAGCGTTGACAACTTCGCCACCCAGGTGGCCGCTGGCGGAAGTGATTGCGACTTTCATGATCGAATTCCTTGTCGGTGGGGGATGGCGAATTGCATCGTCGTGCGACTGGCGAAAACTTGTCCCGTGCCGCTAGTAAGTGTAGGATGCACACAAAGGCGATTCAACCGCCGCCGAAGTGCGGCGTTTCGTTGCTTTTCAGTGCGACCACCTACGAGAGCATTCATGTCAAAACCTGAGCGACCTGGCTTTTTGATCAGTCGACTCGCCTACCTCTTCCGCGCGCGAATCGAATCGGTGCTGGCGGAAAATGGTTCCACATTGTCCCCGGAAGAATCCGCCTTGCTGATGGTCTTGGTGGAGTCAGAGCAACCGCTGCGCCGTGGAGAATTCGCGGAGATCATGTTGCGAGACAAAACCACCATCACGCGACAGCTCGATGGGCTGGAGGCGAAGGGGCTGGTGCGAAGAAAACCGGATCCATCCGACGCTCGTGCGGTTCTGATATCACCGAGTCCGAAGGGAACTCGCCAGATCAAGAAGCTGCTGCCGCACTTTCAAACGCTTCGAGAGAGCCTTCAGGACGGGCTGACGGCGGAAGAGTGGGGGGCCGGGATGAAGGTCATGCGTCAGATGAAAGACAACCTGATCGCGATCGAATCGAAAGGCTCGCGCGAATCCAGGTGACCCCGGATTCGCGATTTTATTCTCGCTGCGATTCGCGTGGATCAAGCGATCGTGGGGACGATGCCGCCGTCGCTTCGCAGCGCAGCGCCATTGATCGCTGAGGACAGTGGGCTGGCGACAAACGCGACCAGGTTCGCAATCTCTTCCGGTTCGATCAGACGTTGGATCAAGGAAGTTGGCCGGTTTTCTTCCATGAACCGTTTTTCCGCGGCTTCGAATGGTAGCTCGGGGAACAGTTTGCCCACAAACTCGCGCACGCCCGGCGTTGCAGTGGAACCGGGCAACACCGAGTTGACGGTCACCTGGGTGCCTTGAGTCAACTGGGCCAGGCTTCGCGAAAGTGCGAGTTGAGCGGTCTTGGTCATCGCGTAGTGAGGCATTTCTGGTGATGGAACCAGCCCCGACTCGCTGCTGATGAACACGATCCGTCCCGAGTTTTGGTCGAGCATTTGTTTGAGGTAGTGACGGGCTAATCGCACGCCGCTCATCACATTGATCTCAAAGATTTCGTTCCATTGATCGTCTGTCAGATCGAAAAAATCGACCGCTTCAAAGATTCCGAGGTTGTTGATCAAAATGTCGACCTGCGGATGCTCTTCGATCGTCTTGGCGATCCCATCGGTGGTGCCGTTGTCGGCGACCAAGCTCACGAGTTTTGCGTCCGGCAGTTCTTGGCGAATTTCACCGATCGCCTTTTCAACGCTCGCTTCGCTACGGGCGTTGATGATGGTGGTCGCGCCGTCTGCTGCGATCCGTTTCGCGATTGCCATCCCGATTCCGCCCGACGAAGCGGTGATCAGTGCTGTTTTTTCGTTGAGTCGTAAGTCCATGAGTCTGCTTCTTTTCGTTCAATTGCTTCGATGAGGTGACTCGAGTCACCGGTCAACGTGAGATGTTCGTTCAGCATGGACGTCCGCACGGTGAATACCAGATGGCTCATGTGCCGTCTGGCTCCTGCCAAAATGCGATCGTCTCTCGCGGTGATCGAATGCTTTCACGAAGACGACAGGATGGTTTACATCGACCCCGACGAGTGCATCGACTGCGGAGCCTGCGTGCCTGAATGCCCCACCGAGGCAATCTTCTACGAAGACGACGTGCCGGACCAGTGGAAGGGATTCATCGAGCGAAACGCAACGAAATCGCAAGAATGCCCGTCAGCACACGAGTGAAGTCGTTCACCCAAGCAATCGCCACATGGCAAGACGGTAGCCGGGTTCGCCAAGAATTCGGAGGCTCACCACTCGCGCCTCTGAATTCTGGCGAATCCAGCTACCAAGTTCTGTAGGCCAGGTCTCACCTGGCACCGCGCCGATGCTTGGGAACCAAGCGAGGCGTCCAGACAACCTTCCGTGACGATGGCGATGTTCTCCGGCATAGCACCCTCGCCAGGTGGGACCTGGCCTACACAACAACGGGTCCATCACAACCCGCCGCATGGCAAGACGGTAGCCGGGTTCGCCAAGAATTCGGAGGCTCACCACTCGCGCTTCTGAATTCTGGCGAATCCAGCTACCAAGTTCTGTAGGCCAGGTTCCACCTGGCACCGCGCCGATGCTTGACTGCCCACTTCAATCCTGTTCTCACCAGTACGCCAGCAATCAGTAGGGTGGAGCAAGTCGGCGGAAGCCGTGAAAGAGAACAACGACTAGAAAAAACAGATTGCGAAGCAGGACAGCGATCGGATTGACGGTCGGCGTGCGAGCGGATGCGTCTCCGGCGAGGCAGCCAGAGAGCGAGGCACCGAGTCGCTCCATCCATACTGTGCTGCGAGGCCATTCGCAAATGCCGTGGATCCATTCCGCTGGAATCCCTTCGCGACCAACCCCGGTACCCACAATGCCTCCCACGATTGCGGCGGTTGTGTCAGCGTCGCCTCCGCAGCGAATCATTTCGGTCACGGCTTGTCGAAGATCCTTCGGGTGTGAAAGCCACGCATAAATCGCAACCGGAACGGTGTGATACGTGTAGCCGGTGATGCCTTTACCGAGCCCCAGTGAATCGGCAAACGTGTTCGTGGACTCTCTCTCACCGACGCTGTCGATTGCTTTTTGAAGCAGTTCAATGAGCTCGGTGCCGGCTTCTCCGACCGCATCGACGACTTGATCGAGCCATTGGTTTGCATTGATCGTTGGGTGTTGGCGCGAATGTTTCGCGGCCAACGCCACCGCGATCGCTCCGTATTCGGCTTTGGGATCGCTGTGTGTCAGTCGTGAGGAGGCTCGCACCATTTCCAGCATGGGCGACATCTCATCGATCGCGGCACCGAAGATCGCAGCTCGCATTGCCGGCCCGTTTCCGGCTGAGAACACACCCGCGTTTTCTGGCTTGGCGCCCAACCACAATTTGATCCCCGACCGAGCCGTTGCTTTGCCAACTCCCGCTGGCAAGGCCAAGATCCACCAACGCAGCCGACTTGCAAAACGGTTGGTGAACACATCGACATCGCCGCGCGCTTCGATCAGAGACTGGGCCACCATGCACGTGTGTTCGGTGTCGTCCGAGACCATCCCGCAACCCAGCAAGAACCGATAACGATCCGGTGGCCCGAGCAAGCGTTCTGCCCTCATCGGCGACACGCCTTCGTAGGGCAGCCCCAACGCATCGCCAACCGCGGTTCCCAAGATGCATCCCACTATGGCGTCGCCGGTCATTGCGTCTTGATGCCGCAGAACAAGGCTGAGGAACTTGCTGGTCGAGATGAGTGTTTGGCTGGTTTTCATAGCACCAATGTAGTGGATGAGGGCACGAATGGATTGCAGCGGGACTCGTTGCCTCATCCACTACGAACGAAAAACGCCCGCGACAGAAGGATCCGTCGCGGGCGTTTGTCATTGGTTGCGTCAAACGACGACACGAGTCACAACACCCGAGCCGACTGTTTTGCCGCCTTTCGCAATCGACTCGTACGATTTGTACTTCGCCAGCCCTTTCTCAGCTTGAACACGCAAGATCGCCGATGTCAGCGTTGTTTTACCGTGGTCGATATGACCGATGGTGCCAACGTTGACGGAGACCTTTTGCGTCATTTCGGTTTGAACCATAGCTCGTGAACTCCCTTTTCAAAGGAAACATTTCGCACCGTTCGCCAGCCGTTGAGGTGAGCAGCCTCGGCAGCCTTTTCGCTCGCGTGAGCGCCAGAGGAACGGAAACGAAGAAACAAAAAGTGGGCCAGGCTTCTGACCCGTCGATTCACAAAACGCAGGCTGGCAGCCTACGCCACACACAAAAAAGGCCCGCCGTGTGAATCACGAGGCGGGCTTGGTGGATCGGATTGAATTGCTTTGGAAATCATCCACGACGCACCCAACCAGCCTCTGCGTTCAATGACGAGGCGGATTCGGAGATGAAGGATGTGAATGTCGTGAACGTGTACATTTCAAATTCCAGAGAGTTTGCACCGAAGCAGAGACACGAGTGTGGCGTCAAGGTTCACAATCTCTTTCGGTCCAGCCGAGTGGACCGTGGCCGCGGCGTTCTTCGCGATCTCCGGGACGCGATTGATCCTCCGTGTCATCGACGTACACGTTCTCGTGACGGTCCTGGCGGCGTCTCGACGCTCTGGCCTCTCGACGGCAACTTGCACCGCCAAGTTCTGGATTCCAGAAGATTGCACGTTGCCTATGTCGATATTGAGATGTAAGATGCGGGAAAACAGAAAGAGAAAGGCGTCGTATGAGTTTTGGCACGCGACTGAAGTGGGCTCGAGAAGCGGCTGGGATGACCCAAAAACAACTCTCGGAAGCCACGGATATAGGAGTTTCCACGATATGCGAGCTAGAGAGCGATGGTCGTGAACGCGGTCCGTCAGCTCTGCAGATGGTCAAGATCGCCGACGCTGTTCGTCGACGACCTGATTTCTTCTTCGAAGCAGGGGAGCCTCAGCAGGAGGTGGTGCTTTGGCGGGAGAAGCCTGCCGACAGCGGTGGTCAGATCGAGCTCCAGTTGATTGAGCTGGCGGGGCAGTATCAACGGTTGGAACAGTGTGCTGGCAATCCAACACTTTGCGAACTGCCCTTGGCTTCGAGCGGCAGTCGGCCCTTTGGCTACGCCGACGCAGAGCGTTTGGCGCATGATTTTCGTAAGAGCCATTCGCTTGGTGAACGCCCCGGTGGCACGCTCCTTCGAGTTCTGGAAGAAGTCTGCCGTGTGAAAGTGTTTCACCTTCCGTTTGAGCCTTCAGGAACGGCAGCATGCACGCTCGACGAACGCTACGGTGCGGCAATCTTGTTGAACAGCAACAACATTCGTTGGCGTCGTAACTTCGATTTAGCGCATGAACTTTTTCATCTACTGACGTGGAAGATCTTCCGGGTTGGAGAGAGTGCTTCTGTCGCGAGTGATGATGAAGAGAAATTGGCGAACTGTTTTGCGGGAAGTCTCCTGGTTCCGCCCGAACCACTCAAGCTATCCGTCGCTTCCCAGCAAAACGGAAAAAGGGTTTTGGACTTCGATGACCTTTTTGAAGTTGCTCGACAGTTCGATGTTTCTGTGCAGGCTTTGGTTTGGCAGATGGTGTCAAGCAAACTAATCGAAAAACCGAAGGCAGTGGAGATGCTCGCAAAGATAGAGGGCAAGGTTGAGCAGTGGGAACGCCGTCGGGACGAAGCCCCACCGACCCGACCTATTCGATTTGAAGCTCTTGCACGAGAGGCCGTTGGGAAAGGGATGATCGGCACGGGAGTGTTCGCCAAATACATGGGGATCTCTCGCCGGGCTGCGATGAAAATCGTCGAAACGGAAATCTATGCTGGCATGGAGCACGAGGCGAATGCCGAAGTTGAAATTGCTGATTCTTGATGCGGGTGTGGTGATCAAGCTTCACGAACTCGGGCTTTGGTCCGCTATCGTTGACCGATGTGATGTGCACTTATCGGAAATTGTCGCCAGACGAGAATGCAAATACCACGAAGCACAGGAAGACGATTGGGGACGCGACATCGATCTGTCTCATGACATCGCCAACGAAACCATCAAGATTTTCGATGTTGATCAGGTTGATGTCGAGTCTTTCAAGTCTCTGTTCGATCCAAACTACTTTGCGGATTTGGACGCCGGCGAGGCTGAGTCATTGGCGTTTCTTGTCAATCAGAAAGGTAGCTATCGAATATCGTCAGGGGACGCCATCGTCTACAAAGTCCTTGGGAACCTGAACCGAAGTGATCAGGGGATTTCGCTGGAGGAGATTCTTGCGGCTTGTGGGCTCGGTCGCACTATCCAAGGGTATCAGTACAGCAAAGCCTTTCGTTTGCAACTGACGCAATTGGGGGCGACCGATATGGTCCAAGGACGCGGCAGGAAGCGGTAAACAGGTCGAAAGGAGTCTTTCGGCATTTGAACCGTTGTTGCAATCGCCACTGTTCCCACGTGCAACCGTGGCGAACGCACAGACGGCTCATATGATTCTGCCCAATCATCCTGAATCGTTGCTACGATAGAGATAACTGCTCTTGCGAACGGCTGTCGCAGTTCCATTGGAAGACACATTTTCAGATCTCGAGCCATGCAGCGAGTCCGCGTGCCTCTGCTTTCCTGAATGGCAACTGGCAATTCAGTCAGCCAACGATTTCAAGTTCAATGGTGGAGACTGCGAGTTCGGATGACGCGACGTTTGTGTTTTCGGTTTCGCCCATCAACGAGCTTGGTGGGTGAGTTCCGACAGAATTCAAAACAACGGATGAAACTCTCAAGAGGAAGATCCAGGATGAGAAGAAGTCAATTCATCGTGCCAGCAATGGTTTTCGTCTTCACGTGTTGGCTCATCGGTTGTTGCGCTGCGAATGCCGACGGCACGCTTGCTGCCCCCGGCGAAGGCAGCGAAACGGTCCATGACAGCACCGCTTCGCCTCGGCCTCCATTCAGTTGGGATCGAGTCCCTTTGTACATGCACATCCGAAAGGCGACCGATTTCACGCCCGAAGAGTTGGACTATTTAGGCGGGTTCCCGTTGATCACCCTGGAGAAGACCACGGGCAGCCGGACCCATGGCTCCACCGAGGCTGGGTCTCTTGCCGCAGCCAAAGCGATCAAGTCCGTCAATGAGGACGCGTGTGTTCTGTACTACCGAAATGTCATGTGCAACTATTCCGGCTACAAGACCAATGACGGGTTGAGGGACATCCCCGGAGCATTCTTGCAGGGTAAAGACGGCAACCGAAAGCTGCATCGTGGTGTTCGGGAAATCTACGACCTGTCCAATCCGGATGTGCGTCGATGGTGGGTCGATCACTGCGTGGAAATGGCAAATCACGATGAGATCGACGGGATCTTTTTGGATGGCAACATCAAAGCGTTTGAGCCAGCCTTCCTTCGTGCGGAGATCGGAGCCGAGCGAAAGCAGGAAGTGGCCGACGGCTACTTCCTGATGATGCAAGACCTGAAGGACAGGATTCCAGCCAACAAGATGCTGTTGGCCAATGTCATCCGAGCAAGGTTGACAGATTCTGGCTTGGACACCATGCGGTACTTTGACGGATCCTACTTGGAAGGCATCGAGAGCCAGGCCAATGGCCTGACACGAGTGGAGTATTTGGCGAAAGGGGTCGACGCCGTTCAGAAAGCCGCACGTCAGGGAAAGATCATCGCGATGTCGATTGGCCTGGGCGACGCAGCGCTCACAGGGCTCAAGATTGATGACAGTCGCAAGAAAGTGGTTCGGGGAGCCAACATTCAGCCACGCCTGGAGTATTGCTTGGCGCTGTTCTTGATCTGCGCTGAAAAGTACAGCTACTTCCTTCCTCATGATGGTTACAGCGTGAACAACAAGGACAGCGCCGTGTGGCTCACCAAGTTTCCAGAATACGACAAGCCATTGGGGCCGCCCAAGGGACCTGCGGTGAAGGATGGCACCACCTACACGCGCGAGTTTGAATCAGCGAGCGTCTTTCTGGATATCGAAACGCAAACCGCAAAGATCACTTGGAAGGAAACGAGATGAACTTACGGTCGCAAAGACATTCGCTTGACTGATTCACCTCGCTGGCAATCCCGCGTGTCAAATCCTTCGTTCGTTGGAGGTGCATCGAAGAGACCCTGAACAGGGAGCGGATCACGGAGGGTGGGTTGGTCAGAAAATGTGAGGTGCAAGGTGATCGTGTCAGGTGATAGGCGTTGGAGCATTTTTTAACGCTCCCTGTTCAAACCGCGGAGCGGTGACACTTGACAGCCTCGGGTTTCAACCCGAGGCCCCTGTGCGACCGCACCGCAACAAAGCCGCAGAGTGGCGACAGGTGGTTCGCACACGTTGTCAATTGCGGTCGCTTCGCCGCCTCCCATGTCCGCGCCCTCACCCACGCGTACGCCTGAACGGCGTCGCTCGACCTAGTGTATCGCTGTCGCTCTCCCAAAACTTCGTTTCGGGAGAGGTGCGCCGTGTGGAGAGCGGCCCAGGCGAACGTTCGAACGACTCATACACTCGATGACACTTGCATGCGTGTTTAGCGTGTTTCGATTCATGCGGTTTCGCCGCATGGCTTCTGCTCACCTGCTGCTTGGGCATCTTGCCGAGACAGCCATTCCAAGATTGCTTGATTGGTTTGCTCTGGTTGTTCTTGCTGGATCCAGTGGCCGCAGTCCAGGTTGACCACGTCCGCGTTGGGTACAAACTCGGTCAGTCTTTCAAACTTGGGAATGATGTCTCGGTCGCCGTAAATCATCAATGTGGGCTGCTTAATAATTGGATCGACGTCGGCCAGCAATCGCCAGTTGCGATCGAGGTTTCGATACCAGTTGATGCTGCCGGTGAAGCCGGTCGATTCAAAGGAGGAGAGGAAGACGGCCAGTTCATCGTCACTCATCAGCGGTTCGCCTCGCAGCGTTTCTGCTTGGGCCAGGTTGATCATCATCATGCCTGGTTCAGGCGGTGCCGGCGGCACGTTTTTGCGGAACAGGTTTCGAAGGAACCGGGACGTGTTTTCGTTCAGCACTGCATCCGCGACGCCGGGATGCCGGTTGAAATGAACGAAGTAGTGGTCGCTGCCGAAGATCTCTTCCAAAAACTCAATCCAAGGCTTTTCGCCACGCTCTTGGTACGGCAAGGCAAGGTTGATCACTCGATTGACTCGGCGAGGATGCAACAGTGTCAGCCCCCAAACCACCATCGCGCCCCAGTCGTGACCGACAAAGGTGGCGTCGTCGTAGCCGAAGTGATCGAGAAGTGCGACCAGATCACCGGCCAGATGTTCGATGTCGTAGTCGGTGACTTGGGCAGGGCAAGACGAGTTCCCATAGCCTCGTTGGTTGGGGACGATGACGTGGTATCCCGCTGCGGCAAGAGCAGGGATTTGATGACGCCAAGAGAACGCATGTTCTGGCCAACCGTGACAAAGCACGATCGGATTCCCTGCGTTTTCTTGACCAGCCTGAAAGACTTCGAGGTCCACACCATTGACTGAAATCAGAGTGGGTTTGGGAAATTCGGTTGAGATGGACACTGCGATTCCTGTTGGTTTCTGGGGCGGTCAATCAGATGTGTGTCGCAACTTCGAAACTTGCTTGCGACCATGAGCACGCGTAGCGTAGAACCTAACGGTGCCAAAACGTGTCACCATTCAATGTGGTTTGTGAATTGAGTTCTCGCTCCCGTCAAGATGCGATCGTGCGTCTTCTTCGCCGCAATGGGACCATGACAATCGCTGAGTTGGCGACGGAGGTGGAGGCGTCCCGACGCACGGTGTTGCGTGACATTGGCGTTCTGCGAGACCAAGGCTTTGTCATTCATTCGGAACCAGGACGCGGGGGCGGACTGCAACTCGATCCGCAATCCGTTTTGACCACCGCGAGGCTGTCCGTGTCGGAGGTCTTTGCGCTGATCATCAGCGTATCGGCGATGCGTGCCACCGGGAGTTTTCCGTTTCTGGGGCTCGCGGACGCGGGGCTCGCCAAGATCGAGAAGGCTCTGCCCAGGGACAAGATCCGCGATTTACGCCGCCTGTTGAAGTGCCTGTACGTCGGGGAACTTGCCCCGCAAGTGAACATCTCGGACATGGGAACGATGACGCCGGCGCTGTTGCCGGCATTCGAGACCGCTTTTCTTCGTCGACTGCATCTGCGGTTTCAGTACCGAGATGCCAAAGGCGTTGAAACGCGTCGAGAGGTTGAACCGCAAGCCATGCTGATCTTGCCACCGCTGTGGTACTTGGTGGCCTGGGATTCTTCCCGCGACGACTTCCGGCATTTTCGAATGGACCGAATCAGCCGACCGACATGCGTTGAAGGCGAAACTTTTCGGCGACGTCACGTCCCATTTGAGGCTCATGTGCATCCCGTTCGCGACCCAACGTCGCGTCCATGACAGACTGGAAGCCGATCCCACAGGTCCAAAAAAAAAGCCGAGTTGCGATTGCTCACAACTCGGCTTTTGAAGTGGAGGCGGGGAGGATTGAACTCCCGTCCCGCGATGCATCCACGATGCCGTCTACATGTGTAGTCAAGCTATTTGTAGGGATGTCGCAACCGAAATCACGCACCCCCTTTTCGCTTCATCGGGCGCTACCTGACAGGCTCCCGAATCCACTAACTCAAATCTTGTTTAGCGACCCGCGTCTTGAGTAAGACGGGTTGCGATCCGACATTGTGACGGACATTCAGGCGACATCGGCGATCCCCATCAGTCCGGGCTACCTGTAATTAGGCGGCCAGTGCAAAGTTTTCTTCTGCAACTAAAAGTTTTTGATCAGCTTTTTACGTGGCCAACTGATCAACCACGACACGCAGGCATACGCTTCTTGACATCCGGTCGATTCCAAGTCGCCCCCTTGCTTCTTCATCAGACGTTCATTGTACCCGATTGGTTCACTGTTCGCTGCACGGTTTGTCGACGAATTTTGATCGGTGTTCTCGCAAGTCCTTTCCTCGCTGGTACTTCGCAAGGAATGCCAAACTTGGCTGCGGCACTGGTTGCTCAACGCTGCAGGGCCATGTCGACCAATGACGACAGCCCACCAAACTGGCCCTCTCGGACGACCAACCGGTCTCCCGCTCGCAGGGCGTAGTCGGATTCGGGGCGGACGTCGCCCGCACCATGGTCGGCGAACATGACTTCCATGCGAAGCCCTTCCACGGAATCAGATGAATGCCGATAGAGCACGGCTTCCAATCGACCAAAACGTTTGTCCACGCCGGTTTGCTTGAGCAATGTGCTGACGAAAACGGATTGACCTTGAGGGTTGGACCCCGAGGCGGGCGGCAATGGCAAGACTCGCACAGGTGTCCGGTCGCCGACGACCTGCAGCACGATGGAATCGTTTGCTTTGGCCTCTCGCACCTTGTGATAGACCTCTTCATTGAAGGTGCCCGATGACAGGGTGGCTCCCGAGCCAACGGTGTCGAATCGTGATTCTGGATCCGTTCCACCTGCTGCCATGCCACTCAGTTCGCTGAGTTTGGGTGGTTTCATGCTGGGCATCTTCAATGCACTCAGCTGCAGCGGCGCACAGCCTCCAGACAACAAGCACAGGGCTCCCACGACACAGGTGAGAAACAGCGTTCCGCTCAGTTTTCGTTCGGTGAGGCGTGTCATGGTGGGGGGCTTCGTCAGGCGAAGAATGACCCTGCGGGTCGCGGAAATTAGATCGTCTGGGAAGTTAATCGGCCCACCGCTGAAGTTTCTTGAGCAATCTTTGGATATTTCCTCAACTCAATCCGTTGGAGCTTACTTCTCGAAAGGGTCGATTGAGTCCGCGAAAGCCGGTCAAGGCGGGAGATGTCGGGCGGTTTGAGTCCCATCTCGGTTGGAAGAGGGATTCCCTCCCGACTCGAACTGGGGTGGCAGACCAACCGAGGGCGCTGTTATCGAAAAATCTCTCGAATCGCTTCCTCCCAGGAGTCTTCTCTTATGTTCGAGTTTTTGAAACGTTTTCCTCTGCGTCGTCGGTCCCCTGTCTCACCGACCCACCTGACTCGCGACACTCAAATGAATGGGCAGCAGGCTTCTGCTGGTCATGAATTGTCCGGGAGCGTGAAGCTGAAGTTGCAGCTTCCGCCGGCCGCTGCGGATCTTCGCTCGATCGCCCAGCCAAAAGTGGCTCCGGTTGCAATGGCGATGCAAAGCACCGAGGCAATGGGAAGTTCCGTCGCTTCATCTTCCATCCCAACGCCTTCCACTTCGGTGGCGTCTGCTGTTGGTCGTCCGTCGCGACTTCGCAGCAGCCATCGTGAACGCATCTTTGCGATGCGGATCGAGCACCTGCAAATCTGCAATGAGAAGCGTTGCCGTTTGCTGGCAAAGGTTGGAGTGGTCACCGCGGGTGATTTGGCGTGTTGCAACCCGGACCTGATTTCGCGTCAATACAAATCGCCTCAACGTGCCCTGCGTTCGATCAAACGTTTGCGTGCGGCAGTGCGATTGGCGGTTGCGATTGATGGCATGATGCCTCGCGATGCACTGATTCTGGTCGCGATTCATCGCCGCAGCGTGGCTTCGTTGGCGCGTGAATCAGCCGCTGTGTTGCATCGCGATTTGGAGCGGTTCTCGCTCAGCAGTCGCGGTCAGCGATTGGTGGGGCATCGAGGGGTTCCGAGCTTGCGACGCGTCAAAAGCTGGGTGGGCCAATGCGAACAATTGGTCGCTCACTGGATTCAAACGCACCCTGCCGAAACGCAGGTTGCGGCGTAGCGAGGATCGGTCCGCGGGTGGATGGTTCACGGTCGTGGCAGGTCGTCACTGCATCTTCAGCACCGGCAGTCGACCACGTGTATCGATGCGATTGCGAATCGATTCTGGTGTGGCATCGTCTGGTCGAGGTCGTTGCATCGGAGGGACCTCCGGCGGCACGAAGTGGTCGCCTTGCCGTGAATCGCGGCGGTCAAATTCCGCTTCAATCTCTCGACGAATGTTTTGTTTGTCCGCGCACCATTTCGGTTCGATCAGATAATTGGGCGGTGCGTCGCCACTGACCCGTTCGACGATCACCTCTGGTGGAATGCGTTCCAGGAAATCGACGACGGTGCGAACGTAGTCTTCACGTTTCATCATCTGAATTTTGCCCGCCAAGACTTCTTCCCCCAGCGGCGTTCCGCGAACGCTGTAGAGATTGTGAAGCTTGATCGCATCGAAACCCAGACGACCGATTTCAACCGCCGATTCCATCATCATCGCGTGATCTTCGCGGGGGACACCCAAGATGATGTGTGAGCAGCATTCAAATCCGCGACCTCGGGAACGGTCGATCGCGTTGATCATATCGGCGTGGGTATGAGCCCGGTTCATCCACTCGAGCGATTCGTCGTGAACGGTCTGCATCCCAAATTCCAGCGACACGTCGTGGTCAACGGCCAGTTCTTGGAGCAGATCCAGGACACTGTCGGGAACGCAATCGGGCCGAGTGCCGACGGCCAAGCCCACGATTCGATCGTCCGAATGCAACGCGAGGTCAAAGATCTCTCGCAATTGCTCGATGGGAGCGTAGGTGTTCGTTGCTGGTTGGAAGTAGGCAATGTAACCACGGACGTCGTTGTAGCGTTTTTGAACGCGGCCGATTTGTTCGCTCAGCTGATCCGCGACGCGCTGCAAACGCACGCGTCGGGAGGGACTGAAGGACCGGTTGTCGCAGAAATTGCAGCCGCCCGTCGTGACCGCTCCGTCCACGTTGGGGCAAGTGAATCCCGCATCGATGCTGACACGCTGAATCCGCCCGCCATGTCGTCGACGAAGCGACTTTCCAAATGCATTGAACCGAGCACCCTCTGCCTGCCAAGCCAACCGGGAGTGATCGAGAACGATCGCCGAATCGAGGGCGGGGGTGGCGGAACGATCGGGGGATGATTGCTCAGAGGGTGATTTCATCGCGGAATTGTACCGTGGAGACGTCGGAAACCAACCGGCGACGCCGAGGGGCATGACAGACGCTTTGCCCGATGATTTTCAGCGTCGACTCGCTGGGCAGCGTCCCTTTCGGTGAAGGTGGGTTCGCTCCCCTGCCCGCTTTGGAGGTCGGGCCGTTTCGAAGTCTTGAATTGCCAGGCGTTTGTCATCACCCTCGCCTTGGGAGGGTCGAGCGAAGCGTGGGGAGGGTGGGGAGGGTGAAGTAAAACTGCACGACCTCTTTCGGGGACGGAAGTTGGTTTTGGGCCAAGCAATCAAATCGCACAACCAAACTTCAAAGCGAACGCGCCGGGGGATGGACGCTGCCAAGTGAAGCGGTCGGTTGAGTCGGTCGCTGACGGCCGTTTCGGAGAATCTTCCATTTTCCGCGAGCCTTCCAATCAGAACAGGCGTCAAAATAGGAAAAGAAAGCCCTGTGATTGCCTTCCAACCTTCCCCGTCGGGGGGCGTGAAGGCTGGCCCGTCGCTCATTGCGAGAATACAATGCAGCGTTTCAAGTCATCATCCCTCCTTCTTTGAAGCTCAACGTCATCATGAGTGCGGAAGACGCCCCTCAATTTGCTGGTGCCTTTGGTCAACTGACGCCTTTGGGCGGCGGGGACCCGATCCCGCTGGTCAAAGACAAATTGCTTTTTGGTCGCCGGCGACACTGCGATATCTGCTTGGACTTCTCCAACGTGTCCAGCCAACATTGCCGAATGACCCTGGAACAGGGGTATTGGTTCATCCGTGACCTGAACAGCCGCAACGGAACCAAGGTCGATGGTCGTGCGATCATGCGCAAAAGAGCGGATCCCAACTGCAAAATCTCGATCGCAAAGCACCACTACACGTTGGAGTATGAACCGCAATTGTTGGGAGCTTATGGGCCACCACCTGCGGATGACGATTACATCGAAGAAGTGATGAAGAGTTCGTTGATGGATCGGGCTGGGATCAGTCGGCGGGATCCCAAGAAGGGGTTCTTCAACCGAAAATCGGAAGACTGATCGCTCGCGACGGGAATCGGCGGCGGTTTTCGCCGTTGATCCGTTCGGATGGCAACACAACAAAAAAGGCACGTGCGAACAATGCTCGCACGTGCCTTTTTTATGAATTGGGCTGTTGTGCTTGGGATCGCCCTCTCGGGCGTTTCCAAGCGAAGCCTTGATCAACCGCGACCCAAGGTGGCGGTGACTCGTTTGATCAGGGAGCGAACGGGCTGAACCGGTTGGTATCCCGTCAACTTGCGGCGACTCCAACGACCGTCTGCCGTTTTGCTGTAGAGGATGATCTGCGGGATCATCTTTTCGCCTTCCATCAACGTTTCGGCGAGTTCTGGTTCCGCATCGCGGTTGACCAAAGCAACACTGACTCCGTCAAGTTCGCCACTGTTTTGCATGTTGGCGATGGTTGTTTTCTTCAACGTTTCGCAAGCGGGGCACCACGGTGCTCCGACCACGACCATCAGTGGTTTGTCTTCCTCGACCGACTTTTTGTAGGCGAGTGTGTAGTTCTGGTCTGGCGTCTGTGTGGACGCATGATGGGTGACCTCGGTCGTAACAGAGCCGTTGGTCGCCATAGCGATTGTGAGACCCAAGAACAGTGACAGCATCCCAAGCTTCCTCATACAACGTGTGAAGCGTCGACGGTTGCGGCACCATGCCGGCATCGAGCTGGGCAAGCGAGTGACTGACAGCCTCAGAGTCCCTGAGGGCGGCAGATCATCCGCAATCCATGTCCTAGCTCAAGAAAAGTTCGATGAGTGGTACCGCCGAAACGCTTGTGCAACGAAACACGCCCAACCCATTTCGAGTTCCTCTCGAAGGCACTGGCGAATTCGCAATAAACGCTGAAAGTCGGCTCCGGTCGATGACATCCTGATCGACGATGGAAATGACCTCGGCCCGAAAGGAAAACGTCTGACGCAGTTCGGTCCCCGTTCAGGGGGGATGGCCAAACTGTGCCGATCGCGTTGACCGGACAGGCTGGGCGGGATTCTAGGACTGCAGCAAATGCGTGCAAGTATCCGCACTCGCCTTTTGGCAATTTCATGGCAGGGGAGGAATGTGGACCGCTATGGGGCGATAAAAGAGTCGCGTGCGACGCTCGTGTGTGAAAATAGGCAAGTCTGGTGAGTGCGAGATGGCACGAGCGAGCGGAAGGTGGCAGTTTTCGCTCGCTGGACGCCTCTCGGGCAGACGTTTCGCGGATTCGCTTTCGAGGCGTTCACACCGCCGTCCCGGACGCTTGTTAATCGCTTTTTCCGTTTCGCGGGTTGAGAAATGGCGGGATTGCTGGCAAGTTCTTCGATTGTTCCGCCGAGTTGTTCTCCCTCATCCACCAGTAGCTCCATGCAACCGCCCGCAGTCCCGGCCGTTCCCCCTGACCACCCCGGCCTCGAAGCGTTGCTTCGGCGGATGGGCGAAGCCGTCGGGATCATGGACGACACGGTTTTTGAGAACGACAAGTTTCTCGGTTTCTTTCAGTCTTTTCGTCCCGATGGACGTGGCTTGGACGGCGTGTTTGACGAGCTGGATTGCGGGCCAGAACTGGGACAGCGCCTGGAACGCTTGTTTGAAATCGCCGGGGATGACCGGCGGCCTCAGGGCGGTCGCGATGCATTCTTCTTGGTTCGATCGCCTGAACCGATCGATCCAGCGGTGGTCGAGTCCAAGGCGGTGGAGTGGACGGAACGCATGGCCGAATTGGCCGACAAGCTGGGGGATCCCGAGGCGGCTGGACGCCTGCGATCGATCACCAAGCACCGGGTTTTGGAAGGCATTGCCCCCAAACACCCTCGGCAAGATCATGAGAAAACGGAGCTGCTGAAAACGTTCCAGAATGTTGTCGAGCAACTGGTCACGCGAATCTCGACGCCTGAACCCTTCGCAGAATCACTTCGTGCTCCTTTTTACTTCATTAGCTGCGACGCTGGTGTTCGTGATCATTTGATGTGGCCGTTGTACCGGGACCACTTGGCGGCAAGTTTGGTCGGTGTGGATCAAGGGGAGCTGGAAGAACCGTTTCAGCCTTACTTTGATCTCTGGTCCCACGGCGTGAAATTTCGCGTCTATCAAGAAAATCAAGTCGACTGGTACATGCCACGTCTATAGTGGGCCCGATGTCACCCTCGTCTTCTCAGCCAACGTTTGCGAGCCCCGGTTCCGCGGTTCCCGACTCGGTCGTCGCTTCCCTGGATGCGGCGGAAGCAGACGCGTTCCCGGACGGTGACATGGGCGCCATCCATGAAGTTGAGCCTCCTTCCGGGAATGGCCCCAGGTCTTCCTCCGGTGACGGTGGTTTCATTCACGCGATTGTTTTCGTGGTTGTGATGATGGCGATGTTCATCAACCCCATCGAACCGAAGACCAGTGCCGAATTCGATCGGGCGACCAGCAGCCTGAATGTGCTGACGCTGGCAAAACTTGCCATCGCCGCGGCCGCCAGCGGTTTGGGAGGAATCGCGTTGTTGGTCAGCCCGCGAACCCGGCTGTTGCTCGGCAGTCTCCCGGGACTTGGACTGCTCGCACTCGGCGGTCTGTTCTGTATCACCAGTCTGTTTGCCATCGAAAGCAACGCGACCATCAGTCGCGCGTCAGCATTGATCTTTGTTGGCTACCTGCTTTTCACCGCGATGGCGCTGGCCACGTTGGGACCACGACGCATGCTGGCGGCGATCGTTGCAGGAACGTCGCTGTACATGTTGGTGACCTGGGGCCTGTTCGTGCTTGTTCCCGAAATGGGGACGTTCGAGGAATACATTAGCGCGACCGAAACGGTCCAGCGAATGGGCGGCACGGGGCACCCGAACAACATCGCGAAAACGGCGATCGCAATTGGGTTGGTTGGCGTGGCCATGTACTTGGGACGCACCGATTCATTGATCTCCGTGGGCGTCCGTGGGCCGTGGCAGCGACTGGTGTTGATCGCCATCATGGTGCTTGCCGCAGCCACGGTCGTGGCAACGCTCAGCCGAACGGCCATGCTGGCGGGGATGGCCGCCGGGGGCGTTTTGCTGATCGATCGTCTTTACGGACGAGGCGGGTTGGCCCTTGGGATCATCGGAATCGCATCTGCCGCGGGGCTGGTTCTGGCGATTTCACTGTTCACCGGAGAAGGCCCTTTCTCGGAGTTCGCGGTCAATGCGGTGACCAAAAGCGGTGATGTGGAAGAACTCACCTCGCTCACCGGCCGAACCACGATCTGGGAAGAAGCCATTGGACTGATCGCGGTGCGCCCGCTCACTGGATACGGGATGGACAGTGCCGCCAGTGTCATGAGCCGCGAAGCAACCGGGACTCACAACTTGTTGTTGCACGTCACCTTTTCCGCGGGAGTCTTCGCCTGCTTGCTGATGCTGTTGATGCTCGGATGGTCGTTGGTGTTTGGAGCGACCTCGCCACAGGAATGGATCCGCACTGTCCTGACCTACGTGTTGGTGTCAGGACTCGTCGAGGACACGATCATCGAGTCGTTTCCAACCACGCTGACCGTCCTTTGGATGGCCGCGTTGTTGGCACCGGCGTTAGCCGGTCGTTCCCAATCCTGACGCGATCGCATTGACGCTCAACAGCAAGGCGGGGAGCAATGCATCGGCTTGTTTGTGCTCGCCCATCTTGTTGTAACTACGCCAGCGCTGCAGCAGGGAGATCTGTTGGCGGTGCAGCAAACGCAGACCCTCGCTTCGCAGTGCGATCATGCGTTGCACGTTGGGACGCTGGGTTTCCAGCGGTCCACCATAAACTGCTTCGACCATCTCGCAAGCCAGCGTCCATTGCGATTCGATGTCGCTGACAAAGTGTTCTCGCAGTGTTTCGTTTTCAACCAGCATCGCGTATTGCTTCATCACTTCAATGTCGACCGCTGTCACGCTGGTCGCCACGTTGCTGATCAAGTAGTGGAGTGGCGCCCAGTCGCGGAGTGCTTCTTTGACGGCCGCGAACTCATCGGGGCATTCGGTTTGCAACTTTTTCAGAGCGGTCCCGACGCCGTACCAACCTGACAGGTAGCAACGGGCTTGACCCCAACTGAACACCCACGGGATGGCTCGCAAGTCATCCAGCGTTTGCTGGCCGGTTCGACGGGCCGGACGCGATCCGATGCGGCTTTGTTCAATTGCATCGATCGGCGTGGCTTCGCGAAAGAACTCGACGAAGCCGTCGCTGTGAAGCAATTCGTGGTAGGTCGATCGAGCCCAGGCGGCCAGTTTCACCAGCGTCGGTTCCAGCGGATGTTCAGGTTCCTCGGATCGCGAATCGGCCAACGATTTTCGCGTGACTCCCGCGAGGAACAGCTCCAGGTTGTAGATCGCGGTCGGTTCGTGAGCGTACTTTTGAGCGATCGTCTCGCCCTGTTCTGTGAGCCGCATGTCACCGCCGATCGTGTGATCGGGAAGACTCTTGATGAACCGGTGCGTTGGCCCGGCACCGCGGCTGATCGTGCCGCCGCGGCCATGAAAGAATCGGGCGCGAACGCCGTGGGAACGAGCCGCCTGAGTCAGTTTTCGCTGAGCGTGACGCAGCCCCACGAGGCTGGCCAGAATCCCGCCATCCTTGTTGCTATCGCTGTACCCAATCATGACTTGTCCGACCGGAGTCGTCGCCCCTTCTCGTTGGGCAATCGCAGCCAAGCTGTTTCGCGTGATCGGGTGTTGAAGGAATCCGTCGTAGATCTCCGGCGAGCGTTCGAGGTCATCGATCGTTTCGAACAACGGGACCACCGGCAGCGGGCAAACCACTCCCGATTCGGTCCGTTGCAACAACCCGACTTCGCGAGCGAGCAAGTAGACCGCCATCAAATCCGATGTCTTGCGGGTCATGCTGACGATCAGCGCTCCCAGTCCATCGGCACCATGTTGCGAGCGATACTCGGTCACCACGCGCAGCGCTCCGAGCACCGCATCGGCTTCTTCGCCAGCGGATGCATCAGGGTGCGTCAGTGGTCGCGAACTGGCTAGTTCCTCGTTCAGGAAAGCCATCCGTTTGTCTTCATCCCAGCTGGCAAATTTCCAGTCTGCCATGCCAGCGGCTCGCAGAAGTTGTTCGATCGCGGTGTCGTGTTTGGCGCTGTTTTGCCGGATGTCCAGCACTGCCAAGTGGAAACCAAACGTTTGAGCGATTCGCATTGTGGGAGCCACAGCACTGGTCGCCACATCGCCCAGATCGACCGCCACCAAGCTTTCGTGCAGGCAACGGAGATCCGCCAGCAATTCGCGTGAACGTTGGTACGTGAATTGTTCCTTGCCGTTTGCCCTCGTCGACTCGGATGGCAAACTGGCTAGCATCAGGTTGATGAACTGACGCCAAGGTTCATTGGGGTT
Source organism: Rhodopirellula islandica (assembly GCF_001027925.1). Taxonomy (NCBI): domain Bacteria; kingdom Pseudomonadati; phylum Planctomycetota; class Planctomycetia; order Pirellulales; family Pirellulaceae; genus Rhodopirellula; species Rhodopirellula islandica. Next base: position 223,298 of record NZ_LECT01000015.1, on the reverse strand, counting down.
CCGCGAAATTGCGGCGGCTCCGGTGCTGCCCATCGCATGGGCTCGTTCTGCAATGCGGGTGAGGAAATCACTGGTCGGCGGCAACCAATAGGCCGACACGCTGGTCAAACGCGCCAGTTGAACCAGCTCCTCTCGCATCAGTTCGACCGCACCACGGCGAAGCTGCATCAGCGTTTCTTCGGTGACTTCAGGCGTGACCAATGGGTGCCCGTCGCGGTCGCCGCCCACCCAGGTTCCGAACGTCAATCGCGGCAACGCCAAGGGATCTGCGATGGCCTTTTCGCTCAGTCCGACCTCTCGCCAAGCTTGCCGCAAGCGTTGATCAAGTGGTTGCAAGGCTTTGGGGAAGACGACCGTCAAGTAATCCATCACATTGCGGCGTTCGGATTGCAGGTCCGGTTTGTCGAGGTAGATTTCGCCGGTTCGCCACAGGATGCTGAGCACCGATTCAATCGCTTGCTCGTTCTCAGATCGCCGCCATGGGGGAAGGTCTTCCTGGTGTCGAAGTTGGAAACGGCGGAAGAGGCGACGGTGGTGAGCCAACACCGTGGCTCGTTTGGCCTCGGTGGGGTGTGCGGTCAGCACGAGTTCGACTCGCATCGATGGAAGTTCTGCGGCAATCATGTCCGCGGTCCATCCCTGGTCGATCAGTTGTTGCAGGCTCTCGCCCCACAGCGCGGGGAGATCAGCCATGCCGGTCTCAGATTCAATGCGGTCTCGAAACTGAGCGGCAGACCCCTGTTCGGCCATGCTCAACAATTGGAAGGCAATGGAATACGCCTGAGTCAGCTGAACCGAATCAGCCGGAGCTTTTGCGGGATCGAGCTTGCAACCCGGGACCGGCAACAGCTCTGCCAGTTTCTCGTCGCCCCCCCGCTGCAGAACCGTCTGCAGCGCGGACAGCATCCACTGCCAGTCACGATTCAGTTGGTCGACATCAAGGGCGAGAATATTGGCTGATACCATCGGGGCAATTCAATGTGGAGAATAGGAGAATGAGGTCGCGACTCAATTGCATCATCGGGTCTCGTCAATCAAACGAATCGTCGGGTATCTCGCGTTCTTTGCCAATGGTGACAGCGCATAAAAAAACGAGCGCTGTTCGTGAACAGCACTCGCTCTTATTCTCGGTCAAACGTCGATTCCGAATCAGGTTGGGAATCAACGATGTCCGGTGATTCAGTTGCAGCAAGGGGTTGGGCAGCACTTTTTGGCTGCGAAACGAGCCTTGATCTTTGCGAACAAGCCACATTTTGGCTTGGCACATGGGTCGCAGCAGACAGGTGCTGGTTCGCAGCAAACTGGAGCTGGTTCGCAGCAAGGAGCTGGGGCAGGTTCGCAGCAAGGTGCTGGAGCTGGAGCTGGTTCGCAGCAAACGACTGGTGCAGGTGCTGGTTCGCAGCAAACTGGAGCTGGTTCGCAGCAGACAGGTGCTGGTGCTTCGCAGCAAACTGGGGCTGGTTCGCAGCAGCTGTTCTTTTTGAAGCATCCGAACAAGCCAGCTTCGGCTTGTGGAGCAACGGCAACGCTGGAAACAGCGAACAGGGCGACAACCATGATCGATCGAATCATCTAAACTCTCCTAGACTAGGTGGAAATGCCTCAAACACGCGCGGAGGCAATTTGGGCAGAGTTTAGGTCTCACGCAGCTTGCGTCAACCATAGCAATTGCACCGGGAAAAACGATTAAAACGTCTTTTCGGGCAGTTCGCTTGCGGTTTTTGAGCGTTTTTACGCGACTGTGTTCAAATTGGGAACGCAGCCGCGTCAGGATGCCGCACCGGGCCCCTTAGCAAGATTTCCTGCCTCAACCACCCAATTTCAACATTTTGACGCTGATTGAGCCGGTTCACGAGGCAATTTCTACGCTTTTCGACTGAGGGAGGCAGCGAAAATCAAGCCGCACGGCGACCTGGGGTCGCTGTGTCTTCGCGTCGGGTGGGCTGGTCCAAGCGTCGTCGTGGAATCGCCAAGGGGCCCCGTTCATCTGCTCCGGCGTACGAATACCAGGCCCGTTCATCGATCGCGTCCAAGATGGAGCTGGCAACCTTCACGGCGCGAGCCCCGGCGGAACCGTCAACAACCGGTGAGGATCCGCTTTCGATGCTGATGACAAAGTCATGCAGTTCGTCCAGGATCGCGTTTCGAGGTTGCAGTTCGTTGACTTCGCAATGCAGGTGCTCGCTGAACAACGCGTCGGCGTAACCCAGGGGGTTCTCCGTTTGTTCGTTGAGCTCGAATTGTCGAGTCGTGAGCGTTTCGCTGGCGCGAACGGTCGCCAGGGATGGCTTGCCGAAATCGATTTGTGCAAAGCCAGCGGGGCTGAACAGAGTCATGTCGCGAGCAGGCAGTGGGCTGACGCGAGAAGCCTTGAGGTTGGCGACCATGCCGCACTCGAATTCGATGCGTGCTTCCGCGATGTCTTCGTGGTCGCTGACAACCGAAATTCCGCTGGCGGAAATGGATCGGACGGCGGACTGAGTCAGTGACAGGACGAGGTCCAAGTCGTGAATCATCAGGTCCATCACGACGCCGACGTCCAAGCAGCGGCCTGGGAATCGAGAGGCCCGTGTGGCTTCGACGTACTTCACGTCGACACCAAAGTCTTCCAGCGATGTGAACGCTGGGTTGAATCGTTCGACATGGCCGACTTGCAACACGACGTTTCGTGTGGATGCCATCAATGCCAGGCGGCGTGCGTCGTCGGACTCAGCAGCCAGTGGCTTTTCAACCATCAGGTGTTTGCCCGCTTTGATCAGCGTCGAGGCGATCTCGGCGTGATAGTCGGTGGGGGCCGCGATGATGGCGGCGTCGATGTCTTCGATGACATCGCGATAATCAGAGTGAGCTACAACGCCGTGCGTGTCGGCGACTGCCTGGCACGCGGCCTGGACGGGATCGCAGACGGCGACGAGGCGAGCGCCATCGACTTGTGAAATCAATTTCGCGTGGATGCGGCCCAGATGACCTGCACCGATGACGGCGACTCGCAATTCCCGGTTCATGCTGCTTTCTTTCTTCTATCTCGGCCTCGGCCGGCACGACCAAGGCAACTGTTGTCTAAACAATCAAATAGGTGCCGCAACACGGGGCGGATCGGACCTGTCGCAAACAATTCATCGCGAGCGGGTTCCACGCCGATACGTTTCCGATACAGCAAACGAAAAGCCTGTGTCAACACAGTAATGTCATCTTCCGTGTAGTCATGGCGTTTCAGTCCCACTGTGTTGATGCAGCGAGGACGAGCGTCAGCTCCATCGACGATGACAAAGGGAGGCACGTCTTGAAGGATGCGAGTCATCGCACCGACAAAGCTGAGCGTTCCGATCGAAACGAATTGATGCACGCCGGCTCCGCCTGCAATGGTGACGTCGTCAGCGATGTGGGCGTGACCGCCAATCATGCAGTTGTTCGCCAGCACGATTCGCGAACCGATGTTGCAATCGTGCGCAATGTGGGTGCCGGTCATCAGGTAGTTGTGATCGCCGACGCGAGTCACACCGTCTTCTTTTTCGCTGGCGCGGTTGATCGTGACTTGTTCGCGGAAGACGTTGCCGTCGCCGATCTCCACACGCGTGGGCGTGTTCCGATAGCTGACGTCTTGCGGGTTGGTGCCGATCGAAACGTGCGGGAAGATTTGGTTGTCGCAACCGATCGAAGTGACACCATCAAGGGTCACATGATCTCCCACTCGTGTGCGGTCGCCCAACTTGACATTGGGGCCAATGACACAGAAGTGTCCAATTTGGACACCTTCGCCAATTTGCGCACGAGGATCGACCACGGCGGTTTGAGCGATACTAGCACTCATAGTTGGATCCTTGGTGCGTTGTTCTGAGGTTGAGTTGCGAGAGGGAAGTGAGTCAAAGTTCCGAGTTGATCTATCATGCGGCTCGCCGTTGCTGCAGGCCAATGGTTTGATTGGCACGTTGATTCCGTTGTTGTTGCTGAGCAAGTTCAGCCAAGCGAACGGCAACCATGCCGTTGAGTTGGTGCCCACCTCGGACGGAAGAAAACTGTCCTATCAAAGTGACGCCCGCCAAGGAAAGGTCACCGATCAAGTCCAGCGTTTTGTGCCGAGCGCACTCGTTGCGGAATCGATATTCGTTGTCGACCGGTCCTTCGTCGCTGATCACCAAGAGGTCTTGGTGGGTGACGTGGGAGGCGACGCCGGACTGGCGGAGTTGCAAGGCTTGATCGGCAGTCACGAACGTGCGTGCGGAGGCGACTTGTCTTGCGAACGTGTGCGGTGTGGGAACGCAGCGGAAGGATTGCTCCCGAATGGCACTGTCGGGGCCGTAGTCCAGGTGGTATTCGTAAGCGGCTTCGCCTTGCGTGGTGGGCGAAACGTCGATGTACCCGCCACCGTGTTCTGTGCGGAATGAGTCGCGAATGATCAGGGGTTGGGAAGCGGCGGCTTGGATGACCAGGCCTGCTTCTTGCAACGCCTCGACGTAGGGCAGGGAGCTTCCGTCTAACCCAGGGAGTTCCTCGGAGCTGATTTCGACACGGCAGTTGTCGATTTCCAGGCCTGCGAAGGCGGCCAGCAGGTGCTCGACCATTTCAAATTTGGCCGGACCGTTGGCAAGGTTGGTTCGGAACGAAACGCCCGTGGCGAAGTGAGTGTTCGCAGGGCATTCGGGTTCGCCAGGCAAATCGGATCGCACGAGAACGATTCCGGTTCCGGCAGGCGCGGGGCAGCAGGTGACGCGGACGTCCTTGCCGCTCCAGTAGCCGCGGCCGCTGATCGCACAGTTCGAGGCGATAGTGTGTTCGTTGCGAATCCCCATCACGCTGCGAGCCTCCTTGCACGCGAGCGAAGCCTGATTGTCATCAACGGAGTGACGATGTGCCCCATTGGTATTCTTGGAGAGCGTCACGAATCCTTGTGGCGCTCGGTCGGTGGCTCAAGCGATGCTCGAGCCACCTTTCAAATTGTCAGTCAGGGCGACTGGATCACTGGCGGTTTGGCGTTCCGCCAGGCTTGACAGCCAACAGTTTCTTGTCGAGGTAGCTCATGACCGCACCGGTCATGTCCAGTTGCTCGTCGTGATAGACGATGTTTCGCATCACGCCACGGATGACCGACTCGCCTTGTGCCAGGTCCATGTCTTCGCTGTTGTAACGCAAAACCAAGTTGATTTTGTGGTACTCGGCGATCGCTTGAACGCCGGAAGTGATGAGTTTGTAGTTGTCGTAGTAGATCTTGGCTTCGCGGTCGGCGAGCTCTTTGCGTTTGCGAGCCATGTCCAAACGAAGTTTGGATTCCATGGATGCGACGCGTTCTTCTTGAGCGGTGTACTCAGGGGAGTTGGGTTGGAAGGTTTTCAGCTTTTCAGCCGCTGCCTTCAACTCTTCTCGTTTCGCTGTCAGTTCGGTGTCGAAGGACTTCAAATTGTCCTCCACCGCCTTGACTTGCTGTTTGATACCTTCGTTGTTTTTGAAGATGTACGCGACATCCACAACGGCGATGCGATGGCCTGCGTCTTGGGCGGATGCCGAAGTCGGTGCCAATACGCTGACGGTGGTCATGGCCATGGCGATGGCCGAAAGAACGATGGTTCGCACGTCCGCTACTCCTTGCGTGGTGAATGCGATTGTCTGATTCATGCCCGCTTGATTGGCTCCGGTTTCCTCACCGAAATCAAGCATTGCTGCCGGTCATTGTGTCAATCCGTTCCAACCGCTTCAAGGCGGATCGGGGCGGTTTGCACAGCAGTTTAGCATTTTTCTTGGCGTTTTATCTTGTTCATCTTGCCCGAAGTCGCACCATCAATTCCATCTCTTCTTCATCACGCTGGATTGTCAGTCGCAGCGAGTCTCCGGGTGACTTCGGTCGAAGTTCTTCCCGCAGATCGTTGACAGTTTGAATGGTCCGGTCTCCGGCTTTGATCAACTGATCGCCCACTTGGACGCCACCTTCCTTTGCAGCACTGGGATCCATCACTCCGGCGACTTGGTTGGAATTGGGATCCATTTGGATGCCCAGAACCACTTTCATCTGATGCCGAATCTGAAAGTCTTTGTTGGTCTGCGTGTACGGAGGGCGCTCGTCCATCGTGGCGACACGATTGGCGGCCTGAGAAACGATATCGGTTATGCGGGTCATCCCGTCCAGGTTAAGTTTCTCAAAATCATCACTTGGACGGTGATAGTCACTGTGCAATCCGGTGAAGAAGAACAGAACAGGGACGCCAGCTTCGTAAAACGAGGCGTGATCGCTGGGCCCATATCCGGTTGAAACGAGGTTGAGTTTGAACGGTCGCGAGGTTTGCTGCATGCCTTTGTTCAGGCCCAGGACCAGTGATTCGAAGCCCGTGGCTGTTCCGGTCCCGTAGATGGTCAGTTCGTTGTCGCGAAGTCGGCCGACCATGTCCATGTTCAGCATCGCGACCGTGTTCGAAATCGGGAATCGAGGCTGGGAACAGTAGTGCTTGCTGCCCAGCAATCCACGTTCTTCGCCGGTGAAGGCGATGAACACGATTCGTCGGTGATCGGTCGTCCGGTTCAGTTCATCCACGACACGTTCAGCGACGGCCAGCATCGTCGAGGTGCCTGAGGCGTTGTCATCAGCCCCGTTGTGGATCTCGATCGTTCCAGGGGCAAGCGAACCCATGCCGCCCATTCCAACGTGATCGTAGTGAGCCCCGATCACGATGGTTTCATCGGCCAGCTTGCCTTTGCCTTCCAGCACACCCAACACGTTGGGGCTGGTCGCGGTTGCTTTCGTCAGTCCCACCTGGAGACGACCACGCAGTCCGGTGGATGCAATCACTTTCGGCTTGTAGTCCGCGTCAATGGCCTCTTCGACCGCGGTCAGACCCTTCGCAAACAAGGCTCGCGAGTCGTCGTCCTCGTTCGTCGATGGCAGGGAAGCCATTTGCTTCAGCAAGTGATCGGCGGCTTCCCTCGAAATCGACGCGACGGGGATGGCGGGACGGCGAGATGACTTGCCCGTCTGCGGGTCGGTGACCTTTTCGTTGCCCTGGAGAGGCCGCATCCCGGCTTCGGCGACACCGAGCATTCCCCACTTGGCTTGCGCCACTTCCTGTTCACGATTGCCCAGCATCTCGTTGACTCGATCAAGTTGCTTGGTCAATGCCGTTCGCAGATTGGTGGCTTCGGCAGGCAACGCGTTGAGCTGAGTCGTTAACGCTTGGAGACGTTTTTCTTCGGCTCGATAGCGTTGGTGGATCGCTTGCACCATGCGTTCTGTGCTCACCGGATCGTTGACGAGCAGCACGCCCACGGCGCCCTGGTCGATCGCGGTTGAAACTTTGGTGTCAAAGAAGGCATGGCGGGTGTTCTTCACGCCATCGAAGGGGCTGTTTGGGTCCGCGAAACCAGGCTCTTTGCGAAGCATCATCACAATTTTGCCTTCGACGGAACCGTTTTTCTCGGAGGGTTGCTCGCCGCTGGCCAGTTGGAAAGCCGCGTAATCGTCGTATCCCAGATCTGCTGCGCGGATGCCGTATCCCACCCAAACAATGTGGGCTTCGACGTCGCCTTGGGTGGTGCCAATTGCCAGCGGCATGAATTGGTTTTCCAGTTCGATCGCGGTCGGTTCCGTCCCGGGGGACGACCAGCGGAGGCGATTGTCAGCCGACGAAGTCGGTTGCGATCCCGTGGCCATCTCCACCGGTTGCATCGGGGAATCGCCGTACAGGCGCGTTTCCAATCCGATTTCGCGATATCGTTCGGCAATGTAATCCGCCGCTTTCAGGATCTCGGGGCCCACCGCGCTGCGCCCGGCCAGTTCTTCGCTGGTCAGGTACCTCAGGTCCTTTGCCAGTGATTCGGCTGACGCCGCCGGAGAGCGGGTGCCCTCTGATTTCGCGACGGATTTTGGCGTCAACTCTTCTGCGTTGAGGGAATGCATCGCCATTCCAAACCCGAGCAGGGCGATTCCCAAGCGGTAAAAAGCGAGCGAGGCTCGGTTCCCAGGCGTGCCAATCGTGTGCCTTCGCGTCATCATTTGCTTCCAGAGGTAGTGACAGAGATCGTTTCGCGAGAAGGTGTGGGGTGCACCTCGTTATACCTGTTGAAGTCGGCTGTTTGTTCGGTCGGTCCAGTCGACTTGCTGTGCCAGATTGAAACTTAGTTCGAAGCAAACCTGCATTCTCGTTGCCAAAACACCCGTTTCCCAGATAGAATTTGCGTTTGGAAGAGGGAGATGCGATTGCTGCATTGGCGATCATTCCCTCCCACCAGTCGCTCACCGGTGGCCGAGACAACCTCTTGTTTCGGTCACCGGCGCGGGACTGAAGATTTGACACTCCTGTCGTTTCTTCCCCATCCCACTCTCTGAGGTCTCCTTGCGCGTGTCACCCTCGTCACCGAAATCTTCTCGTGATCCATCACGAGAATCGCTGTCGCCATCGGCGTTGGAAACGAAACTGGCGAACTCCAACGAGTTCTCTCCCTCCTCGGATGAAGCTGAGGATCAGGCCATTCGATTGGTGGACGCTTCTGACGACGAACCGTACGCCGATGCCTTCGCAAAGATTCAGCGTTGCCAGGAGATTCTGGGCTACGACTTTCAAGACCTGGATCTGCTGCGGTCGGCTTTGACCCACGCTTCTGGGGCATCCAATCGATTGGCCAGCAATGAGCGTCTGGAGTTTCTCGGTGACTCGGTTCTCGGGCTGACCGTTTGCGAATGGTTGTTCAACGAATACCCCGAATACAGCGAAGGCGATTTGACGAAGATTAAATCCGCTGTCGTCAGTCGTCGTTCGTGTGGCAAAGCCGCCTGCAAACTTGGGCTGGATCAATGCCTGATCGTTGGCCGTGGTGTGACCCGAAATCGAAGCTACCCCAAGTCACTGGTTAGCGACGTCTTCGAGGCTGTCATTGCAGCCTTGTACATTGATGGTGGGCCTGAGATCGTGCGCAACCGATTGAAGGATTGGTTGGCCGATGAAGTCAACTTGGCCGTTGACACGCAAGGGTCCGGGAATCACAAATCTGTTTTGCAGCAATACGCTCAGCGGGAATTGTCCGCGACGCCTGTCTACAGACTGATTCGCGAGACGGGACCGGACCATCGCAAGATGTTCTTGATGGGCGCGATGGTGGACGATCGCAGTTTCGCTCCCGCGTGGGGCAACAACAAAAAAGACGCCGAGCAGCGTGCCGCTGCCAACGCGTTGGCTGAGTTGCACGGCAATTCAGTGCCGTACGACAGCGATCAACCACCGGTTTAGTGGACGGCTTGGGAGTCAAAGCGAAGCCGGGCCGAGCAGCTTGCTTTGAGTGAACCGAAAAATCCAACGGGGTGTCACGTCTGTGGAATGTGGACGGGTTGCGACTTCTTTGTCGCGTTGCGACTCTGACGCCACTCCGCCCGCAGTTCGTTCAATTGAGTCCTTCCGTGACCACGGAAACCACCGCCGCTGATTTGACACCCACCTCCGATTGGGTCCCCGTGCGATTTTCATGGGGAGTGATGTTGGCCATCGTGGGGACATTTCTGTTTGCACTGAAGTCGATCTTCATCAAGTTGGCGTTTGCCGCGGGGGCTGACGCAACACTCTTGTTGGCCATTCGCATGGTGTTGGCCGTTCCCTTTTATGTGGTCGTGTTCGCCACGCTCTTGAGGAGGAGATCATCGGCAGACGCCGAATCTGCTTCGCCCGCCCTTCCCGTTTCGATTGTGATTCGGTCATTGTTGCTTGGTTTTTTGGGCTACTACCTCGCGTCGTACTTGGATTTGTCGGGGTTGGAATTCATTTCAGCCCAGTTAGAACGGCTGACGTTGTTCACCTACCCGGCCATGGTCGCGGCTTTGGCATGGATGTTTCTTGGCGAGCAAGTCAACGGAAAGATTCTGGCGGCGATCGGGTTGTCGTACCTGGGCGTGTGGTTGATGTATGGCCAGGAGCGTTCGTTCACACCTCACGCCAATACAGGTTGGGGGGTGTGCTTGGTGTTTGGTGCGGCGCTGAGTTATTCACTGTACGTGTTGTTCGCCAAACCGGTGATGCAGAAGATTGGCAGTCGAGAATTCACCAGCCTGGCGATGATTGGATCGACGTTTTTCGTCGTGATTCATTTTCTCTGCACGCATTCGTTCAGCGATTTTTTTGATGCCCAGCCAATTGTCTACGTGTATGGATTGGTGCTTGCCTTTGTTTGCACCGTGATCCCAAGCTTCATGATCAACGAGGCAATCTTGCAGATCGGAGCGACCCGAACCACCGTCATCGGTTCGGTCGGCCCTGTGCTAACGATGTTATTGGCGGTCATGGTTCTCGAGGAGCCATCTTCCTGGCAGCACTTCGCCGGCATGGCGATCGCGATTGTCGGCGTCAGCTTGGTCGCCAAAAAATGACCCTTCTTCCATTCGGTGCCAGCCACCTTCCGGATTGAGCCACCTTCCGGATTGGCAATCCCAATTGGAGACTGGGTTCCCGCTAATCCCGGCGTTTTGCGGCTTCGATCAGGGCATCAATTTCCAGAACGTGCGAATGCGGGAGGCGATTCCGCCGATATTTGTTGTTGATGATTTCGTGCAGGGTCTCGAGATCATCCAGCGGGATGGCAGGAAACGTGGTCCACTCGGTTTCCGACTTGAGTCGGGACCGAAGCTGCCATTTCCCGGCATGTCGCGTCACAGTGACCAGACGCCTCTCGCCTTCGTCAGTGGTCTCGTACCATTCGTGTTTCTTCATGAATCACCGAGCCTAAAGGCCTGCGACTCAGAACTCCTGTCGCAAGCGTGAGATGAACTGCAAAGAGAATCCGCAGCAGGAACGGACGAATTCTGGATTCACAGAATGATGTCAACGGAGCAGCATCAAAGACACGTAAAACAGTCCCCGGTTTCACTTCGCGCAAGCCGTGATCACGAATGCACATCGCTCGCTCTGCCGCCGAAAAGGATATCAATCGGCGGCTTCATTGGATAGCCATTCCCTGCGCGAGATCCGCAGGGCAATCACCGAGAGATGCACACTCCAATTTGAGCGACGGAAACTGATTTTGGTGGGTGGCACCAAACAGGAGGAGTCATGACACGTTTCGGGGCGTGATAGAATCAGGCGGGACGGCAAGCCGTGTTGTGCCTGCCGTCAGCGAAAAAATGGTCTCCCGGAGTCTTCGACGTGAACCAGAACCAAGCTTTCATCGACCAGGATCGACGTAGGTTCCTTCGAGCTTCCGCTTGGGGCGCCGTCGCGACAACCGTTGCCGGCATCGGAATGCCCCGCGTTGCCTCCGCTGAAACACAGGGGCGAAACGCCTCCGTTCCGCTGCCAACCCGCCCAGCGAACGTTCACGTGCTGATGCCACGCGACCGAGTGCCGTTGTCGTTCATCATCGATGACTCGACATGCCTGGTGAACATGGGCCATTTTTGCAATCCGCAATTCGCTGCCGCTTGGCCAAATCGCACGGAATATCAAAAGCCATGGAAATCATGGCCGCGTGAGATCCCCGATGCCTTCGTTCGTCAGTTCGGAGAATGGTGTGCCGAACACGGGGTGAAGGGCAAGTACAGCATCGTTCCGAACCCGGCCTGCGTCGGTTGGCTCGATCGCGAATTGCCGGGGTGGTCGCGATCCGAACTGCAGTCCAGCTTGAACTTGGTCCGTGAGTTGATGCTTCCCAACTGGGACATCCATCCGGAGATGATCACACACACTCGCGTGATCGATCTGAAGACCGGCAAGCCGATGGAAGCGATCAGCGCCGCAACCATGGAAAATTCGTACCCGCAGGAAAAGAAAAGCGTGGACGAATTGGCGGCGTACCTAGCCTATGCACTTCGCATTCTGAAGAACTGTGACCTCCCCTGCGAAGGTGTCACCACTCCCGGCGGATTTGGCAATGCGGTGAAAAGCGAATTGCCGATCGCGGTCGACCAAGCGGTTCGTGACGTCTATGGCGTCGAGTTGCCTCACTACTTTAAATACGTCATCTCGGGCGACGAGAGCACTGAACCCCAACTAGAAAATGTGCGAGGAATCGGAACCGACGACGTGCAACTGACGGTGAACGTGCCCGCAGGAACAGGCGATTGGTTTGGCGGTTGGCAAGGCGACTCACTCTCGGAACCAGATCGCTATTGCAATGCCGCTGCGACCAGCGGGCGGATGGTCGAGCTGATCCAGCGACGTCAACCAGCAGTCATGCTCTGTCACTGGCAGGGGATGTACAGCAACGGGAGCCAAGAGGGTTTCCGCTCCTTCCAGCGCGTGGTGCAGTCGCTGGCGTCACAATACAAAGACGACACCATTTGGATGAAGGTCAGCGAGATGGCTCGTTATTGGGCTGCCAAGCTGTTGACCGAGATCGAACAGGTTGGCAACCAACTGACGCTCCGGGCCCCCTTCGCGACGGAGAGGTTCACGTTGCAAGTCGACGGTGCCTCGGGACCGGTCAGCGTCCAACAAGGAAGCGAGCGGACCGTGCTGAAGGAAGCAACTGACCGGTCGACGCTGAATTCAGGAACATGGGTCTCCGATGGCAAGACTCTCGTCGCTTGTTTTGACTTGCCGAAGGGAACCACCCATGTCCTGCTCGGCCAGACCCCTTCGAGTTGAATCCCAGAGTCTCTCAATGCAATCAAACGAAAGGCAATTCTCTGTCGCAAGCTTGCTCGTTCTGGTCATTCGTCGCGATTGTTCTCTTTTTCGTACTCGGGAGGACCATCATTCGGGCAAGCCTGTTTGGGAACGAACGCTTGCTGACTCAATCCCTGGTTGTCTCCACTACGATTTCCTGTTTTCTTGCGGTTTCGGTGGTGGGTGGGTATTTTGGCGGTCTCGCTGCTGAACTGGAATGAGTCTTGTCTTCGCCAAGCATTTCGACTGGCACATCACACTGAATCCACAAGCCACTCTTATGAAACGCATCCTGCTATTTCTTGCCTTCCTGGCCTGCTCGACTCACGCCGGAACTTCGCAAGATGCGGTGGAAGCGAATGCGTTTGAATCGGACGTCGCGAAAACTGCGATTGCCAAGTTTGACGAACGGTTGCGATTTCTTGACCGGAAACTCAAAGAGCAGATTTCACTTGCTCAAGAGACTTTGCGAAGCGATCTTGAGGCAGCTCTTTCCACGGTCGTCGAAGAGAAGGACTTTGCAGAAGCAAATCGCATCTCGGCTCTCCTGGATCGCAAGTTGGATTCGTTCGTTGAGCAGCGAACCCAAACAGGCTCCCAGGCAGAAGATGCTCCCGACGACGACAAGCAACTGATTGCGAACTTGAAGGAACACATTGCCGAGTTGAAAGCACAACGAAAAACTCCAGAACCACCGGACCCAGTGGTAGGACGCTGGGACTACGGCAACGGAAATGTTTGCGACTACACCCCAGATGGTCTCGTCGTTCTCCGCGGAAAGCCCATCGGACTTTGGGCCAAGGTGGGCAACAAGCAGTACCTCGTTGCGTTTCTTCGCAATTTTGCGGACGGTTCGTCAGAGGAAATCATGCTTCATCCCGATGGAAAACACGCGACGTCGGTCGGGAGCAAATCGAGCGTCCAACTCACCCGGATCGGGAAATAGGCCGCGACGAAACGGCAAGTTGACTCAATCACTCCGCCGTCATTGAACCATCACCCCGCCTGCACCACTCTGGGTCTCATGGCTGCTTGGCCATCGGCCCGATGTACTTCTTGGCGATCACCACGTTGTCCAGAAAGATGTGCTGGTCATGAGGCGATGCGGTTTTTCCGCCATGGTAGAGGTTCAGCCAGATTTGCTCGATTCGAAGTTCGTCCGTCAATCGAAACCGCACATCTGTTTTCTCAAACGCCAACTGCCCATCGACCCAGGCTCGCAAAATCCCATCCTTGTCACCGGGAGTGTTGAGTCGGCACTGTTGCTCAATGGCGTACCAGCGATTGGTTGTCAGGTACCCGCGGTACCCTTGGCTCCAAACCCAATTCGCTCCATAGGTGCCTTCCATGTCAGCGTGATAGCAATAGAACCCAATCGGGGTTCGTCCTGCCAAAGGATTGCCCTCTGGAATTGTCTGGCGGAACAATCCACGAGCCGACCAGCCGTCCTTGCCATTGCTCTTTCGTCCCCCCCAGCCAGCTCGACCGTAGGTCCCACTGATCCCCGGTAGCTTCCCGCCTTGGATGGTTTGATTCCAATCATCTGCCAACCGCAGGTAGTACCGAAAATAGACCTCTTCGGGCTCACTGCCGATCCGCTCCTCAAACTTGTACAGCGTGTTCAGGGCGGTGAACTCTCCTTGGGCGATTCGAGAACGCAATGCCATCCCTTGCAGAGGAAGAAAACCTTCTGACCGAGTGTCGGCATCCACCGTGTCCACTTTGCTGTCGGGTCCGGCCTGAGTCCATTCATTCTCCCAGTTCGGTTGTTCGAAACCCGTGGCGAAGATCACGTCTGGATCGTCCTCGATCCGGCGATCATTTTCGTACTTCGCCGCGATGCCGAAAACAGGCGAAGAAGGCAAAAAGCGTTCGCCCTGATTGCAGCGAAAGACACCCACACTGGCGGAACCAAATTGCTGAGTCGACTGCAACACCAGCTTGGCGTTGGTGATTGTCCCGATATCGGCCGCTTGGTTCATGTTGAATCGGATCAAGAGATTCTCCGACTCGGAAGAAACTCGCAGTTCGTCGGCTTGGCCCTGGCAACGATAAGTCGACTTGGGCAGGAACGTGTCAGCGACTGCGTCCAAACGGACTGCCCCCCCTTCGCCGGTCAATTCAAGCTTGGGATGCAGAGTCGCGTCTGAACTCTCACGGCTGCCAAATGCAATCCGGCCACTCCCATCGATGACACGTAGGAACACGCCTTGATCCGGGTGTGTTGCATCGCCCCACTGCTTCACCAGATTGGTCACATCCCAACGAACGGGTTTGCGAATGTCGTCGTCCACCACTTCGGCGACCGCATAGGCTACCTCACCTTGTTCGGTCCCCTCGGCGTCACACCAATCGCCCAAGAAGTGTTTCCAACGCAAGGATGCGGCCAGGTTGTAATGTTCGCGATTGGCTCCATCGTTGTGCTCGGCGGTGCCTTCCGCCCAATCGGACTGCTCCGCCATGGCTGAGAGGGTTCCTGTCGAAACCAAGACCGCGAAGAAAAAGAAAACCCGGCTGAGTGTGGAAGGCTGCATCGGATATCGGTATGGTCACGGGGGTGCGATATGAACAACGAACAATGTACCCCACCTGATCACAGCATGGCTGGACTCTTCCTGAAACCACAGCTTACAGTTTTCGATGGCCGTCGCTGTTTGGCTTGGCTCATTGTGCCGTGGTTGGCGTTTGGGTGGGTGCAATTGAGATTGCCGACCCGTTCCCTTGCGGAAGCTCCCAGCAAGGTGGAGACAGAACGTTGGCGGAACCAAACGCTTGCCTCCATCGCAACGAAGATCCGGGAAACCAAGTCGGATGCTGAACGCCTGGAATATTCAGCGAGGCAATCGTGGCTCCGTCGATGGAAACCAGGGCAGATGCCTTTGGCTCCCGCAGACGCACCGGATGAATCGGGGCTGGTGGAAGAGCCTTGGCTGCAAAAGCTGGAGCGTCCCGAATCCGTTGCCACCGATGCTTGGCAAGCGATGATTGATTTACAGGATCGGTTGCTCGCGTCCGACACCGACGACGACCGCAAAGACAATTTGCGGGCCACGATTGAGCTGGCCAGCCAACTGGAAGCGACCTTGGCCGCGCATCTTCCGGCTGATTCGCAATCGCTGACGACGCCGACGTCATGGGCTCTCGCGTTCACTCGTTACCGACTGGGGCGGGCGCTCGCGTATCGCGAATTGCCCGAAGTTCGAGAGCGATGGCCAATTGCCGATCCGGATCAATATCAAGCACAATTGGTCGCTGCCTTTGAGCGGTTGACCGAGCAAACGAAGGGGGATCGTCACGAATTCATCCTGCTGCAAGACCGGATGTTTCGGCGATCGGGCAAGAAAGGGCGAGCTCTGGAAT
Source organism: Rhodopirellula islandica (assembly GCF_001027925.1). Lineage (NCBI taxonomy): Bacteria > Pseudomonadati > Planctomycetota > Planctomycetia > Pirellulales > Pirellulaceae > Rhodopirellula > Rhodopirellula islandica. The sequence goes on along the minus strand of NZ_LECT01000015.1, from coordinate 207,372 downwards.
TGCTGGAGGCCAATCGACATTCAATTGAACCGAAATGGTACCTCAAGAAGCGACGCGATCTGCTACAAGAACTCGGTTGGGATCCGCCCTATCGAGAAGCCGCCCAACGGTACCTGCAAGCCGGCTACGATGATGAATCGTGAAGGACCGATCCGAAATGAGCGACGAACACCTTGCCGCTCACAAATGAGATGCCCAAGCGGGTAAGTTGAAGACTGTGTCAGGCAACTTGACGTTTTTGTTCACTCCAACAAGCGGCCATTCCTCTGAATGATGCTTTCACTCTCCAGCACTGATATCCAGCTTCCTTCTCCCCGTCCGCACGGTCTTGCCAAGTACAGCGATCTGACCGAAATGGCTCGTGGCGGCAATGGGGTGTTGTACTCGGCTTTCGATCAAATCGTCGGTCGAACCGTGGTGCTCAAGATGCTGTTGCCAGAGCATCGGCTGGACCGCGGGTTCCGACGTCGCCTGCTCCGTGAAGCACGAGTGACCGCCCAACTGGAGCACCCTGGAACCGTCCCCGTGCATGAGATCGGTGAGGATGACGAATTCGGGATCTACTACGCGATGAAACGCATCTCGGGGGAGAATTTCTTCTCCGTGCTTCGTCAGCTCGCAAAGGGCGAAGAGAGCGTGGCCGCAGCATTCCCGCTGCACCGACGGATCGAGATCGTTCGAGACACGTGCCAAACCCTGGTCTTTGCACACGCGGCGGGGGTGATTCACCGTGACGTCAAACCTGAGAACATTTGGGTGGGGAACTTCGGTGAAGTCACGCTGCTGGATTGGGGCGCGGCCAAGGTTTGGGGCGAGCCGACGCTGGACGATGGTCGCTACCCCACCTCCCCCGTCCGCCATAGCCACGCCCCACACAGCGAGTCGGACAAGTCATCGATGCACGTCAAGCACGAAGAGAAGACCTACGAGCTACCGACGTTGACGCCTGCCAATCAACTGATTGGCACACCGACTTACATGTCGCCAGAACAGATCTCCAATCGCGAAGTGGATGAACGCAGCGACGTGTTCTCAGCCGGTGTCTGTTTATACGAGGCCATGGCGATCGCCGAGCCGTTTCGAGGAAAGAACCGTGATGAAACGTTCGACAACATTTGCATGCGTCAGCCAACGCCACCAAGCGAACGCTCCCCGAAGCAGCACATCCCCGAGGAAGCCGATCGCATCGTTTTCAAAGCAATCGCCAAACAAACCACGAGTCGATATCAATCGATGCGTGAAATGATTGCCGACCTCGACGAACTGTTGCTGATCGTCCGCCAAGACGAATCGGACTGACGCCCCAATCACCAACGTGACGATTCAATTGGAAAGTGGCCAGGACCAGTCCCCAAGGCTGGATTCGTCCAGGATGAGCTCGTGCAGCTTCGTGTCCTTCGTGCTTGAAAAGCCCTCTTCCTGTTCAGCACGTCCGTGTCGGCGATCGGTTCAACGCTGGAAAGATGGTTCCAGGACAGAACGGCCGAGGCAACAGAATCGTTCTGATTGGAACGCTGGCTGTTGCTCGCAAAATCGCGTTGGATGGGTGGCGTTTGACTCATTTTTTTGTCAGAAGAATGAGGGCTGGAGGAGTGGTCGGAGGATAGCGTCGCGAGAAAAACAACGAACCGAGTGAAGGAGTTGCCGTCAAAATGAAGGAGTCATTGAAAACACGGATGACGTTTGCACTTGCGTTCGCGATTGGAGCACCGTTGGGGATGTTCCTGATCGGTTTGCTTGACAACGAAGCGGGCCTTGATCGAGATTTCGTTTTGACGGGCGTTCCAACTTGGATGAACGTCGTTGGTCTGGTTGTGACCGGAGCTGTTTTGATCGCTGTTGCCAATTGGCCAGTGCGAACGATTCGACGACTACTTTCGCGGATGCTCGGCAGAGCGATGACGGATCATTCCGATCCCAAATTTGGCGACAGCGAAATTCCCCGTTGGATGTTTCCGGTGCGTGGCTACATCGCCGCACGTTGGTGCTTGGCATTGTCGACTTGCCTGCCAGCCATTGCGATGCTTTCAGATGGCCCGATGGATGACGGCAAGATCGCCGCTGCTTCATTCGGTTTGGGGATCCCGTTGGTGCTTGCCATCTTTTTTGGATGGCGAGGCCTCGCGGAAGCGTCCTTGTATCGGGAAGCCGAGAAAGGTCAACGATTGGCAGTGTGGCAAATGAACGCCAAAGAAAGCCAGCTATGCCGACGATGGTTTTACCGTGATTTGTTCCAGCGGATCGCACGTTTCGTCGGGATACCGATGGCGATCGGCATGACCGCGGCCATCTCCACGATGCTGTACTTCTGGTATGAAGGCGTGGAAGCCTGGGCGACCTCCGGTGGCCGGCTGATCGCGACGGTGCTGGCGGTCGGAGGCATGGTCTTGATGGGGTGGTGCCTGCTGCTGATTCCGAACCTGGTGATCGTCAGCCGCAATCACATCGGAGCCTTGTTTTTGAAGGATCGGTTTTGCTTTGCCGGCCATTCGATTCGAATGACGACGAATCATCACCGACGCAGAGTCGCATTCGTGGATCAGCCAGATCAGAAGCTTTTGAGCATCACATTGGTGTGGCTGCACCGCCGTCGCTCTTCGAACCACGGCACCGGACTGATTCCCTATGTCACCGACACCACCACGCAGCGGGTCTATCGGATTCCGGTTCCCACCGAAAGCCTTCCCAGCATCCCTCGCCTGCAGTCGAGCTACCAACGCTAGGCGGATCAGCGGAATCCCACTTCGGTGGAAACCAAGGCACCGCGTTCATCGGTCAACGTCACCAACCAAGTGTTGGCTTCCGGAGGAAGTCCCTCGGCTTCGACTTTTCCATCCGCAATCACGCAGTCGACGGTTTGCCACTTTCGCTTGGATCGCAGGCCCGTTTCGGTCGTGAAATGCAATGCAGATTGAACGATCTTCGTATCGGACTGAAAGGGCACCGTGACGGTCCCGTTGTCGCTGACCTGCAGCGTGCCTACGGATGCCAAAGGTGTGGTGTCCCTCAAAATCGAGTCCACGAAAATCTGGATTTCGGGCGGGTTCCAACCTGCCTGGTGGCCGTGTGGCATTCGCGGTTCGATCCGCATCGTGCGCGGCCCCTGCACCTTGGCGTAGGACTTGGCATAGCTGTCGAGTACGTAGTGGATGTCGTGCGTGCCATTGACCCACAGCGTGGGGACCGTGCATTTCGGAAGGTGACTTCCGGGGTCGTAAGCCGCAACCCAGGCATCACGGCGGTCGCCAAGGCCGTCAATGGATGGTTTTTGGACCGATTCGCCTTCGTGCAGGAATCCGCATCCGTAGACAGGCACTGAGGCTTTGAATCGATCATCCAGCGAAGCGGCCAAGCAAGTCGTGTAGCCGCCCCAACTGATCCCGGTCACGGCGGTGCGGTCAGCATCGACCTCAGGGAAACTGCGGATCAGTGTGTGAGCTCGCATCACATTGGCTGCCGCGTGGTACGGCCAATCGTCATCAATTCTTCCCCCGATGCTGTCAAACTTTTCGGGGTGTCCGTCCAGGGGACCGCCTTGTGCAAGTCGAACGCGAGTGTCTCGTTTGTGACCCGCGTAGGGTTTCAACTTTCCTGAAGAATCGAATTCAGGATCGGGAGCTCGGCGTCCTCCGAGGTCCATTGCGATCGCGGCATAACCGCGGTTCGCCCACATCCAAACCCAATCGGCGAAGGCAGTTCCACCGCCACCGTGAATCAGCACAATGCCTGGATACTGCTCGCCCTCCCTGCCAATGCCTAGCGTTTTGGGCGAGGCGTAAAATGAGAAGACTTCCGTCGCTTGGCCATCAACCATCTCGCCTTCGTAAATCAGCGTCTGGATCTTTGCGTCGGGATCTTCGATTCGGTAGGCCGGCACCTCCGACTTCAGGCGGTCAATCGGCCAGATTCCTGGTGTTGAGAGGCTCGCCCCTTCCTCAGCTTGGACGCAAGGAGTCAACCAACAGATCGCAAGCAGCAAGACACTGAATGAACGAGAGGAAGTCATGCAAGGGGAACCAGGTTGTGGATATGAACGGAATCAATGGAGGCGAAACGGGCTGCCTCCAAATCAAGGATCACCCAGAGCGACGCTGCCTTTTGCAGGCGGTCGAGCCAAGCGTCATCCGGATCGTCACAGTTTATCAGAACCCGCCGTGCTCGCAGCGTTGGCTAACGGACGAATGGCGATCCTTGACGTTCGACTAGCTTCCCCAACCGGGCGTTGACGCCCGATTCAAACATCCTCCCCCATTCAGGCTGAGCCGACGCTACGCTAGTTGAGAACCAGCGTGATGGATGGGCCCGATCAGCACTTGGATCCTTCCCAGGTATCGATCCACTCAACCGTTGCGACAATTTCCTTTCCCTTTTTCGCTATCAAGCCAATTTGGGCAACTAGCGGTGGTGTCGAAAGCTCGTGATCTTTCAGGTATCTCATCGGATTCATTTTCGATACGACCAACCGGTCGTCATCCAACCGCTCACGATCCGACTGCGGCCCCGCAGCGACGGAGCGCAACGTGTGCTGTATTGGAATTGTCAGCTCAGTCCCGAGCCATCATCGTCCAACTCAATTTTGGATGTGTTCGGCAATGTGGCCCAGCAGGTTTCATTTGAGGGCAGTCATCGCGAACTCACCCTGGATGTGAATTTCGAAGTCGAAGCGTCGCGGACCAATCCGTTCGACTACCTGTCCCTCGACTCGCGAGTCACCAATTTGCCCGCTTACTATGACTTGCGGATTGCCCAAGCACTGTCTCCGAACCTGCATCGACAGATGATGGACCGCACCATCGGTCATTGGGCAGGCGAGATATCTGCGAGCGTTGATTGGCAAACACAACCCTTTTTGTCGAAGCTGTGTGAGATCATCCACCGCGAATACACTGCGGAAACCCGGTACGAGGGCGCTGCTTTCTCGCCCAGCCAAACGTTCGCGGAAAAACGGGGTGCCTGCCGAGACTTGGCCGCACTGTTCATGGACGCGTGTCGCACGCAAGGCTTGGCAGCCCGGTTTGTCAGCGGCTATGTCTATGAGCCCAACCGAACTCACGGATCCGAGCTCCATGCCTGGGCGGAGGTCTACCTGCCCGGTGGTGGATGGCGTGGTTACGATCCAACGTTAGGGATCGCCGTCGCGGACGCTCATATCCCGGTGGCTGCCGGCCCTGAACCGGAATGGGCTGCCCCGACGGAAGGCTGCTACATCGGCGAAGGCCGTTCCGAAATCGTCTACGAAGTCCAAGTCACACGTCGCTAGTCCGGCCGTGATCGAGGTGCCTGCCAGTTCGTTGGTGCCAGTGCTAGACTTCGCCCCCAGCCAGAATCACAGAGACTGGAATCACAACCCCCTCCGCCAACGGAAGCCCAAGGAATGTCGAGTCGCCCCATGGACTGGGAAAATGTACTGAACGAAATTGATTCGATCATTCAACCTTCTCGGGGCCAGGGACGTGTTGCCGACTACATTCCCGCGCTGGCAACGGTGGACCCAATGAAGTTTGGGCTGGCGGTCGCCCTTGGTGATGGCAACGTCCACACGCTCGGCGACGCCGACGAATACTTTTCGATTCAAAGTATTTCCAAGGTGTTCACCCTTTCGATGGTGCTACGTAAAGTTGGCGACGAGCTCTGGGAAAGCGTGGGGAGAGAACCGTCGGGGTCACCCTTCAATTCCATTGTGCAGCTTGAACTCGAAGGCGGGATCCCTCGCAATCCTTTGATCAACGCGGGCGCGATCGTCGTGACGGATCACTTGGTCCAACAGCAAGGAGCCGACGCTACGATTGCCGAACTGATCGAGCGGATGCGAACGCTGGCCAGTGATTCTGCGATCCATGTGGACCAAGCGGTTGCGTATTCCGAGTCCGAGGCGGGATCGCGAAATCGGGCTCTGGCCTACTTTCTGAAGTCGTTCGGGAATTTGCGGAGTCCGGTCGAGGAGACTCTGAAGGCGTATTTTTCACACTGCGCGATTGCGATGAATTGTCGCCAACTGGCACGCGCCGCCTTGTTCTTGGCCTTCGACGGCACCGATCCCATCAGCGGAATCCAGATGGTTAGCAGTAAGGCGTGCCGCCGGGTCAATGCGGTCATGATGACATGCGGGCACTACGACAACAGCGGTGATTTCACCTATCGAATCGGCTTGCCCGGCAAAAGCGGTGTGGGAGGCGGCATCTTGGTCGTCGCCCCCGGAAACGGTGCGATTGCCGTCTGGTCGCCGGGGCTGAACGAGGCGGGGACATCCGAAGTCGGCAGCCTTGCTCTAGAAACCCTGGTCCGCCAAACGGGATGGTCCGTTTTTGTCTAACGGAGGATCGCCAGCGAAGCGGGTGCCATCTACGCGGATGATCGTCCGCGTGGCGTCAGATGATGCCGCTGTGACGCTGGCTCGGCGACCTTGTCGTGGTCTCGTCAATTCTAGAATCTGGTGGCCATCAAAACACCGTCCGTTCCCATGCTTCGTCCCTCTACAGCCTGGCAGGTGGCGATGGAACTACTGCGAGACAGGGCCAGTGGTCAGGCGATAGACGCACGCTGAATCGCCACGTGTTTCGTGATTGAAGACCCCGATGTCCAGGCCCTTTTCGTGTGGCGTGAGAAAGTACGGGACCACTTTGCTGGGCAGCAGGTGACTGAGGTCTTCCCAAGTCCCCTTTTCAAAATCTTGCCAGGTCTGGAAGCGGATGAATTTGTGTTCATCGCAGTTGTGTTCGCCTGCATACGATGGGCAAAAATAGCTGGTCGCGTACCAGTGACCGTCGTGGAAATCGACGTCGTTGAGGACCAAGCCAGTGCCCTGCCAGCTGCCTGCGGGGGCGTTCCTCTTCTTTCCGAAGCTACGGTGGATCTTGAACTCTTGGTTTTCGAAATCCGTGACTTCGACCACCACGCCATGACTGGAACCGACCACGTACAGCGTCCCATCGGAAATCGTGAGTGCACGTGAATACCCCAACTGCTTGGAAAGATCCAACACCTCCACCTTGCCGTCGGCTCCTTGGAACCGAAACACCTGGCTGCTGTCGGGATTCAGCGTGTACATCCATCCCGTTGCCGCATCAAACAAGATGTCGTGTGGACGCTGCAGCTTGATCTCTGCCAGTGATGTCGCAAAGCTCGCCCATTGATCGCTCGCCGGATCTGCAAAGGTGATCAACCGGTGGTTCCCGGTGTCGGTTGCGTAGTAGCGTTTCTCAACAGCGTTGAATGCGACGGAGTGGGCGTCGACCAAGACGCTGATCGGCGACTGGCGAAACGGTGACGTCGAATCCGTTCGATAGAACAGTCGGTCGCCACTGGTCACGATCTCGATCTTTCCGCTGTGGTCGATGTGCGTGCACGCCGGAAAAGAACCGCTTTGCGGCGCGTATTTCTCGATCGCAATCTTGTTCACTGCCACGGTCTGCGCGTTCACCGACAAACCATTGAACAGGCTGGCAACAAGAATCCCAGCGTAGATTGATTGGGGCACGTTCATGGAAGGGGCGTCCGGAGGAAAAACAGCCCAGCATACAATCTGCAACCCGCTTCGGGGCCCGATCGCATGGGATCCAACTCGGATTTCGGGATCGAGGAACGTTCATTTTCCAATCCGCCGGATGCAACGTTGGAGGGCACCGCCAAAGTCGCCCCAACCTGCGAGTTGACCTCGCTCGGCCCCAGCGCAACGAAACGATTTTGAGCGGGCGGAGCACCAGGCTGGTTCTGTGTCCTATCATTTCGTTTGTAGACGGGCGTTGGGTTTTCGAAACGAGCCCCATGCATTGCATTCTTCCTGTCAAATCTCCATCCGTTACGAAGATTTTTTCATGCTCCGAAGTTTTCGTCTTTGCCAGACAATCGCGTTGACCGGTCTTTTGACTCTCTGGGGCACCTCTGCCTCGGCATGCACAGGGATCACGATCCGGCCCGCTGACGGTTCCGTTGTTTTCGCGAGGACCATGGAGTTTGGGATCGATCTGCGATCGAACGTGATCATCGTTCCTCGAGGTCATTCATTCGAAGGCACTGCCCCCGGTGGAAAACCAGGCATGCAGTGGACATCAAAGTTTGGCATCGTTGGCACCAACGCATTTGATGAGCCGCTCATCGCAGACGGCCTGAATGAAAAAGGGCTTCATGTCGGCCTGTTTTACTTCCCCGGCTTTGCGAAGTATCAAGAGGTGAAGTCCACGGACGCTGAGCGAACGCTCGCCCCGTGGGAACTTTGCTCCTATTTGCTCGGCATGTGTGGCAGCGTGGACGAGGCGGTGGAAGCCGCCAACCATGTTCTCGTCGGCGAAGTGGTGATGGAGAAGATGGGATTTGTGCCACCGCTTCACTTGGTCGCAACCGACTCCAGCGGTGAGTCCATGGTGTTTGAATACGTCGACGGCAAACTGAACGTCCATGCGAACCCGCTCGGCGTGGTGACCAATTCGCCTCCGTTCGACTGGCACATGACCAACCTTCGAAACTACATCAACCTCACGCCTCAAAATTCCGGCGGATTGGATTTGGCCGGAAACAAGATCGAGGCACTCGGGCAAGGGAGCGGAATGCTCGGGCTGCCGGGGGATTTCACTCCGCCGTCACGGTTCGTGCGGGCGGTCGCCTACACTCAATCGGCTTTGCCGGTCGAAACCGCTGAACAAGGAGTCTTGCAGGCCTTCCATCTTTTGAACCAGTTTGACATCCCCAAAGGGGCAGCGACGAGCACCGAAAATGGCAAGGAAGTGGCGGACTACACCTTGTGGACGAATGTCGTCGATTTGAAAAACCTGCGTCACTATTTCCGCACCTATGAAAACAGCCAGATCCGGATGGTGGACCTTCAGCAACTTGACTTCGATGCCAAAACCATCAGCACGGTTTCGATGCGAGGCGATGAAGTCATCGAAGATCTTTCCAAAACCGCAAAGTGAATCCAGTCACCCGAAACAAATGGATCGCCTAGTGGTCTGTCAAAGCTAAAAGTTAGGGTTGTTCGTAGTGGACGAGGCCACGAGTCCTTGGATTTGACGCCAGTTCAGGACTCGTGGCCTCGTCCACTACCCTAAAAACAAGTCGTGACAGACCACTAGCTTTTAGCTTTTAGCTTTTAGCTTTTAGCTTTTAGCTTTTAGCTCCTAGTGCTCGTGCTCGTGCTCGTGCTCGTGCTCGTGCTCGCCAATCATGCGAGCCACACCGGCCTCTAACCCTTCAGCGCGGCTTTGATCGCCGAAACCAATTCATCGTCGGAAGGTGCGACCTTCGATTTGTAACGACCGATGACTTGACCATCGCGACCGATCAAGAACTTTTCAAAGTTCCAACTGATCGGGCCCTTCCCAGCTGGTTTGGCCTCGACGCTGGTCAACTGCTTGTACAGAGGAGACGCTTCGTCACCGTTGACGTCGACCTTGCCCATCATGGGGAAGGTGACGTTGTACCGAGCGCTGCAGAACTCCAAAATGTCTGCGTTTGTCCCTGGTTCCTGCGATCCGAATTGGTTGCAGGGGAACCCGAGGATGACCAAACCGTCTTCCTTGTGGGCTTCGTACAAGGATTGCAGGCCGGCGTACTGCTTGGTGTAGCCACATTTGCTGGCAACATTCACGATCAGGACAACTTTGCCTTCGAAATCGTGCAGATCGACTTCCTTGCCCTCAATCGTTTGGGCTTCGTGAGCCAAGACGCATTCGTGGTCGGCCGTCGAATCCGCGGCGGAAACAGGTTGAGAAGTGTTCATCAAACAACCCAGGGCGAGCGAGAGAAGCAAAAAACGTGACATCGATTTTCCTGTGGAAAACAAAAGTGGGGACGGGACATTCAACGCGAACACTATAACCGTCTCGCCAAGGGGGGATTGCGAAATGACTCCCGCAAATCGAAAATCGAAGTTGTCCCCCCTGAACCATTCCCCCACATTTGCGATCCACCATGAACCTGAAAGACAAAGTCGTTGCCATCACCGGCGGAGGCACCGGAATCGGGGCAGGAATCGCTCGCGAATTGGCCATGGCAGGCGCGAAAGTCACCGTTGGCGGACGTCGCGAAGCCCCACTGAAAGAGCTCGCCAGCTCCATCGATTCCCCCAACCCAGTCCGCACCCACACGATCGACGTCGCTGACAACGACAGCATCGAAGCGTTTTTCCAAGACATCCGCGCAAGCGACGGCGATGTGGACATTTTGGTCAACAGCGCCGGAATCAACATCGCCAAACGAACCATGGCGGACATGGATCCCGACGAATGGGATCGCGTCCTGCGAATCAACGCCACCGGTGCCTACCGCTGCATCCACCAAGTCATCGGTGCCATGCGCGACCGCCACGACGGCCTGATCATCAACATCTCATCCGTCGCTGGAAAACGAGCGATCACATTGGGCGGGGTCGTCTACTGCGCCAGCAAGTTCGCGATGACCGCGATGGGCACCGCCGTTGCCAACGAAGTTCGCCACGAGGGCGTTCGGATCACCAACGTGTACCCCGGCGAAGTCAACACGCCGATCCTGGACAACCGTCCGGTTCCGGTCAGCGACGAGCACAAGGAATCGATTCTGCAACCCGAAGACATCGCTTCGGTCGTGCTCTCGATCTGCCAGTTGCCACCGCGCGCTTGCGTTCCCGAAATCGTGATCAAACCCACCACGCAAGAATGGGTGTGACCCCGCCAACGAAGACTCCCTCCGCGATCGTCACGGGAGCATCCGCGGGTTTGGGCCTGCACGTCTGCCGGCAATTGCTCCGCGAGGGCTACCGGGTCACGATGCTGGGGCGAAATCCAGAACGACTCCAACACGCTGCGGAATTGCTCTCGAAGGAACACTCCGTTGACTCCATCGCTGTGTTCGCAGGAGACGCCTGCGACACCGAATCGATGCAAACCCTGGTCGATCAACACGTCGCCCAGTTCGGGTCGCTCGATGCCTTGGTCAATGTGGTCGGACGCAGTGATCGTGGACTGCTGATCAACAGCGACCCAGCCGAACTGGAATCGTTGTTTCGCGACAACGTGGTCTCCGCTTGGACGTGCTGCCGCGCCGCATACGAGGAACTGAAGAAGTCCCGCGGCACGATCGTCAACCTCGGTTCTCTGGCCTCCCGAGTCGCGCCGCGTTACCTCGGCGGCTACGTCATCGCGAAACATGCCTTGGTCGGTTTTTCGCGTCAACTTCGAATGGAACTGGAAGCGGACGGAATCCACGTCGGCGTCGTTTGCCCGGGCCCGATCCGTCGCGACGATGACCAACCGATCGACCGCTACCAAACCGACAAAAAGGCCGGCGTGCCCGCCACCGCAGCGCAACCCGGCGGTGGCGCCAAATTGAAGGGCTTGCCACCCGAAAAAGTCGCAGCCGCCGTGCTTCGATGCATCCAAGATCGCAAGATCGAAATCGTGATGCCGCCCAAGGTCCGTGCCCTGATGGCGATCAACGCGGTCTCGCCAAGACTCGCCGATTGGCTGCTCAGCAAAAGCACCGCCTGAGCAGGTGTCTGCCGCGGCCCATTCAATCCAACCAGCCAACGCCTGGGCTAACAAAACTGTTGGCAGGGCGGTAAGTGTGCGAACTGAATGCAACTCATTGAAAAAGTTAAATTGACAATTGAAAAATGCAAATGGATGCGATTTCCCCCAAGCATTCCGGCATTTTGCAACTGTCAATTTACACTTTGACTTTTTCAATAACGACTAACGCCGTATCAATACCATTCGCCGGAAACCGCCTAAACTGCCTGGTTGATTTCTTTTTTTCAGCCCGGCCAACGCCCCACGTAGGCCAGGTCCCACCTGGCATGGTGAAACGCCAAACCACAACGCCCTCGCGCCCCCACCCAAATTGATCGCCTCGCTTTTGCCAAAGCATCGGCTGGATCGCCAGGTGGTACCTGGCCTACGGGGCAAGTTCAAGCGTCGATGACGACTTCGCTGACCGGTTTGGCGACGCACAACACCACTTCGTCGTCTTCCAGATCGCATTCCGGTGACTCGTCGTATTTCACCTGGCCCGAAACCAAACGACAAACGCACGCACCGCAATCACCTGAACGACACCCGGAATCAACCTCCACGTCCAACGATTCCGCCACGTCCAGCAAACCGTCCATCCCAGCCTCAAACGAGGCCGACTTTTTGCTGGTTTGAAACGTGACGCTCCAACCGACAGACTCGTCTGATTCAGGGCCATCCGCCCCCGCTCCATCGGCACAGGGATCGCAAGCCGGAACGGCCAAGGCTCCCGCCGACTTTGACTTGCCTCCGAACGATTCAAACATCACTTGATCAGCCGCGGCACCGCGTTCGATCAGCCCATCCGCGATCGCGTTCATGAACACATCGGGACCGCAAATCAGATACTCGCCGCGATGATGCCCGAGGCGATCCACAATCAAATCCGCCGACAATCGCCCCACTGCGTCGCCGGGTTGGATGTCGTCGCTTTCCGGTTTGCTGAACCAAAGGTGCACGCGGACGCCTGTGGTCGTCTCCAACATCGTTGCGATTTCACGAATCGGAGTCAGGAACGGTGCGTCGATCCCGTTTCGGACTTGATAGAACAAATTGACTTCGCGATCAGACCGCTCGTTCAAACTTTGAAACATCATCGACAACATCGGGGTGATTCCAATGCCGGCCGCGATCAAATTCAACGGTTGCGGATCGCGACTCAGACTTTCGGCCAGCGAGGAGTGGAACTTTCCTTTGGAGACCTGAATCTCGATCTGGTCGCCCACACCAATGGTGTCGTGCAACAGGTTGCTCATTTTCCCGCCCGGCACCCGCTTCACCGTGATCCGGTAGTGCGGTTCATCAGGGCCACTGGAAAGGCTGTAGCAACGCGAGACCTTTTTGCCCGTCGATGGATCGTTCAGTCGCACGGTCAAGTATTGCCCGCCCAAGAATGGTGGGAACGGTTCGCCCTCGCTGGGAACAAACACGAACGAGCGACAATCCGGCGACTCGTCTTTGATCGATTGCACGCTGACCGAACGCCATCCTTTCCATCGCAAGGGATGCTGCGACACGTCCGGTTTGGCAACGGTCCGTGCTTGTTCGGCAGACTCATTGGCAACAGTTTGGAGCCGATTGCCGCTCCGAAGTTTCGGAAGCCGTTTTCGCGTCAGCCGCTTCCACTCCCATTCCTCGATCGCATCGGCGCTGCCGACGAACAACAGGAAACAGCTTCCACAGAAAATCGCGGCGAAAAACAACGATGGAGACACGGCTCAAACGCTCAGCAAAAATCGGAAGCAATCAAATTCAACAGGTTCGTCTGTGAATTTGTTGCTCCGCCAAGCCCGCGTGCACGCAACGAGCATCGGAATCCAACGCACTCCGTCTTCGGCCGGTCAGCTTGCAACGGTCGTGACGGTTGAGCCGCAGAAACGCAGAAACGCAGAATCGCAGAATCGCAGAATCGCTGGTGCGTCACTGGCGAACGCTCGCCGAAACGCTCAACGCGATTGAGAACAAACTTTTTGACGCAGAGGCGGGGAGACGCGGAGGCGCAGAGGCTCGCCGTTGTTCAAAACCAACTTGGAATTTCCAGGCGATCAAATCCGCCGAAACGCGTTCTTCCTCGAGCGATCCCATGCGTCTCCGCGCCCTGGCGTCTCTGCGTCGAAACAAATCCTGACGCCCGACGTTCCCTCACGACCGAATTCTCGGCGAATCCGGCTACCTTAGAGTGGAACCGTTCTCCTCAACTGTTCGCGTGCTGGCATCAGAGCACCGAAACGCTCAACGCGGCTGAGAACAAACTTTGACGCAGAGGCGGGGAGACGCGGAGGCTCGCCCATTGTCCAAAACACAATTTCGATCTTCCGAGCGATCGAATCCGCCGAAACGCGTTCTCTCTCGGGCGATCCCGTGCGTCTCCGCGCCCTGGCGTCTCCGCGTCAAAACAATTCCTGTCGCCCAGCTTTCCCTCACGACCGAATTCTTGGTGAATCCGGCTACCAGAGTAGAACCGTTGTCCTCAACTGTTCGCGAGCTGGCGTCAGAGCACCAAAACGCTCAACGCGATTCAGAGCAAACTTTGACGCAGAGGCGCAGAGGCTCGCCATTGTTCAAAACACTCTTTCGATGCCCGAACGATTGAATCCGCCGAAACGCGTTCTTCCTCCAGCGATCCCATGCGTCTCTGCGCCCTGGCGTCTCTGCGTCGAAACAAATCCTGACGCCCGACGTTCCCTCACGACCGAATTCTTGGCGAATCCGGCTACCAGAGTAGAACCGTTGTCCTCAACTGTTTGCGTGCTGGCGTCAGATCACCGAAACGCTCAACGCGGCTGAGAACAAAATTGACGCAGAGGCGGGGAGACGCGGAGGCGCAGAGGCTCGCCGTTGTTCAGAACACTCTTTCGATGCCCGAGCGATCGAATCCGCCGAAACGCGTTCTTCCTCGGGCGATCCCGTGCGTCTCTGCGCCCTGGCGTCTCTGCGTCAAAACGATTCCTGACGCGTCGCGATTCTTCACGACCGAATTCTGGGCGAATCCGGCTACTAGATTGAAGAGCGAATCCGGCGACAGGTCTGCCTACATCGCGTTGAGCTGTTGGGCTCGAGCCATCGCGTCTTCGGCAGCAGCGATGTAGGCCTGGTTCTGCGTTCCCGCCCAAGCCCGTTGGTACGTGACGCTCATGGCGGTGAAGTTGAACGCGTCGTCGGGCTCCAACTCGCAAGCCTTCTTGCCGTGCTCGATCGCTTCTTCGTGCTGGCCCGTTTTCGTGTAAACACGAGCGAGCGCTAAGTGAGCGATCACAAACGTTTCGTCCTCTTCCACCAACGGCTTCAAACCCGCGATGGCTTCTTCGAATTTTTCCTCGTCGATGATTTTTTCGACTTCGTTGTATCGTTCGTAAAGTTCGTCGCTGGCCATGTGAATCTAAATCAGAGAACTAGGTGGATTGAAAAGCATTCCAAAAGGAACGCCACTGCAACTCATTCCTCGGGTAGCGAAACTCGTCCCTCGAGTAGCGAAACTCGTCAAGAGTTTCGAGTTGCATGGTGGTTCGCCGAAAGTCTTGACGACTTCCGCTACAAATTGGTCCCGAAAACCAAGCGAAGACAGAAACCTATTGCTTGGCGGCGATCAGGTCGTCGAGTTCCTGCTTCAACTTAGGCAGGATCTCGTCGTACCCAAAGGCACCGAGAGCTTCCGGGCCACGCTTTAGATTGACTTTTGCAGGCCCGCACCACAACCCGAGGTCCGCGTCATCGGTTTCGCCGGGCCCGTTCACGCGGCATCCCATCACAGCGATCGTGATCGCATAATCTTGGGCAAATGCTGTCATTTCCTTGACCTTGGCAGCCAAATCGATGAACGCCTCGTTCTCCACGCGTGAACAACTCGGGCAACTGATGATGTTCAGCTTCGAATCGTCGAACTTGACCACGCTGCGAACGCGGCCCGCATGAATGTCGTCGACGATCTGCTTGCCCGCATCGATTTCTTCGGGTTTGCGAGGGTTCGGCAACGTCAGCGAAACGCGAACGGTGTCGCCAATGCCTTTGCCGATCAATTGCTCAAACGCGATCCGCGTTTTGATGATTCCGTCCGGCGGCATGCCGGCTTCTGTCACGCCCAAGTGCAGCGCCACGTCCGGGCGTTTCTCAGCAAACAACGTGTTCACCTGGACGACCTTGGACGGGTCACTGTCCTTCAGAGACACGACAAAGTTATGAAATCCCAACGAGTCGACCAGTTCACAGTGTTCCAGTGCAGATTCCAGCATCGGTGTGATCGAATCGTCGTGGTCGTACTTTCCCTTCTTCGCCGGATCGACGCTGCCGCAGTTCACACCGATCCGCACCGCGCAGTGGTTGCTGCCGGCGATGTCGATCAGATAGCGAACCTTTTCCTGCCAGGTCAACTCGCGAGCGTGGTGATACAGGTGGCCGGGGTTGTACCGAATCTTGTCAACGTGCGGCGCGACCTTTTCAGCCAGTCGAAAATTCTCCTGCAAATCGACGGCCAAGTTCGCCTTCGTTTGCTTGCGAATCTCCGCCAACGCTTCCGCGTCCTTGTCACTGTCGACCGCGATCCGGACGACGCCCGCTCCACGAGCGTGCAAGGCTTCGGCTTGTTCGACCGTCGCATCGATGTTTTGAGTCTTCGTCGCCGTCATGCTTTGAACAGCGATCGGGTGACCGTCTCCGATCGTGATCGATCCGATGGTGACCGGGCGAGTCGGGTTGCGGCGAATTTTCATGTACGAAAGCAATCAGTCGAGAAAAGAGTGAGCCAAGAAACAGTGAGTTTTCAGACGAAACCGGGTCTGACAAGCCACCCTGTTAGAGAAACCGCAAGAAACCATGCCGGATCACTCCGTCATCTCGGCCAATTCGCGTTCATAGAGCTGCCGAATGTGGTCCAAATCCACGTCCACTTTTGGCAACTGCGGGTCCATGTCACGCAGCGTTTCGCGAACAATCGCGGCAACCGACGCATCTCGGTACCACTTCTTGTCCGCGGGGATCACGTGCCAAGGAGCGATTTTCGAGTGGCATTTTTCCATCGCGTCCTCGTACGCCTCGCGGTACGCCGCCCAATTGTCGCGGGCTTCGTAATCCCCCGCGTTCAGCTTCCAGTGCTTGGTTGGATCGTCCAAGCGTTTTTTGAATCGTTCGAGTTGTTCTCGCGGACTGATGTGCAGGTAAAACTTCAAAATCCGAGTGCCACGATGGGCGAGCATCTTCTCAAAGTTGTTGATGATCTCGTAGCGTTCTTTCCAAACCGACTTCGGCACCAGATCCTCCACACGCACGACCAACACATCTTCGTAGTGCGAGCGATTGAAAATCGAAACCTTGCCCGCCGCAGGGGTCGCCTTGTGAATTCGCCACAAAAAATCGTGCGCCCGCTCTTCTGAAGACGGAACCTTGAACGGGTACGTCCGGCACCCTTGCGGGTTCATCTGGCCAAGCACCTTGCGGATCAGCCCATCTTTGCCGGCTGCGTCAGGAGCCTGCAGAACAACCAGCAACGACTGCTTGCCCTCCGTGTACATCCGGTACTGCAAATCACGAATTTCGATGTTCGCTTGATGCGTGAACGCTCGACCGTGAGCCTTGCCTTCGAACGGCCCAGAACACTCCGTGTCGATCTTTTTCAGCGACACTTTGTCACTCGAAAAAGGCAGGCGATGGGCGTCGACGAAGTCAAACTTCGGATCGAGATCCCAATGCGTTTCGTTGGTTGAATCTTCGTCCGTGCTCATGCTGTTCCTGTGGTCGAATGGAGTGGCTTCTCGTTATCCTTGTTGATTCGGAACCTCCAAAACTTCACCCTCCCGCAGGGAGGGTCGAGCGAAGGGAGGGGAGGGCCGAGCATGAACTCATGCATCCAACTCCCCCAGCCCAACGCGAGATCCGTCATCAAAATCGTCAGTCCATTTCACGGACAACCACATCATCGAACTCGTTCAAGTCATCGAACGAGCCCAGCCCGATGCGACCGGCTCCGAACGTTTTGTCGACAACGCTCATGTGAGGCGTTTCCATGTCGTCAAAGAACACCTCGATCTTGCCGCTCTCAACATCCCGGCGAACCAACACGTTGTGCCAGTCGTTGTCCCAGGGCGTCAGTTTTTCGTTCTTCGTCAGCGCCAATCGCGGGGCTTCCTTGACGATCATGATTTGACCGCTGTGCGGGTCAGGCTTCGCACCCAAGTGAACGTAGTAAAAATGCGAGGAGTCCTGGTACCCAAAGAACACGCAGCAATCTCGGTGATTGCCGGTGTCCAGCGTGCTGCGGACACGAAATTGAATCTCGCAACTGCCAACTTCCAAGTCTTTGACCAAGGCCACGTGACCAGGACTTCGAGTCGGAGGCGCGTACTCGGATTTTCGATCCGTGATCTCGATCGATCCGTTCTTGGATTCGCCGGTGGGTGAATTGAGTTTCCAAGTCTTGGGATCCAGGAATTCCCATCGATCGTCGCCATCTTCAAAGTCGTCTTGGAAAACGACTTTTGCCGGACGAGCGTCCTCGGCCGACACAAGCGGGGAATACGCGGAGAGGGTGGATGCCGCCAAAGCGGCCGACAAGACATTGACAAAAAGAGGTCGCATGTTGGTGAAAATCAGGTGGGGAAGGGGTGGGGAAACTCGTCGATTCAAATAAACCATTGGCCGAACGGATTCGATCTTCGGATCCGATGGGTCCCTGGGCGAAAACATCGATTGGATGTACCGCCGTGAGATGGTCCAGTGTAATGCAACGAAAGACATGGGTGGCCGGGCTCGCGGGGTTCGATCGAGGGGGCGAGCAAGCCCCGTTTTGGTTCCAATTGCGGTGACTGAGTCGATTGCAACATTCGGAAGGGATCCGAACCCAGAAAAAGTTCTCTGTGTCCGCCTATCAGAGGCCAGAAAGGGTTGCAGCGGAAAGCGGAATGAAGCACAATCCCGCCTGACCGAAACACGTCACGCGGCGGCAACGTCTCGTGAGCACGTTTCCACCAGGAGCGGTGGCTGAGTGGTCGAAAGCGCCGGTTTGCTAAATCGGTGAACCGGGAAACTGGTTCCGCAGGTTCGAATCCTGTCCGCTCCGCTTGAACTCGGTCGGCCGGATTGCTTCTGCAATTGGCAGCTTTTTTTTCTGGCATTCGCTCTGGAATGTTGGTGAATCTCGCTCCACCGTTTCGGTTCAGTTCAAACCGACGATTCGTCGTCGGTCGAGAGTGTAGCTCAGTTGGCAGAGCATTCGACTTTTAATCGAATGGTCCTGGGTTCGAGTCCCAGCACTCTCACTTCTTTTTGGCCCCAGCGTGGGCGAGCGGCCTGCGTGCCAAATTTCCCTCCGAGGTAGCCGGATTCGCCGAGAATTCGGACAGGCACAAACGGTAGCCGGATTCGCCAAGAATTCGGACAGCAACTGAAACGCGGGAGTCAGGATCTTTTTCTGACGCAGAGACGCCAAGCCGCAGAGACGCATGGGGTCGCTCGAAGAAGAACGCGTTTCGGCTGGATCGATCGCTCGGGCATTCCAGGGCGGTTTTGAACAACGGCGGCCCCTCTCCGCCTTCGCGTCTCCCCGCCTCTGCGTCAATTTTGATCGCAATCGCGTTGAGTGCTTCGACGATTCGACGCCAGCACGCAAACAGTTGAGGACAACGGTTCGACTCTGAGGTCGCCGGATTCGCCGAGAATTCGGACTGCACTCCAATCATCCTGCCCACCGTCTCTAAAAGTCGGCCTGGATGACCTCGGAACCATCTCGCGTCCCCAATGCCTGCCAGAGTTGCGTGTCGATGGATTGATTGATCACGCGAACTGCGCCGGCCGCATCCACGCAATGGACCAGGTCACCGTGCACACTACTCGGGGCAAACAATGCGTTGTTGTACGATGTTCCATTCTTGCAATTTCGAGGTTGCTTGGGAAAGATCGCAATCAAACAAGAGACTCCCAACGATGCCTCATACCACACGCCACCCAGACCATACGAAGCGAGGCCTGAGGACTCAGAACTGCCAAAGCACTCTTCTTGAAACGCATCCAACTCTTCTGGGATTTCATAGCGCCGCGTGGTTGACGCAGTCCTGCCGTCGAAACGGTTGGGCTCACCGGGAAAACTCCTGTACGCGAGTGACTCGGTGATTGCCAAGGGGTTGCTGAGCCCATCGGTGATGCTAGCGGCCGTGACGGCAAAGCCGTTGCGAACAGAACCGCTGTAGATCACACCGTTGTAATTGGGTGTTGGCGTCCCGCCGCTAATGCCAACGTAATTGATGCTTTCGCGTCCCTCCGTTGTCGAGTGAAATGAATCGGAGGGGCACTGGTACACGACCGGAGGAGGCAGTTGCCAAGAAGAGTTCAATTGATCGTAAGGACGGATACTCATGTCGATGGAATCATAGCGATCGGTCTCTTCCAAAAAAGGAAGCAGACGGACCTGAAATGAAAACCCGTTTCCATTGCCCCTCGGATAGCATCGGTGAACCGACTCGTAGTTCAGCATGGCCAGCCCCACCTGACGAAGCCGGTTCGCACAGGTGACTTTTCGTGCGGAACCTCTCACGGCGAGAATGGCTGACGCAAGAAGCGAAATGGCCACCGCCACGCAAGCCAAAGTCACCATCAGTTCGAGAAGTGTGAACCCGTTTCTTCTGCCTTGACGCATTGTTGGCCCCTTAACTCAGACGCTAAGCAGGAATGATTGGACAAAGCCCCGCTAGCCGCTTGGGCCTCACCACGTAGCAGCGTCCCCCAAGACGTTGCCATTTGCGAGTCTCCGAGAGACTCGCCTACGTGAGGTTTTGCCGATAGACTCCTGCCTACCCGCTCAACACCAAGAAGTAAGAAAGGCGGAGTTGTACGGCTTCCGATCGTATGAACGCGGCGGAGCGTTGGGAATCGCAGAAAGAGGACGGCGAGTCAAAAGGGGCCATGCTTCACGGCATCTTTGCTCAATCCACACCAACCATCACCGGATATCAAATATCCGATGAAACATCGCGTGTGAACCAAACGCCGGAACCCCGCTGGCCCTCCAGATTGGCCCACGTTGGGATGCCCCGCGGCAGGCCGGCTGAACGAATTGAGCGACGGTCTCAAACGCTCGTTGACCCGCCGCACAAACCAAACGGGATCACTCGTAATCCCACTTCATGATCCAGGGATCGTCGTACTTTTTCTGCAGCTTCTTGAGCTTCGCCTTGTAAGCTTCCAAGACCTCCGTGTGGCTGCTGCTGATCGCCAAGTTGGTCGACTCATTGGGATCGGCCTCGATGTCGAACAGCTCAAACTCGGGTCGGTGGATGTACTTGCCCACCGTTTGCTTTCCGTACGGTGCGTCCATGCCCTTGGCCAACTGAGCCTGCCACGAACTGGCTGCCCACAGGTCACTGGCGAAGGGATAATCCAGCCCGTGAGCGATGTTCCAAATCAACTTGTACTTGCCATCCCGAATGACTCGCATCGGGTAGTACATTTGAATTTCGTGGAACGTGTGCGATGCAAAGATCTCTTCGTGATGTGCCTTCGCCGGATCGGCCAACACATCCATCCAACTGCGACCGTGGTAATGATCCAGCGGCTTGTTGCCGTTGTGATTGTCCATCGGTGAAACGCCCAGCTCGTTGCGAAGCTTCTTGGCAGGAACCAACTTCTTCGGCGCGTTGGTCTTCCGGTCCAAACCACCAGCAAAATCAAGCAGGGTCGGCGTGATGTCGATGTGGCTGATCATCGCACCGCTCTCCACACCACGCTCTTCTTGGTAGGGATCACGAACAACCATCGGGACGCGCAGTCCACCTTCGTACACGGTCGTCTTGCCGCCGGCGAACGCCATCCCGTGATCACTTGTGAACACGATCATGGTTTTGTCGTAGAGGTCCGCCTCTTTCAGAATCTGGACCAATCGAGCCACGCCTTGATCGACGCGGGCACAGGCTTGGTAATACTGAGCCAACTCCGAACGAGTTTCAGCCGTGTCCGGCAAAAAGTCGGGTACGACCACATCCTTGGGATCAAAGAAGACTTCTTCGACACCCGGGTAAGCACCTCGACGCGGTTTGTTACCGAACAAATCAGGCTTGAGCTCCAACTCGGACGTCTTGTCGACGCCACCACCACGGTGCGGGTCCGAGGTTGCGAAATACAGGAAGAACGGACGGTCGTCTTCTTGGTTCGTCAGAAAATCCTTCGCGGTTTCTGCCATCTCGACCGCGCTACGCGAATTGGCTTTCAAGTAGGTTTCGTAGTGATAAACCGATTCGGGCGCGACGTGATATTTGCCAATGTGTCCGGTGCGATAGCCGGTGTTCGCCATCACACGCGGCAAAGCCAACCCAGCGACGTCGTTGAACGAAGCAAACTTGTGATAATGATGTTGATGTCCAAACTGTCCGTTACGATGGTTGTGCAAACCGCTCATCACCACACTTCGGCTGGCACTGCACGAGGCCGTGGTGGCAAACGCGTTTCGAAACACCATCCCGTCGGCGGCGACGGCATCAATCGCGGGAGTCACCGCCGCGGGATCACCGTAACACCCCAGCGTGGGACTCTCATCGTCCGTGATAATGAACAAAACATTTCGTTCCGCCGCGTGCAGCGTCATCGATGCGAACAAGCAGGTGGCGGCCGTCGTCACGACAAGGCAGCCGCGAGCCACCAAGGTCCAGAGATTTTTCATGTGGAAGAAGGTGTGGGGAGAGAGGAAGGTGGGGAAGGTTTTCGCGAGCATGCCCGCGAGAGCACCACTATACCTGATCGTTGTGATTTTATGGCTGATTCCTGCCGTTCCGTCCCAGGTGCCCGCCGACGACACGCCGATCACCACGCCCCCGCCAGACACCGAAACGCATGCGACCGGGCCATCGACGGCGACATCGACCGAGCAAACTAAGATCGACCGAGTCACCGCGTTCATCCCGCTGCCGCCGGCCGCTGATCCGCCCCCGCTGGAATCGCCTTCCCAGCCCTTGGACGCTGCCGGATACCAGACCGCCGATTTCGCCACACGGGCCGACTCGCCCAACCCCGCCGATGAGATCTGGTCCGCCTACATTGACCTTTGGAAATCTCACTACAAATCCCCCAGCCAACCGGAACTCCGATCGCTGTTCGGATTCCCCGTCGACGCAGACGTGCTGATCACAGATCGCCGTGGCCGGGTGGCCCCCAGCGAACTGAACTGGCGTCCGGGTTCCTTTCGCGTCTGGCAAACCGATCACTTCGAGATCCTCAGCCAAGCCGATGACGTGTCCTCCCGGATCGTTGCCGAAGCTCTCGAACGAGAATACTGGGTCTGGACTCAGATCTTCTTCCCAATCTGGTCGGGACGAAACCAAGTCGCAGCAATCGTCCGGGACTGGGAACGCGAAAACACATCGGCCGCCGACCATTTGAAGTCACGGTCGTCGCCCGCTCGGCTTCAACATGGTCAACGTCACCGCGTCGTCTTGCTGGCGGATCAGGAAAGTTATCGAGCCACGATCACCACCGCATTCCGCAACACAGACACCTCGGCGGTCGCCGCCTCCACCGGGTTCTACAGTGACACACTGCGACTCTCGTTCTTTTTCCCACAGCCCGACCTGGCGAGTTTGCATCACGAGATCTGCCACCAACTGTTCACCGAAGCCTCCGCCAACGCATCCCGACGTCGGCCAACTCGCGGGCAAACTTTCGCGACCGCGACCACCGAAGACTTTTGGTTGATCGAAGGCATGGCGGGATACTTCGAATCGCTTCGCTACGAACAATCACTGGCCTACGTCGGCGGTTGGGAATCCCCGCGGTTGCAATTGGCTCGCTACCAAGCCCTGATTGGCGGAGTCCCCATTGCATCGCTCGAAGACCTGCGTGGCACTCGCGATGACGTTCAATCCAAACCCGACCTGGCTCGCTGGTACTCCCAAGCCGCCTTGCGAACGCACTACCTGATGGACAACGCCGGCCCAACCAAGCGTCGTGGTCTGCTCAAACAGTTGGCCGACCTCTATTCGCAAACCAAGCCAAACGCCGAGACTTCTCCAACCAGCAACGATGCCGCGAACGAGACCAACCCGGCGGCCATCTTGCGTGCTCTGCGAGTCGACGATGCTCACGTGACACGCAATCCCGCCAAAGGAGACCTGACGACGTTGTGCCTGGCCGGATGCAACCTCACCAGCCAGGGCCTTTCCAAACAGAAACCGCTCCACGGCCTGACCTGGTGCGACCTCTCGCGTTTGCCACTGACCGACGCGGACGTCCTACGGCTAATCGTCGACACCCAGCAATTGGATCAATTGAGCCTGGAGGCCACCCAAGTGACCAACCAAGTCACCACGTTGCTGCGTGGCGCGAACCAATTGCGAGAGCTGGACCTCAGCTACACCGCCATCGACGACTCCGCACTGAAGTCGATCCCGCCGTCAGTCTCCACGCTTTGGCTGACGGGCACCAATTTGACCGACCAAGCCATCGACACGCTGGTCGCTTTGCCGCGATTGCAAACCATCGACCTTCAGCGCACCACGATCACCGAACGAGGCCTGCAACGGTTTCGTCAGCTCAAACCCAACTGCCAGCTCAACCCACTGAACATCCCCGAGTGATTCGCACGCCAAAGTCCAACGCCAATCCACCCGACCTGGACAAGGTCGTTTGGGATTCGTGGTGGTTGGCATCTGGGTTTCGCCCCGGATGGGGCCGTCGTGCTTAGGACCACGTGAACAACAAGTGACGTAGCGGAAGGGCGCGAGCCCTCCGGTTCCTCACCGGGCGGCTTGCGCCACACCGCTAACATCGTCACTTGTTGTTCACGCGTTGCTTAGCTCGGGGCGGAAGCCCCGAGAGACTAATGCCGGACAACAAACGGTCTCCCCGGATGGGGCCGTCGCAGGAGTTGAGGGCGTCCCTCGCTCACGCATCGGGTTGTGATGGGCACTCTTGGCCGACTCTGACGGGCAAGAGTGCCCATCCCACTGACTAGAACGGCAGCTCAGGCAACACGACCTCAACGGCGCGTCCGTTGGTCGGGTCTCGAAACGACAACTGGGCTGCGACGAGCTGCAAGGCGGACTCATCCTCCGCGTTCCCATACAGCGGATCACCCACAATCGGGTGACCACGATGAGCGCACTGGATTCGCAATTGATGCATTCGTCCGGTGACGGGACGAAGCTCGATCCGAGAACGATTCGACGCCGCATCAAAATCCAGAAAGCTCACCTTCGTTTCGGCGGAGCGTGCATCGGCGGTTTCAGGCTCCACCACTTCCACACGAGCCTGGTCGGGTGTCTTGGCGATATAGTCCTGCCATGGCTCTTGCTTGCAAGCCTCGCGAGCGTCGCCTTCCACCACCGCAACATACTTTTTCTGAACGCGTCGCAACCGAAACTGCTCGCTCAGCAAACGCGCCGCTTTCTTGCGGAGTGCGATCAGGACCAATCCCGACACGGGACGGTCGAGCCGGTGCACGGCTGTCAAATAGCTGGTGGAAGTGCCGGCTTGTTCAAACTGCTCGCGCAGCTTGGATTGCAGACACGGTGTGCCCGGTGGCGATGTGGTGGGAAGGCCAGCCGGCTTGCACGCGACAACGCACGAATGTGAAGCCCAAAGAATTTCAATCATCGGCATATCGTGATCTCAGCTCACGACTGTCGCAACGCCAATCGCCCCGACCAACCCAACTTTTCGCGGAGCGTCCGATAGTCGTTCTGGCCGGGAACTCGGAGCATTTCAAACGCCACCGGAGCCCGGTGCACACGAACACGATCGCCGGATTTCAACTGGCCTAGAATTCGACCATCCACCACGATGCTGGTCGATTCATTGGGTTCCGTCACCGCCAGTTCCAAACGCGTGTCCGCGGAGTCAACCAGCGGACGGTAGGTCAACGTGTGCGGGCTGATCGGCGAGATCACGATCGCCTGCAATTGCCGTCTCAAGATCGGCCCCCCGGCGGATAAGTTGTGAGCGGTCGACCCGACCGGAGTCGCCACGATCAACCCATCACATCGATACTGGGTCGCCAGCTCATCGTCGGCGTAGAGATCAATGTCCAGAATTGCGAACGGCGGCCCGTTCAAAATGGCCGCTTCGTTGAGAGCCATGGATTGAGCGATGACCTGGTCGTCACGAACCAGTTGGACTTCCAGCATCAGGTGCCGAATGATCGAAAAGTCACCATGACAGACCTTGGGCCAAGCGTCCAAAAAATCTTCGGGCGAAAGAGCGGCCAAAAATCCCAAGCGACCGCAATTGATCCCCAGCACCGGTGTTTGATGACTGCCCATCTGACGGGCGGATTGCAGAATGGACCCGTCACCGCCAATCACGATCACCAAATCAAGGTCGTCATCCGAGAAGTCATAGGTGAATTCAAAGTCAGCCGCGACCAATTCCGCATGCGACTGAATCGTCGGGCGAAGACGCTTCCAAGCGGAGGACACGTTGTTCTTGTTAGGAGCCCCTAACACAACAATTCGCGGTGGCCGACCACAGCCACACCAATCCGGAGCTTCTCCGCTGGAAGATGACATCAGACACCAACCTGCGAACCGACCTCAGAAGCCGCTTCACGACACACCTCAATCACCTTCTGCGCAGACAAAGTGGATTCGTCCAGCAACTGCGAACGGTCGCCATGCAACACAAACTCGTCGGGCAACGCCAACCGATGAACAGCTCGTGTGTCCAAGCGTTGATCCACCGCTGATTCCAAGAACGCGGAACCAAACCCGCCCACTCGAGTGCCTTCTTCCAACGTCACAACAAAGCGACCGCCGCTCAAGGTTCGATGGACCATCTCGGCATCAATCGGTTTGACAAAGCGAGCGTTGACGACGCCGATTTCCAACTCACCTTCGAGTTGCTCGGCCGCAGCAATCGCTTGTTCCAACATCGCACCATAGGCCACGATCGTTCCGTCGGCTCCCTCGCGAATCCACTCGGCTTTGCCAACTTCGATCGGTGCCGGCGTGTGAGTCGCCTCCAGCGCGGACGCCTTCGGATAACGAATCCCAGACGGATGATCGAGCGTCAGTGCCGTGTCCAACATCATCGACAACTCTTGGGCATACCCAGGAGCCATCAAGACCATGTTCGGGAATAAACGCATGTAACCGATGTCGTAAACGCCATGGTGAGTCGGCCCGTCCGGCGCGGTCAGACCAGCCCGGTCCATCATGAACACGACCGGCAAATCCTGCAGGGCGACCTCTTGGAAAATCTGATCGTAGCTGCGTTGCAAGAACGTGCTGTAGATGTCCACGATCGGACGCATGCCGGTTTTGCATTGCCCAGCGGCAAAGGCGACCGCATGCGATTCACAGATGCCAACATCAAAGAATCGATCCGCGAATTTTTCGCGAACGGGCTCCAGCTTGTTGCCTTGGCACATCGCCGCGGTGATGACCGTGACTCGCGAATCGCGATCCATGGCCGCACCGATCGCGTCGCGAGCGTGCGTTGTGTAAGGAGGCTGGCCATCGCTGCCCCGAGTCACCGGCGTGCCACCGCGATCTTCGAAAGCAGGTGGCGTGTGGAAGAACACCGGGTCTTCCGCGGCGGGTTTGTAACCGTGTCCCTTTTCCGTCACCACGTGCAGCAGAACCGGACCGGGCGTCTCCCGGCACAGACGCAGGTACTTCTGCATCAATGGGATATCGTGACCATCGATCGGACCGATGTAGCGGATCCCGAGTTCTTCGAACAACATGCCGCCCAGCAATCCGGCTTTGACGCCTTCTTTCATCTGAGCCAACAAACGTTCGGCTGGGTCGCCAAACATCGGGACTCGGTCAAGCAATCGGGTGACTTCGTGCTTCAGCCCCGTGTAGAAAGGGTTGCCGCGCAACCGGTCCAGGTACTGAGCCACGGAACCGGTGCGATGACAGATCGACATTTTGTTGTCGTTCAGAACGATTGTCAGATCATCGCCGAGTTCGCCCGCGTTGTTGAGCGCCTCAAAGACAACTCCACAGGGAAACGCCCCGTCGCCGATCACGGCCACGGTTCGGCGATCCTCTTGGTTCATCAAGATGTCGCCACTGCGCAACCCGACCGCGGTGCTGACGCTGCACCCGGCGTGGCCCGTCATGAACAGGTCGTAAACGCTCTCGTGGGGGTTGGGGTACCCCATCAACCCGCCCGCGGTGCGGATCGTTTCGAAGCGATCGTAGCGGCCGGTCACCAATTTGTGCGGGTAGACCTGGTGCCCCGTGTCCCAGATCAATCGATCCGTGCGAAAATCGAATTCGCTATGCAGGGCCAAGCAAAGCTCCACCACGCCCAAGTTGGACGCGAAGTGAGCCGTTCGGGTCGCGAGCAAATTGCACAGCACGTCGCGGATTTCGACGGCCGCGTCGCCCAGTTGCGCGGGGGACCAATTGGCCAGCGGAGTTGCATCCTGCAAACCTGCCAGCAGGGGGTGTTTGTGATCAATCAATTTGTACGCTCCAAAACAAAGTCCGCCAATTCTGTTAACCGCTGCGCAGTCGCTCCGAACAACTGCAGCGATTCGTGCGCCGTGCAAATGGTCGCTTTGGCGTGGGCTCTCGCCCGATCCAGTCCCATCAATCCCGGGTAAGTCAGCTTGCCACGGCCGTCGTCTTTGCCCGTTCGTTTTCCAAGTTGTTCGTCCGTGGACGTGCAATCCAGCAAATCGTCCGTGATTTGAAAGGCGAGTCCAAACGCTTTAGCGTAATCGGTCAAGGCCGAAACCGCCCGCGAATCTGCTCCGGCGGAAATTGCCCCCATGGCCGCACAGGCCATGAACAAAGCCCCCGTTTTACGTTGATGGATCGCTTCCAGGTGCTTCAGCGCCGAATCGGGACCGCCAAAGTCCTCCACGGTGCGTTTCTCCGCATCCAAGTCATCGGCCTGGCCGCCGACCAACCCAGCTGGCCCCGATGCGGTGACCAACGTCCCAATCAGCGCTGCCGAGCGTGAAACGTCGGGGGTGCTTTGGTGCAGATGAGCAAATGCCATCGATTGCAGTGCGTCCCCCGCCAGAATCGCCGTGGCTTCGTCAAACTCAATGTGCGTTGTCGGTCGCCCACGACGTAAATCGTCGTCGTCCATCGCAGGCAGGTCATCATGGATCAGCGAATAGGCATGAATCATCTCGATCGCCACGGCCGATGGCATTGCGCCAGCGACATCGCCACCGCACGCTTCCGCCGCCATGATCGTCAACATCGGACGAAGCCGCTTTCCCGGCGCCAAGACGGCGTACCGGATCGCAGCCGCCAATCGTTCTGGAACTCCAGCCCGATCCCGGCAGGCTTCTTCCAAAGCCGCTTCCACCGCCGGACGTCGAGCGTCCATGTAGTCTTTCAATGATCGGTGGGTTTCCACCGACTGTTCACGGTGCTCACCCGATGCATCCACGCTCACTCATCATCCTCCAAGGTTTCCGCGCCAGATACTCCGCGACGTTTGCCGCGAGACGCCTGCTTTTGAATCAACGACTCGCCGCCCGACATGTTCTCAAGCGGTTCCGTCACCGGACGCCCCTCCGCATCCACGCCCGCTAAGACGGAGATCTTGCGTTCGGCCACGTCGAGCAACTGGTAACACTGTCGCATCTTGGACACCGCCACCTCGTACTGCTTCAACGATTCATCCAGCGTCAACGCCCCGGATTCCAGCTTTCGAACGATGGATTCGACATCACCCAACGTTGCTTCGAAATCCGCGAGATCCGTCGCAGACGCGTCGACTGTGCCGGTCTCGTCCGCCGGGGGGTTCCGTTTCTTCTTAGCCAAAACTTGATTTTCCCGGATTGGATGAGGATGGTCGGTGCGATTTTTTGACCAGCAATTGTTTGTGGTCTAGTGTTCCGGAGAAGCGGTGTTCTTGAACTATAGCAGACAGTGCATCGCACTCATCAGGCCACGCCTGACCCGATTTTGCCCCGGAATTTGAATCTCCAGCCACATGGCTCGAAACAACCGAAAACGAAAGCGACGACTGACTCTTCCTGCTCCGCAATCGCGGCCACAGGTGGAGCAACTCGGTGCTGGCAATATCGAAGGGACCCAAAATCCTTGCGAGCAAGTCCCTGAATCGACTGCAATGTCAACCAACACATCCACTCCAAACGATCCGAACGACAAAGTTCAAGCGAAATCCGCTTCAAGCGGCGCGGGGCTGACTCGCGCTGACATCGTGGATGTTGTTTCCGATGCTGCCACGCCAATCGATCTTCGCTTGCAAGAAATCGTCTCGCTGCTGAGCGAATTCGAAGGCCGCTTGACCACTCGCTTGGACGAGTTCGATCTGCTGTCGGGGACTCCCTCCGAACAAGCGGAACTCTCGCTCAAAGCGGAAACACCCTACGAACCTGACGAACTCACCTTCGCGGAAGAACCCGACGACGCGGAAACGCCCCCTCCATCGCCCGAGATCGCTTACGACGATTACTTGGCCTATGACGAGAACTCTGCGTACGAAGAAGAGCCGACCTACGCCGAAGACACCTCTTTTGCAGAAGCCTCTGCCTTCGAAGACTCTGCGCTGGCTGACTTAGCAGCGATTGACCCAGCCTACGACGAGCATTCGGAGAACCCGGAACTCGAACCGGAGCCCACCACCGAACCGACCGCTGGCTCCTGGCAACCGCCAATGGCGGAGGAAGCACCAACCGACTACGTCGACTTGGTCTCGCCCGAAGTCCATCGACTGGAGGAAGAACTGCAGTCGGAACGCATGCGTTCGCACGAACTGCAAACCCAGAATGAAGAACTCGCTGCCCAACTGGCATCGTCCGGCGTCACTCGCACCGTGTCCGACACGCAGGGCTGCGACGATTCGATGTCTTGGGAAGAACGCAAGGCAAAGATTCTGGAACAGATGGAGAACGACGACTTCAACGCGGAGTCGTTCCTGGAATCCCTGTCGCAGTCATCTCAAGACATTGCTGCCTCGATTGATCCAGATTGGATCCACAACCCGGTGGCGTTCATCGACGATCTGGTCGATCGACTGTCGCAGGCAGAACAAACGATTGCCGAACGCAACGCTGAGATTCACGAATTGCAAATCCTGCTGCAAAACCGAGCCGACACACGCAATGACAATGTCGCCTTCGGTGCCGCCGCCATCGCTGGCATGGTCGACTCCGATGAATTGGTGATGGCCGAACGCGCCCGACTGGCAGAATTGAAAACGGAATGGGAAGACAAATTCCGCACGGCCGAAATCGAAGTTTCGCTGGAACGCGCCAAACTATCGCGGGAAAGACAAACGCTGGCTCGTCGTGCGGAAGAGCTGGAAGAACAGATCGAACAGCTGCAACGCGAGAAACGCGATGCCCGAGATTATCCCAAAGCCGGTCGCCGATGGCTGGCCGAGCTGGGCCTGCAATCCGAGAGCGAGTGATCCTTGGTAGCGCGAAGCGTGACGGCGAGTCGACTGAGTCGTCAACGACGCTCCTACACATGCGGGTAGGATAGGCACTCTTGCCCGTCAGAGTTTTGGATGTCGGCCAAGAGTGGCCAACCTACAGCCAGGCCTCCCCTCCATCACTCCATGCAAAAACCGCTCCAAGCGGAAATCCACTTGGGCGGCGATCAGATGAGGCGACAACCAGGCGGCGAAAAAATCAGCCCGCCAGCAAGGATTATTTCTTGCGGTGACGAATCTTGGCTCGCATCCGTCGTTTCTTGCGGCCTACTTTACGTCGTCCCTTGCCAGATTTCTTGGTACCCACCTAGTTCGCTCTCCTGGAAAAATGTTCGTGTTTTGCGTGCATGGCCAGATTTCGCAGTGAGGCATCGCCAATCTTTGGCGTTCCAAACAGGGGCGAATCAAACACCGGCCGGATCGAATCGCGTAGCGTAGCAGAACACCAGCGACCGACAAGGTGAGTTTCCGCTCAGGTCTGCGAGGAATCTTTCCATGGCAGGTCAATTTCGCTCTTTCGCCACGCCGCCACAAATTCAGGCAAGCTAGGCAGTGTCCCACGTGCTTGGACGATTTCATTGGCCGTCATCCAGTGCACCTCCGAAACTTCCTCAGGATTTGGCACCGGATCCACCTGGTCAGGAAACTCCGCCAGCCACCAGGCCAAACGAGTTCCCCACGGCGTGACACTCCGCCAACACAATCGCCTTGGCGTCACATCGATCGTCAACTCTTCTTGCATTTCTCGCACGAGTGCTTCTTCTTCACTTTCCCCGGCCTCAATGCCTCCGCCCGGCAAACACAATTTGCCTGGCGCATTGACGGTCAGTGAACGGCGAATGATCAGCAATTTCTCTTCGCGAAACATCACACCGATCACACCGCGTTTGCGGCTGCGATGCTGGGAGTGCGGTTGTTTCGCGTGGGGCAATCGAGTCATGCTTCGCTTCTACCACTTGAGCGACGACACAACAAGGGAACCAAAGCAAGTTTCAACGGTGAGTTGCGGACGTGATCACACGCCAACGAACGGCACCGGCACCAACAAAGCGTGCTGGCGCACCCAGGTTTCCACCCCATCCCAGCTGGTGAATTGACTGCCCAACAGAACCAACATGTAAAAGCCCACGATTGCGGGCATGACCACCAAGCGGACCGCCCAGCGAGAAACGAACCACCATCGCCCCGCCCAAACACTCGGCACCCAATCGCCGGATTCGGCCTCGGCCCGTCGCCGCCGGCATCGACGCAGCGCCAACCCTTCTGCGATTCGAGCCGGCAGCATGAACGCGACGAACACCAAACAAGGCAACCAGGTGATTTCTTGCGGGGTGGCTTCGATCTTCAACAAATACAAGGGGATCGGCATCAGCACCAACCCGACCAACATCGCCCCGGCCCAAGACCAGGGTGCATAACGAAAATCGCTTCGGACTTGCCGCCACTGGAACATCGCTCGCCAATTGTTTTGGGCTGCAAAATGAGTTTGCAACATCGGCAGGTACAGCAACACGAACGCGAGCGCAATCAAAGCCAACACACCCAAGACTCCATCGGCCGCGTTGTCGCCTTGCCGAGTCACGCCCATGATCACAAACGCGGGAACCAACCAAACCAACGTCAAAAGCGCTCCGCGAATCCCCATCCAAAACAAGGCGGGAATTCGCAGGTCTCGCAGGAACTCCCAGACTTGATCGGCGAACCGGGACCAAGTCGATGGACGCCAAGCCTCTCGAAAGAAGCGTTTGGGCTGGGGCCACAGGTAGTGCTTCAAACGACCGCCACGCACCCACGCCCAACCCAAGTAAACGGTCAAGAACGCCGACAGCGCGATCGCTCCCATCCTCAGCCGAGTCGCATCCGGCGAACCGGGATCAATGACCGCGGCGACGGATTCCCAATGGGCCAGCAAACGGGTCGGCGCAGAGGCAATCGCCAAGGCCAAAAACGCCGCCCCAAACACACCCGCCGCGTTCAAATTCGGCAAAGCGTCCTTGAGCAGCCCCCCCGAGGCCAAATGCCCGGCGACAGCCAGCAAGTATCCCAGCGTGATCAATTGCAACAGCGGCAGCGCGGTCACAAACGCCAAGATCAACGCCAACGACGCGAGGCAAAACAGCGTCCAGATGGCTTTTCGAATGGATTGAAAAATTCGTCGCATACCCGGTGTTCGAAGTCTCGCGTGCGATCTTGGCAATCCAATCCAGCAAGGCTGGAAAATGATTGAGTGGAAAGGGTCTTGGTAAGTGGAAAGAGGCACAGAATCACAGGGCCACAGAGCCGCGGCCCAGAATGAATCCTACCAGCCCCAAAAAACCGCAGCACGGTGGTCCCCCACCGTGACCCGAGCACCACCAGAGTAGAACAATTGTCCCCAATTGTTCCGTCAACCAACGCTCTGCCCCAAACCGCTCCCCACCCAATCCAAACTCCAGCTCGCGCACACCGCACGCCTCCAGAGCGGAGAGCATCGCGCCAGCGTCCCTCGTGGTGGAGGACCACTAGCTACAGCTTGGCCGCATAACCCGCAGCACGGTGGTCCCCACCGTGACCCGAGCACCACCAGAGAAGAACAATTGTCCCCAATTGTTCCGTCAACCAACGCTCTGCCTCAAACCGCTCCCCACCCAATTCAAACTTCAGCTCACCCACGCCGCACGCCTCCAGAGCGGAGAGCATCGCCCCAGCGTCCCTCTTGGTGAAGGACCACCGAGCTACAGCTTGGCCGCATAACCCGCAGCACGGTGGTCCCCACCGTGACCCGAGCACCACCAGAGTAGAACAATTGTCCCCAATTGTTCCGTCAACCAACGCTCTACCTCAAACCGCTCCCCACCCAATCCAAACTCCAGCTCACCCACACCGCTCGCCTCCGACAGCCAGCTTTTGGGCTGTCGTTCCAATCCGCAGAATCGTTACGACCGTCGTTTCCGCTCAAGCCGGCACAACCGTCAGCCGATGATGTTCGCAGCGGTTGTCGCGAGTGTGACGATTGCGCCGATTAACCGGCTGGAAACGACCAGCGAATTTGGCTCGCCCAAACATTCGCGTCGTTTCGAAAAATCCGGTTGTTTTTTGCATTCGCGCCATGCATGCAAATCGTAAAATTCGCGCACCGTCATCGCCCGTTTCACGACGTCCTTCCACACACTGAATCCCAGCGCCCATGTCGCCTCACGTTCACCTTTGCTTGGTCCTTCACAACCACCAGCCAATCGGAAACTTCGATGGCGTGTTTGAACAAGCCTACCAGGACAGCTACTTGCCGTTTCTGGAAGTGTTTGAACCGTACGACGCACTGAACATTTCCCTGCACACTTCCGGCCCGTTGATGCTGTGGATGGCCGAACGCCACCCCGAGTACCTCGACCGCGTGCGTTTGCTGGTCGAAGCAGGACGCATCGAAATCGTGGGCGGACCTCAGTACGAACCGATCTTGACGATGTTGCCACGTCGCGACCGTGTCGGCCAAATCCAGTCGTACAACTCGTGGCTGCAACGCAACTTGGGCGTCACGCCCGCTGGCATGTGGATGCCCGAACGCGTCTGGGAATCCGGCCTGACCGCCGACGTCGCCGCGGCGGGAATCCGCTACACCGTGCTGGACGATTACCACTTCAAATCCGCTGGGATGGCGGAAGAAGAATTGCGCAGCTACTTCGTCGTCGAAGACCAAGGCCAACTGCTTCGCGTCTTCCCTGGCAGCGAACAGCTTCGCTACACAATCCCGTTCCGCCCCGCTCACGAAACGATCGACTACCTGCGCGGGATCGCTCATTCCAATCCCGGTGCCGTGATGACATTCGGCGACGACGGCGAAAAGTTCGGCACCTGGCCCGACACCAAGTCGCACGTCTACGACGAAGGCTGGTTGCGTTCGTTCTTCGACGCGTTGACCGAAAACCAAGAGTGGCTGCACACAGTCACGTTGGCCGAGTCCATCCAAAACGCTGCTCCCGCCGGAAAGGCTTACCTGCCCGATTGCAGCTACCGCGAAATGACCGTTTGGTCGTTGCCCGCCGAGTCACAAGAGATTCTCGACGACGTTTCCCACGCGATGGAAGAAGACGAACGCTGGGGCCACTTGGAATCCTTCGTGCGTGGCGGTTTCTGGCGGAACTTCAAGGTGAAGTACGAAGAAACCAACGAGATGTACGCTCGCATGATGCACGTCAGCGATCGCCTGGCCAAAGCCGAAGCCAGCGGACACGACGCCGGTGAACTCGCCGAAATTCGCGATCACCTGTATCGCGGTCAATGCAATTGCCCGTACTGGCACGGTGCCTTCGGTGGGATCTACTTGCCTCACCTTCGCAACGCGATCTACGAGCACCTGATCCAAGCCGACACGCTGCTGCAAGAAATCGAAGGCACGCTGCACACGGTTTCAGCGACCGCGGGTGACTACGATTACGACGGGCAACAAGAGATCCGATTGTCCAACGAATCCATGGTCGCTTGGATCGATCCCGCCCAAGGTGGCCGGATGTACGAGTGGGACTTGCGAGGCATCAACCACAACTTGTTGGCCACCCTGCAGCGACGCCCCGAAGCCTATCACCGAAAAGTTCTGGCTGGGCCGAGTGCCGCTGGTGGCGATGTGGCCAGCATCCACGACCGAGTGGTGTTCAAACAAGAAGGCCTGGATCAAATGATTCAGTACGACCGTTACGCTCGCAAGAGCTTGATGGACCACTTCTTTGACAACGAAGCCACCCTGGAATCGGTCTCGCGTGGCGAATCACCCGAACGAGGCGACTTTGTCGATTTGCCGTTCGAAGCCAAACTGCGTCGAGGCAGCGACCGTGTGCAAGCTCAACTGCGTCGCGACGGCAACGCTTGGGGGATCCCAATCACGCTGACCAAAGCTGTGACGCTCCAACAAGACAGTGGCAACTTGTCCGTGACCTACTTGTTGGAAAACCTCCCGCCGGCCAGCCCACTGCACTTTGCCGTGGAATGGAACTTCGCCGGTTTGCCCTCGGGAGCCGACGACCGTTACTTCAGCGATGTGGACGGGAATCAACTGGGGCAACTCGGCGAACGCCTGGACCTGCAAGACGTTCACGGACTTTCGCTGTCGGATCGCTGGCTCGGCGTCGACATCGACTTGCGGACCGATCGCGAAAGCGGTGTGTGGGCGTTCCCCGTGGAAACGGTCAGCCAAAGTGAAGCCGGTTTTGAGTTGGTTCACCAATCGGTGTGCGTGATGCCTCACTGGATCATCACCGCGGACGCGGAAGGTCGCTGGGCGGTCACGATCGACATTGCCACTCGCTGTGAAAGCACGATCGAAGTCCAACAGCACGATCATGTGAACGTCTAAGCGGGTTGGCAGGAATGATGGGACATCGCCATGTGAGCCGTTTGGGCGTTAGTCCCGGTTGTGCGTTGAAAAAGTAAAAGGCTCACAAACCCGAAGACTCCTGCCTGCTGGCTTCGAAGATGGAAAAGTTGGTTCGTCAAAGATTGGCTGATCAGCGACTTGTTTTTTCGACAAACGATTTGGTTGTGATTTCGATGGGTCGGCACGAGCCCTTCGCCGTGCGAATTCGATTTCTCTTTTGAGGCAACGCCCGTGACGGCACGTTTGAAATTGGTGATGGACCCCGGCGAATCAACGCGTCGCCTTCGCGTCGGCATGCGGTTGGACAAATACCGGCTCGTCAAAAAGCTTGGCGAAGGTGGTTTTGCAACCGTTTACTCCGCGCACGACACGATCGAAGATCGTGACGTGGCGTTGAAGATTCCGGAGGCCGCGTCTTCGGACTCTCACCAATCGGCAGACGACCTGCAGCGTGAGGTTCGCATCATGGCGAGTCTTTCTCACGACAGCATTTTGCCGCTCAAGGACGCTCGCTACATCGACGGCCACTTCGTGATGGTGTTCCCGCTCGGGGAAGAGACCTTGCACGACCGCTTGAGTCGCCGCATGGCTCGCGCGACCACGCTCGACTACGTTCGCCAAATGACCTCGGCCATGGCCTACGCTCACGAGCGACGCATTCTGCACCGCGATATCAAACCCGAAAACTTCATCCTGTTTCCCAACTCAAAAATCTGCTTGACCGATTTCGGGTTGGCGCGGATTGAACGCGGCCGACATGCCGTGTCCGCATCGGGAACCCTCGGCTACATCGCTCCCGAACAAGCGATGGGGAAACCAACCTATCGCAGCGATGTGTTTTCGCTGGGGCTGGTGATCTACCGGATGCTGTCAGGTGCTCTTCCAGAGTACCCGTTCGAAGCACCGTTGCCGTCGTACGCCAAACTGCGTCGTGGCTTGAACCAGGAGTTCGTGGATTGGATCCGAAAATCGATGGATCCCAAACCCCTCAAACGCTTCCGTGACGGAGTCGCGATGGCCAACGCCCTCGACCGGATCAAATCCCTGACCGTCCCCGGCTCCACATCGGGAACCACCGTGACCCGAACCACCCGCCGCCGATCACGCCGCGTCGCGTAGCCGGATTCGCCAAGAATCCCAACGCGCCACAGTAGCCGGATTCGCCAAGAATTCGGATGGTTCCATTGCTCTAGAGGCCTCCCCCGTCGTGCAGCGCAGAGCGATGGAGTGTCCTTGACGCAGAGACGCCCAAGCCTCTGCGCCCCCGCGCCTCCCCGCCTCTGCGTCAAAACGGCTTCCCATTCGCGTTGCGTTTCGCGAAAAAACCAAGCCAGCACGCAAACAGTTGAGGACAACGGTTCTACTCTGGTGCACCCCAATGTGGCCGAACCACGATTGGTCTGTCAGGACTTGTTTTTAGGGTAGTGGACGAGGCCACGAGTCCTGAACTGGCGTCAAATCCAAGGACTCGTGGCCTCGTCCACTACGATCACCCCTCACTTTTAGCTGTGACAGACCAATCGTTTAGGATTGAGCCACCATCACAAACCTGCTTGATCCAGCCTGCGACCACCGACAAGAGCCCGAACAGAGGACTCGTTGCCTCGTCCACGACGTCCGCGATTGGCCGGCGTTCAATACCCAAGCCCTGGCCCGTCCAAGCAGCTCGTCGGCACGCTGCCGCCGCGGACCTCAAACATCGGCCCGAACTTCGCCATCCATTCCGCGTTGCCCTCGGGGCAATACTGACGCCCATTGCTCTCCACCGCGGCCACGCCAGGGATATGAGCCGACAGCGACGCCGAGTGCAGAAGCGACGCCCCCACACACGTCAGATCCTGCACGCACAAGAACAAATTCTCGTGCACCGCGACCGCCCCCAGCAACAACGCTTCCGCGTGCCCCTTGCACGCCTTCAGCGCAATGCCGCTGTACCCCTGCGAGACCGCCAAGTGCAAACTTTCCAACCCCGTCAATGACTCATCGATCACAACGGGAATCCGCGCCGCCGCTTGATGCATCGTCACCGCGCCCGGCCGTTTCAAATCACGATGCGTCGGCTGTTCGATGTACTGAATCCGCTCAAACGCTTCCGGACATTCGGATTCCAAGCGGTCCAACAAACCCAGCACATACGCTTCGTCCTTGCAGCGTTCGTTGAAATCCAACGAGAACCACCACGGCTTGCCCGTCGACGCGCCGCGGTCAGTCGTCTCATTGGCGACTGCGTTGATATCACGAACACGGCGGAAATCCCAATCCGCATCGTCGCCGTTCAGCTTGATCTTCAAATGAGTCAACTCATTGCGAGTGATCCACTCGCCGAGCGTTTCCGGCAACCCATCGCCGACAGGCTTCGTCAATTCAGCCTCCGTCAACGGATCCAACGCCCCGACCAAGTGATACAGCGGCAACGTCGCGACGGGTGCCTGCGAGATGAATTGATCCAATCGCAAACCCGCGTAGCGATCGTCGCCAGTCATCTCAGCCAAATCCGGTGGAAGATGCTCCGCCGACAGCAATCTGTAACTGCTCTGCCCGGCCGCTTTTCCGTGAGCGTCAAACAAAGCGGCTTCGATCGGCGACGCGGCCAACAGGATCGCCAGTTCCGGAATCGGCGACGTCAGCTCGTGACCACTCGCCACCGCTTCCACCAACTCGTCGCGGCGACTCGCCAACTGCAAACAAATCTCCATCGGGTGGCCGGTCAACGTGCCCGACAGCTCATTGGCCTGCGCCGCCATCCGGCTCGCCAATTCCATCACCACTTCCAACTTCGCGGCATCCGACAAAGCCGCGTCCGGCCACGCCCAAGTCACTCCCATCGTCATGCTGCCCACCCCGATCTTGTCGCCATCGGCGACTTGACCGGCTTGGTTCGTCGCGGTGCACTCCGCCGTCAAAACCGTCACCTCCTCCACCACTCGCCCGCCGAATTTCATCGGCGTTCGGTAGCGATAGGACTCGGATTGCAACGTGAATGCGAACTGTTTCAGAGCGGTCGGGGCAGGATTCACGGGGAAAGAAAGTGGCTTTGGAGCGGACAAGGCGGGACTCGAGGTGGAAGGGACAAAGTGATTTCGCCAGCAGTTTAACGCACCCGATCGCATTTCAGTGACCTCCGGCAATGCAGAATTTCGGCGAAACGATTGCCTTCGCTCGCCGATCTGGTTTACAATGAAACGCAAGTGACCTCCTAAGAATCAACGTCAACTCCTAGGCCGGTCCGATCGCCCCGCCTTCTATCCCAACCCACCTGCCCACCACCACGCCATGAACGCATCTCGATCAAGCCGTCCAGGGAACTTTTGTGGTCGCACCCGCCGCGAATTCGTGTGGGAAACCGGCTGTGGATTCGGTGCAGCGGCACTGAGCTCGATGCTGGCTTCCGATGGATTGTTGCCACAGGCATCAGCGGCGACGGCATCCCCCGTCGCTGGATCAGCCGGACCGATGGCGATCAAACCACCGCACTTCGCCCCCAAAGCCAAGACGGTGATCTTTCTGTTCATGTATGGCGGGCCCAGCCACATCGACACGTTTGATCACAAGCCCGCGATGAAGGGCATGGATGGCAAAACCGTCGACGTCAAAACCTTCGGTCGTGGCGGGCACAAAGCCGGTGGCCGAATCGTTGAGCCGCGTTGGGATTTTGCCCCGCACGGCGAGTGCGGCAAAATGGTCAGCACGCTGTTCCCCAACGTCGCCAAGCATGTCGATGACATCGCGTTCTTGCATTCCATGACCGCGGACTCACCGATCCACGGCTCCGCCATGCTGATGATGAACAGCGGCAAAATCCTGTCGGGCTCGCCAGCAATGGGATCGTGGTTGACGTATGGTCTGGGCAGCGAAAACCAGAACATGCCGGGCTTCGTCGTCATGCTGGATCACACCGGCGGCCCAATCAGCGGAGCGAAGAACTGGTCGAGTGGCTACATGCCCGCCACCTACCAAGGCACCGTGTTCCGAACCGAAGGCAATCCGATTCTCGACTTGAACCCGCCTTCGGATTTCCCGCCCGGACTGCAACGTCGCCTGATCGATTCCATCCAAGACGCCAATCGTCGCCACTTGGGTCAACACGTCGGCGAAGAACCTCTGGCATCGCGAATTTCAAGTTACGAACTGGCGTACCGAATGCAATCCGCTGCACCAGAAGCCGTGGATCTTTCCGACGAAACGGCAGAAACGCTCTCGATGTATGGGGTGGACAACCCCAAGACACAGGCGTTCGGCAAACGCTGCTTGTTGGCCCGCCGACTGGCCCAGCGAGGCGTCCGGTTCATCCAGCTCTACAGCGGCGGTGCCCACAACGATGACAACTGGGACGCTCACGGCGACCTCGAAATCAACCACAACAAACACGCCGGTGCGACCGATCAACCCATCGCGGCGTTGCTGGCCGATTTGAAACGAACCGGCATGCTGGATGAAACCTTGGTCGTTTGGGGCGGCGAATTTGGACGCCAACCCACCGCGGAATACGCCAACGGCAGTGGCCGCGACCACAACGCCTACGGATTCACCATGTGGATGGCCGGAGGCGGAATCAAGGGCGGAATCAGCCACGGCACCACCGACGAACTTGGTGCCGCGGCCGTCGAAAACCCGCTGCACGTTCGCAACCTGCACGCCACGATCTTGCACCAAATGGGCCTCGACCCAAACCGGCTGTCTTACTTCTACGGCGGCCTCGATCAAAAGCTGGTCGGAGTCGAACACGTCCGCCCCATCCACGAGATCATCGCCTAACCCACCGCAGCCGAATCCGCCCGTAGCCGGATTCGCCAAGAATTCGGATCACCACCGCCCCTCCGTCCCAACCCACCCCGTAGCCGAATTCGTCAAGAATTCGGACCACCACTGCCCTGGGCTGTCAAAAGGTTGGTATTGACACGGAAAATGCGACGTTGATTTTTGTTCTGTCCTACGCCCCAACGGGGCAGCTCTAAGATAGCCCCAGGCATCGCCTGGGGTTTCGTTACGGAGATTCCGACACCAGCCCCAACGGGGCGGCCCTAAGAAAGACTCCCCAAAACCCGCTAGGACCGCCCCCGTTGGGGCTTTGTAATCTTGGTCCCGCCACAACCCAGGGGCATCGCCTGGGCTGATAAAGATGAAATCAACCAGGCGATTTGGGCGGTTTCCGACGAATGGTATTGATACGGCGCTTGTCGCGATTGAAAAAGTGAAAGTGCAAATTGGCAATTGTAAAATGCCGGAATGCGTGGATGAAATCGCATCAATTTGCATTTTTCAATTGTCAATTTAACTTTTTCAATGAGCTGCATTCGGTTGGCGCACTGACCACCCTGTCAAGAATCCGGACCACCACTGCTCCTCCATTCCCAACCCGCTGCATCAACTCCCCCGCACTGCCCCCATCAACGCTGAAAGCGTTTCATCTCACCCGCCAGCCCTGAAACAGTTGCACCAGCCAGCTTGATCCCCGAAGATGACGGGGGAGCCCCCAGCAACACCCAAGCATTGGAACCGGATACCGGTCACCCAAGCGGACGAAGTCCATTTTCACGGCGCACCGATGGAACGCATCGCCACCCAAGCTCACGCCCCGCATTGGGATACTTCCGGGACAGCGCAAAGGGCAGATACACCTTGTCATATCCCTCCTCCAAATCTTGCTGGTGTCGTTGAGTCGCCCAAGCAATTTGACGCTTCAAATCTGGAATCACTTGTTTCGGCAAGAACGTCATCCGGTCTTTTTGCCCCTTGCCGTTGCGAACGAGCAAGCAGCCTTCATCAAACCAGACATCCTTGATCCTCAGTCGACGACATTCTTTATGCCGATTCGGGTCCGATCGCTTCAAAACCAAGTCGCGATAGCACTCCGGTGACCGCACCGCTTGCCATCGCTGCCACGCCGGCGCCCCGGCCTCCAGTAAAGAACGCAAAAATCGCAGGACCGTCTCACGATTCACGGGCAGTTCGTTCGTCAGCCCTTTGGGATGCGTGAGTGCGTACCGCCGAAGCCACTTCGGAAACCGTATTCGGTCACTTTTGCTGACATCGTCCGCCGACGCCACGTCCACCTCAAAGCCCGCTAAGCAGGTACGCAGGTGTCATCGGGTATGTGAGCCGCTGGCGTTAGCCACGGTTTTCACGCACAACCGGGGCGAACGCCCAAACGGCTCACATGGTTGTGCTTGATCACTCCTGCCGACCTGCTTAGTGGGCTATTTTTAAGGTAGTGGACGAGGCCACGAGTCCTGAACTGGCGTCAAATCCAAGGACTCGTGGCCTCGTCCACTACGATCAACGCTAACTTCGAGCTGTGGCAAACCACTAGAACACGAACACGAACTCGTTCCAGTTCAGCACGCTCAAGGCGTACAGTGCGTTTGCCCGATCGGGGCCGACCTCGTACTTGGTGATCAATTCGTCGATCAGTTCGACGCCTTCTTCGATTTCAATATCGAGTGCCGGACGCATCAGGACTTGTTCGATCACGGCCGCGACAAACGATTGGGCGTTGGCTTCGCCAGGCAGTCTGGCATGAACGGACTTGGCCAGTTTGTTGGCTTCTTCGTGAATGAAGTCGCTGTTGAGCAGCGACATCGCTTGCCCAGGTTGCAGAGTCGCAAATCGGGCTTCGCAAGTCGTGTCCGGTTCGGGAAAGTCGAATGCTGAAAGGAGCGGAGTGAGCAACGAGCGTTTGACGTGGATGTAGACGCTGCGTCGGTTGCGTTCTGCTTCACTGGAGTTTCCCCAGCCCTGGCCGGGCTTCGACTGGCCAGCCATGACTTCCGCAGAAAGGGTTGGGTAGAAGCTCGGCCCGTAGCTTTCGCGGTTGAGTGAATCGTTGACGGCCAGGATCGAGTCGCGAACTTCTTCGGCGCTCAAGCGTCGAGCATCGAATTTCCAGAACAGATCGTTGCCTGGATCGATGGCAGCGGAT
The DNA here is from genome assembly GCF_001027925.1 of Rhodopirellula islandica. Taxonomy (NCBI): domain Bacteria; kingdom Pseudomonadati; phylum Planctomycetota; class Planctomycetia; order Pirellulales; family Pirellulaceae; genus Rhodopirellula; species Rhodopirellula islandica. Next base: position 164,285 of record NZ_LECT01000015.1, on the reverse strand, counting down.
GCGTCCTTGATCTCAGAGGACATCTGGTACGCTTGGCTGGTGCAGATCAAGCGGTGCATGTCTTTTAATTTCCAGCCGCCATCAACCAAGCGGTTGGCCAGGTAGTCCAGCAACTCCGGATGGGTTGGGGGAACACCGAGGCCGCCAAAGTTGTTTGGCGAGCGAACGATGCCGCGGCCGAAATGGTGCTGCCAAATTCGGTTGGCCATCACGCGAGAGGACAGTCGGTTTTCAGGGCTGGTCACCCACTCGGCAAACACACGCCGTCGTTCGTTGGGAGTCATTTCCGGCGGCGATTCCTGAAAGACTTCCGGGAATCGTGGTGTCACTGAATCCGTCGGGGAGTGTGGGTTGCCTCGGAAAAGCAAGAACGTTTCTTCGATCGGGTGCAGTTTGCCGAGTCCGAGAACCTGTTGGCGATCGGGGAGTTCGTTGCGTTGCTTGGCGATCAGCTTGAGTTCTGATTTGATCTCGTCGTATCGTTTGCGTTGTTCTTGGGTCAGCAGCGGACGAAGCTTGTTCTTCAAGATGCGATCGCGTTGACGCTTGGCGCCTTCGGTGGCCCGTTGATCGGGAGCCGACATTTTGGTGATGCCGTCTTGTTCAATTTGGGTGGCCTCTGCTTCCAGTTTGCGTTGCTGGTCATCCAGTTTTGCGTAGGCTTCGTTCAGGCCTGGCGCTGAGACATCGATTTGGTTGTTGCTCACTTGGTCGCCGCGAGTCCCATACCGGCTGATGTCCGCGAAGAACGCCAGCATGCCGTAGTAGTCTGTTTGCGGGATCGGGTCAATTTTGTGATCGTGACAGCGAGCGCAGTTGATGGTCAGACCCAAGAAGGTTTGTCCGGTGACGGCGACCAGATCGTCCAGTTCGTCATAGCGAGCTTGCAATGGATCGGCGGGTTCGTCGTCCCAGATGCCCAGTCGGAAGTAACCGGTTGCCGTCAGCGATTCCGTCGTGACTTCGTCCAGCAGGTCACCTGCGAGTTGTTCCTGCACAAATTGATCGTAGGGTTTGTCTTCGTTGAATGAGCGAATGACGTAGTCGCGGTATTTCCAGGCGTTGGGTTTGGGATTGTCTCGTTCAAACGAGTTGGTTTCCGCGTAGCGGACCAGGTCCAGCCAGTGGCGTCCCCAGCGTTCACCGTAGTGAGGCGACTGAAGCAAGCGTTCGACCAGGTTTTCGTACGCGTTTGGATCGGAGTTGCGGACGAATTCGGCGACCTCCTGCGGTGTGGGTGGCAATCCTGTTAAGTCGAATGTCACTCGGCGGATCAGGGTGTGACGATCCGCAGCGGCGTTTGGCGTCAGGCCCGCCGCGAGCAGTGAGTCCAGCAGAAAGGCGTCGACCGGGTGGTCTGATTTTTGCCAAGCTTGGACGACGGGATCGATTTGGACCGCTTGGTCGTTGGAGGTTGCCTGAGCACGGAGGTTTTGGATCGCGTCGGTCATGCTGGGTGGGGGCACGTCCTGGACTGGTTCGTAAGCCCAGTGCTTGGTGAATATCGCACCTTCTTCGATCCAGAGCCGAATCCGTTCGACCTCGGCTTCACTGAGCGGTTCGCCTTCTGGTGGCATCAATTCGTAGTCGTCGTTGGCCACGATTCGTTCCAGCAAGTGACTGGAATCTGGATCACCGGGCACAATCAGACGCTCCCCCGAGTCGCCTTCCACGAACGAAGTTTCCGCTTGGTGCAGTCCCAGTCCGCTCTCGGCTTGGTCGGGGCCATGGCAGGAATAGCATCGTTTGGCCAGCAGCGGTTTGATGTCGTTGGCATAATCGACCTCAGCTTGGGCTGGCAGACTGAATAAGAACGTGCAGCCCACGGCGACCCAGACCATCCGGGCCATCGCTTTGGCTGGTTGGGATGACCGGAGGAAGTTGAGGGGCGATTCGGCGAGCATGAGGGCGGGGCCGCAAATTGCGTTCATGCGAGACTCGTGAGGGCGAGATGGGCGGGAGGGTTGGTTGTGACGCTATTTCTTAGAAGGGATCGCGTCAGACGCAAGCCAGTATATCCTATCCGCGGTCGTTTGCGAAACGAAAGATCTGAATTGGAACGCTCAATTGGGGATGGCAAAAAAACTGGTTCGCTTATACTCTGCGCGCTTTCTGAACCAGCCAACCGGATGTTTTTCCGGTCAGCCCGTGCCTGACGACGTAGCGTGCGGCGGATTGTGGACCAGCGGGAGTCCCTGTGATCGGTCCCCAACCCCTCTGACGCCCGTCGTTTTGGGGCTGTTTTGAAGTGTTGGTTCATTCACCACGATTGAGAGACAGAAGCAGTGTCACAAGTTGAAACGACAAAGTTGCCTTACAAGGTCAAAGACATTTCGCTGGCCGATTACGGTCGCAAAGAAATCGAATTGGCCGAGAACGAAATGCCGGGTTTGATGGCACTTCGGAGCAAGTACGGTGCGGAAAAGCCCTTGAAGGGGGCCCGCATCGCTGGTTGCTTGCACATGACCATCCAAACCGCGGTTCTGATCGAGACGTTGGTCGAGCTGGGAGCCGAGGTGACTTGGAGCAGCTGCAATATTTTCAGCACGCAAGATCACGCTGCTGCTGCCATCGCTGCCGCTGGAATCCCTGTTTACGCCTGGAAGGGCATGTCGGACGAGGAGTTCGATTGGTGCATCGAGCAAACGTTGGATTTCCCCTCCGGCGAAAAGCTCAACATGATCTTGGACGATGGTGGTGACTTGACCGCCATGGTGCACGATCGATTCCCTGAACTGCTCGACAACATCCACGGAATCAGCGAAGAGACCACCGCCGGCGTTCACCGCCTGGAAGTGTTGAACAAAACGGGCAAGTTGCGTGTGCCTTCGATCAACGTCAATGACTCCGCGACCAAGAGCAAGTTCGACAACCTGTATGGTTGCCGCGAATCTTTGGCGGATGGTGTCAAGCGTGCGACCGACGTGATGTTGGCCGGCAAAGTGGCCGTGGTTTGCGGTTACGGCGACGTTGGAAAGGGCTGTGCACACAGCCTGAAGAGCTATGGCTGCCGTGTTTTGGTCACCGAAGTCGACCCCATCAACGCATTGCAAGCGGCGATGGAAGGCTTCGAAGTCACCACGATGGAAGAGGCCTGCAAAGAAGGTCGTTTGTACGTCACCACGACGGGCAACAAAGACATCATCTTGGGCGAGCACATGAAGCAAATGCCCAACGACGCGATCCTTTGTAACATTGGTCACTTTGACACCGAAATCGATATCGCTTGGGCTGAGCAACAAGTTGCCGACGGCAAAGCGACGTTGAGCGAAATCAAGCCATCGGACATTGGTGCCGTGGACCGCTTCACGTTCAGCGATACCGGCCGAAGCATCATCATCTTGGCCAAGGGCCGTTTGGTGAACTTGGGTTGTGCCACCGGGCACCCCAGCTTTGTCATGAGCAGCTCGTTCACCAACCAGGTGCTGGCTCAGTTGGAGCTTTACCAGAACCGTGACAACGACAAGTACGGTGTTCAGGTTTACTTGTTGCCCAAAGAGTTGGACGAAGAAGTTGCCCGCCTGCACTTGGACGCTATCGGCGTGAAGTTGACCAAGCTGACTCAAGAGCAAGCCGATTACATCGGTGTGCCAGTGGAAGGTCCCTACAAGCCCAATCACTACCGCTATTAAGCCGCGAATTTTCGCAGGTTGAACGGATCAAAAAACAGCCGGCTGGATTTTTCCAGTCGGCTGTTTTCGTTTCTCAGCTGTGCGATCGCGTTCAGCTCGGATCGCCAAGGCGATGGGCCATTTTTCACAACCCGAATGCGTCAGCGAGGGACCGGGAGTTGTTCACGAAGTCCCTCGCTGACGCATTCGGGTTATGAAACCGCCTGCAAGCACGGCAGTGAGGTGCTTCGCCGCGTTGTCCGGTCGCTGTTCTGCCAGGTTGCTTCTGTATCGGGTCGCTGTTGTCTCGGGGCGCGTCTCGGCTGGTTCGGTGGTTCTACAATTCGGCGGCTTCGATCGCCAGTTTCACATCTTCGTTGCCGTAGATGATGGACAGAAAGGCGGGGACGTAGCGATCGACCATTGCACCGCCCACGTACAGGATGTGGTCCAGCACATCGTCGTCGGGAAAGTCGTCGCTCAGCGGGATCGATGTTTGGTACCGCAGTTCGCCGTCTTCCATGTCGAGCTCGAAACTTCCAATTTTCAGCCCGTAATTCGCGCGGCAGACGGCTTCGGCGATGGAGCGTCGGTTGTTCTCGGGGATTTTATTGGCCGGGTGAGAGAAGGCCTGAATCAGAGCGTCCTCGACCACAATCAGCACACGAATGTCACCGTGTTTTCCGTCGAACATCATTCGGAAGAAGTTGTTTTCGCTGTCCTGTTCGTAATTGATCCCTCCACGGTCCAAATAAGCTGAGAACTGGTCGACTTGGGCAGACATCCCGGCGGCTCCTCGCTGGAGTTGGTTCAAACAGAAAGACGGGCCAGCTCGGCCAGGCTCCAGTCTTTCGACGGTGTTTTGCCTTGGATGGTTCGCGACCAGGGCAGCTTCGTTCCCGATTCATCATGACGGGCAATCCGAGTGGAGTCGACCCACATCAGCAAACCCCCTGACAGTGGCGTCGTTTGGTGGGACGCAGCGGGTGGTGTGGGGGGCGGAGGCCGTTCATTTCCGCTGATCGGCACGATTTACCCAACGAGCCGGATGGATTGGAACCAAATGGGCTCGAAAAACGTCGAATGGAGGACGTGAAAGTCCCCTTTTCATTGAGGCGTGTCGTCATTGCTGCGGCATCGACTCGCTCGGCAAGCGTCAAAATCGAAACATTCCACACGGTTTTCACGGAGAAAACGGGGGAAGTGTCGGTTGAGTTTGGATCCTCGTCGGTGCTGCCTTTAACCTGAAACGATGCGTTAAACCGTACCGGTTAGCTTGACCGGCGCGGCTGTGCCGAAAAACCTTGTCACAACGACTGCCTGTCGTCGAATAACCACCGATATCCCCCAGATTTTTGGGCCCTGGACTTTCAGGGGCAGCGACCAAGTCTGGAACTCCTTCAGCTGAAGAAAATTCCGCCGATGAACTTCGACAATTCTTCTCGCCGTCCATCCGAATCCAAGCGATCGTTCCGAACTCAAGTTCGGCACCGTTTGATGTCTTGGATTCAAGGAACGTCCCCTTCCCCTGTTGGCGAGGCTGTCCAGCGAGGACGCTTGCAGTTGGAATCGCTGGAAAAACGTCAGATGATGGCGGGTGATGTCGAGCTTTTCGCAACCGAAGGGTTCTTCGGTTCAGCGGGCGAGTCGTCGGCTGCCGTGGAGAGTTCGTCCACCGATCGCGGGACGTCAGACCGAGCTGCCGAAGGTGAGCCCGGCCAAGACTTGGTCCAATTCGCGAAGGACTTGGATGCGGCCGGGGTGACTTTTTACGGTGCTCACTGGTGCCCTGCATGCACGCAGCAAAAGCAATTGTTCGAAGATGGTGGCGATGATCTGCCGTTCGTGGAGGTCACGCTTCCCGATCGAACGCAAGATTCGCAGTTTGCATCGTTGAACATCAGCGAGTATCCAACCTGGATATTCCCCGATGGAACTCGGCTGACGGGGGTTCAATCGCTGGAAACCCTGAGCACTCGCAGCGGCGTCGCCATTCCGACGTCGGACAACGAAAATCCATCCTTCGAGACCATCGACGCGCAAACCGTTGAGCTTGGTTCGCCGCTGCATATTCCAATCGATGGTTACGATGCCGAAGGTGGTCCGCTGACCGTGACGGTTTCGGTGGCCAATCCAAGTTTGGTGGAAGCGACCGTGCTGAGTGGGAACCGCTCGCTCCGTTTGGACATGGACGGATTTGGAGACATGGTCTTCGAATTGTTCGAACAGCGTGCCGAGCGTCCCACCGAACGAGTCATTGAGTTGGCCAACAGCGGCTTTTACGACGGGATCATTTTCCACCGAGTCGTCAACGGTTTTGTGATCCAAGGTGGAGATCCCACCGGCACTGGAACGGGCGGTTCCGACCTGGGTGACTTCGATGACGAATTCCATCCTGATTTGCAGCACAACCGAACGGGCGTTTTGTCGTTCGCGAAATCGTCGGATGACACGAACGACTCGCAGTTCTTCATCACGGAAGTGGAAACGGATTTCCTCGACTTCAATCACTCGGTGTTTGGGCAGTTGGTCGAAGGAGAAGACGTTCGTGAAGCGATCAGCAACATGCAGGTCAACAACAGCACGTCGAATGCTCCCACAACCGACATCGTGATCAACAACGCGACGATCTTTGATGACACCGAGAATTCGGTGATCATGTTGAAAGGATTGGGGGGCACGGGCAGTACCACTGTGACGGTGACCATCACCGACTCGGATGGAAACTCCTATGATCAGGTGGTTCCAGTGACGATCACGGATCCAGCATCGGATCGTCGCAACGCTCAGCCTTACCTCAAGGACATCAGCGTCCCGGCATCCTCCTCCAAGACAGCTCCGGTGGAGTTGCAGTTGGAGAGCTTTGACCTCGAGGACGATGCGGTTCAGTACTTCATCAGCGGTGGCGTGACCGGAGGCACCGCCACGGTCAACGCATCGACCGGACTGCTGGAAGTGACACCCACCGCCGGCGTTGCGGGAACGCAAACGGTATCGCTGACCGTGGGAGTGGCAGCCGCTGCGAGCACGGATACGAGTTCCGACTTGCAAAGTTTGGTGTTCACTTTCACGGACGACAACACGCAAGCACCGGCGGCGCCGTCTTCGCTGGACCTTCGGTCGTCATCGGACACGGGGAACAGCAGCGGTGACAACTTGACCAACGCGGCGTCGTTGACCTTTGATGTCAGCGGTGTGACCACCGGGGCGACGGTTCAGATCATCAACACGGCGGACAACACGGTGGTCGGTGTGGGAACCGCCTCGGGCGGATCGGTCGCGATCACGACCAGCAACTTGGCCGCGATTGGCGATGGCACCTACAGCTTGGCTGCTCGTCAGATCGTCAATGGTGTGACTAGCGGCACGTCGACGGCATTGTCTGTCACGCTGGACCGCACGGACCCATCGTTCACGTTGCCAGCCAACTCGTCCACGGGCAATGTGGGAGCGGCTTATCAAGCGAACCTGTCCAGCAGCGAAGAAGGCAGTGGTGCCACTTACAGTTTGACGGTTTTCCCCGCTGGAGCCACGATCGGTTCGTCGACAGGGATCATCAACTGGACGCCCACCGAAGCTCAATTGGGATCCAATGACTTCACCGTCGAGATCCGTGACTTGGCCGGCAACACTTACACGGAGTCGTTTGCCGTCACGATTGCCGAGGAGGCTTTGGCGCGACTGGAGGTGCGGCTGACGGACTTGGATGGCAACACGATTGACTCGGTTGATGTGGGGCAAGAGTTCTTCCTGCAGTTGATCGGTGTCGACGCTCGGCCACGCGAGGATCTCGGCGGGATCTATTCCGCTTATGCGGACATCGAGTTTGATTCCTCGATCGCTGATTTCGTCGTAGGCACTTCGATTGAATACGACAGCGACTTTGACTTCTTGCCTCGGGGCACGTTGACCAGCGGGCTGTTCAACGAAATCGGATCGGCGAGCAGTCGATTCTCGCCGACCAATGAGGAAGAGTCCGTGATGGCGACGGTTCGCATGGTCGCGATTGCGGACGGTTCGCTGACGTTCACGACCAACCCCGCGGATGTGAGTGCCAACGAGACATTGTTGTTCTTCAACAACGATCGCTTGCCCGCCGGTTCAATCAACTATGGCAGCACCACGCTGACCGTTGGTGACGTCAGTGCGAACAATCCACCCGTGGGCGTGGATGACACGTTCACTGTGATTTCGGGATCGGGGCAGAACACGTTGGACGTGTTGGCCAACGAAGCATCCACCGCTGATCCTGGCGAGACCCTCAGCATCACGGCTGTTGGCACCGCCTCCAATGGTGGCACGCTGAGCATTGCCTCCGATGGTTTGTCGATCAACTACACGCCTCCAGCCAGCTTCATTGGAACCGACACGTTTCAGTACACGCTCAGCGATGGAACCAGCACGGACACCGTTCAGGTGACCGTGAACATCCAGAGCGATGACAACGCGCCGACCGCCGTCGATGATTCTTTCCCAGCCTCGGGAACGATCTTGGAAGACTCCGCAGCGGTGACCTACGACGTTCTCGCGAATGACACGACCGACGCGGACAACGAATCGTTCACGATCACTGGCGTGGGGTCGGCATCCAACGGTGGTCAAGTTTCGATCGCCAACAGCGGAACGGGACTCTCCTACGAACCCGCAGCGAATTTCAACGGCACCGAAACGGTGACCTACACCATCCGAGATACCGGCGGTGGACTGTCGACGGCGACAGTGACCTTCACGGTGACCGCGGTGAACGACGCGCCGGTTGCCGAAAGCATCACTGTCGATACCGTGCGGGGCACCAGCAACGAGGCCGTGATCACGCGAAGCGATCTGCCGACCAATGTCGATGTCGGCGAGGTGTTGCAATTCGTCAGTCTCAGCACGCCAACGGCGGGCGGGACGGTGACCGTGAGCTCGGACGGTTCCAGCGTGTTGTACACGCCACCAAGCGGAACCTTCACCGGCACCGACACGTTCACTTACCAAGTACAAGATGCTGGTGGACTGTCCAGTTCCACGGCCACGATCACGGTGAACGTGGCGGACTACTTGGCCCGGACGTTCAACTTCACGTTTGATTCGATCGGTGCGTTGTCGAGCAGTTTCTATGACGCCGCCATTTTGACTGGCACCAACGCTCGCGGTGAAGCGGTTTCAATTCCACTGTCGGATTCTTCCGTCGTGGTCTCGGGTGGCACGGTCAGTGTTCCGGATATGTTGCCCGGTTCGTACAAGCTGAGTATTCCTGCGGTGCCGTTCTTTGAAGGTGGAGAAGAGGCTCGCGAGATCGACATTGAAAGTGCTGCGGATGAGTCCGACGAAGACGTTTCGTTGAGCTTCGGGCGATTGCTGCCGGAGTACATTCGAGTGAACGACTGGTTCGGATCCGCACCGGCGCTGCGTGTCGTCGCGGCAGTTTTGCCTGGCAGCAATGCCTTGTACATGCAGTCCAGCGACGCGGCGGATTCACGTTTGAGCGAGTTGGAATTGTCGCTCAACGCAGCGGCCACCAGCATCACGGTCAATGCGACCGAGTCGACCACCACCGATGGAGCGACCACCACGGCTCAGGTCAGCGGCATCGCGGATTTAGCCGATGGCAACGCCTTGGAAGTTCGCGGCCAGGTGGGTGATTATCGGTTGGTGATCCTTAACTTTGACGAATCAGGCTTTGAACTGGAAACACCGTCGTCCAGTTCCACGGCAGCGGCGAGCACGCAATCGACGCAAGCCGCAGGGGAACCGTTGGCATCAGCCGTGACCGTTGCGGATGCGATGGTGCCTGTCAGCGACCTCGGAACCACGCGTGTGCAAAGCAGCGTGGAACCGTCCGGCGAGCCCATCGAGATCCTTTCTGAGGGGTCTCAAAAGGTGGTTGCAGGGGCCGATGAGGCCAGCCAAATCGATGCCGCGATGCCCGATGTTGGCACCAGTTTGACACGAATTTCTGGCACCGAAGAGGTGGTTGCCAGCGGCGTCACGGGCCAACCTCAATTGCTCGGCGAAGCCGTCGATGAGGTCTTGACAGGCACTTCTGGGGCAAACTGACCCTGATTCGACCCTCGAAAACCGAAAAAGGCTGAAAATCACGGTGTTTTCGGCCTTTGGAAGGGTTGCGGCCGGACCATGCGGGACATAACACTTGTGCCGCATCGGAGGGGAATCCCAACGTTCTAACTCCTATTCACTATTTAGTTCACCCATTTTTGCAGGTGCCGCTCATGGCCAAAGTACCGCCCAAACCACCGACGAAGACTCAAATCATCGCCAACATTGCAGAAGAGACCGAACTGACCAAGAAAGACGTTGCTGCTGTCCTCGATTCGTTGGCTGGTGAAATCGAGAAGTCGCTGCAAAAGGGTGGCCCCGGACAATTCGCTATCCCCGGTCTTTGCAAGATCGTGTTGAAGGACGTTCCCGCCAAGCCAAAGCGAAAAGGTCGCAACCCTGCGAACGGCGAAGAAATCTGGTTGGCACCCAAGCCCGCCAGCAAGAAACTGACCATCCGCCCACTGAAGGGCCTGAAGGAAATGATCTGATCGGTGGATCAGCTTCCTTCGAAGTAAGAATTGGCTGCCCTGCAACGTGTTCTGCGTTGCGGGGCAGTTTTCGTTTGTGCTTGGTTTGTGTGAGCCATGAGTTTCCGTTGGACCTCGGTGGGCATTGATCGGGATGCCAGCGAGACGCAATCCCGCTATACTTCATCCACTTTTCATCCGTGATCTTTTCTCGGCGGCAACATGATCGAAACCTCCTCGAATGCCACCGCCCCTGACGTGGCCGCGAAATCTGTGAACGAAGAATCCCCCGCCGAATCGACGAACGCCCCACTCGAAACTGGTCCCGGATCGATGCCTCAAAAGAAGGCCACTCGCGGCCGGATGGGCAAACTGAAAGGGGTTCGGGTCGCCGGAACGGGATCGTACGTTCCCGAACGAATTGTCACCAACGAAGACTTGGCCGCCTTGGGTTGCGACAGCGACTGGATTGTTCGTCGCACCGGCATCCGGCAACGTCGACATGCCGAACCCGAGCAAGCGACCAGCGACCTATGCTATGAAGCCGCGCTTCGCTGTCTTGAGAATGCCAAGGTCTCGATCGACCAGATTGATTTGATTCTGGTTGCCACCATCACACCGGATCATCCCACGCCTTCGACCGCGTGCCATCTGCAACGCCGGCTCGGGGCGGTCGCACCGGCGATGGATGTGGGCGCCGCATGTGCTGGATTCATGTACGCGTTGGTCACCGGAGCGCAGTTTGTCTCCAACGGCAACGCTCAAAACGTGTTGGTCATTGGTGCGGACTTGATGAGCCGCACGGTGGATCCCGAGGACAAGAAAACCTACCCGTTGTTTGGTGATGCCGCGGGCGCGGCCTTGTTGGTTCCTTCCAACGAGGATGACGGCCAGTCCAACGATGGCGAGAGTGCCTCCAGTGACTCAGGCATCCAAGACACAGACATCCAGACCGACGGGTTTTTGGCGTATCAGCTCGGCAGTGAAGGTTGCGGTGGCGAGATGCTGTGCATCCCTGCTGGTGGTTCGCGAACGCCAATCGCGTCCGGCACCGATCCCGCCGCCAGTCGCTATTTGCAGATGGATGGTCGGGGCGTGTTCAAGTGGGCGGTGCGAATCTTTGACGAGAGCGCCAAAGATGTGTTGAATGCAGCCAATGTTTCCTCCGATCAACTTGGCTTGGTTGTCTTGCACCAAGCCAACCAGCGAATCATTGACTCCGCGGTGTCGGATTTGAACGTGCCGCCTGAGAAGGTGTTCGTGAATCTAGACAAGTACGGCAACACGTCGGGAGCGAGCATCCCGCTGGCATTGGACGAAGCCGCTCGCGAGGGACGCTTGAAAGAAGGCGACCTGTTGTTGCTGTGCGGGTTTGGTGCCGGATTGGCTTGGGGCACCGCACTGCTGCGTTGGTAGTCAGTGCGACCGCTGGCGATCACGCCCGGGGGTGAAATTCTCGGTGCACGCGTTGCAATCGCGAGTGTTCGACGTGGGTGTAGATTTGGGTCGTTTGGATGCTGGCGTGTCCGAGCATCTCTTGGACCTGCCGAAGGTCAGCACCACCGGCCAGCAAGTGCGTCGCGAAGCTGTGACGCAAGCTGTGCGGGCTGATCTCGTCTGAGATCCCCGCCCGCTTGGCATAGCGTTTCACCAACCGCCAGAGTTGGATTCGGTCCAGTGCTTTGCCGCTTCTTGAAAGGAACAGCTCGTCGACTTGACCGGGGTTGCGGTCCGCCAGGAGTTGCCGGCTCTCTTCGAGGTAAAGCTGAATCGCTCGGATTGCGCCGCCGCCGATGGGGACCATGCGTTGTTTGTCTCCCTTCCCGTGACAGCGGAGGGTGCGTTCCTCGAGCGTCAAGTCTCGAACGCGAAGCGTGCAGACCTCGGACGCACGGCAACCGGTTGCGTAGAGCACTTCCAGCAACGCACGATCTCGCTGCCAGAAGGAATCGGATTTTTTAACGGCGGAGAGGAACGCCTCGACTTCGTTGGGCGAGAGCACGCCCGGCATGCGCTGCCAAGCCTTTTGCGTCGCCAGCAGTTCGGCCGGGTTGTCGACCGTGATGCCTTCGAGTTGCAAGTACCGGAAGAATGTCCGGATCGCCACAATCGCTCGGGAAATGGACGCGGGAGCCAGCCCTTCGCCGTGCAGTGAGGCGACGAAGTCCGACAATTCGGTGATCGTCAGGTCCGCGGGGCGGCGTCCGTCCATCCAGGTGACAAACCGTTTCATGTCTCGCCCGTAGGCGGAGATGGTGTTGTCGGCGAGATGACATTCGCGTTTCAAGTAAACCAAAAATTCATCACAAACCGCTTGACCGGCCGAAGGAGCAGCCGATTCTGTCTGTCCAGTCTGCAATTGCTGCAGTTTTGTGCGTCGTTTAGCCACTCTAGTGGTGCTCCACGGCGTTCAGGGATGCACTGTGGATGTGCACTTCATCGAAACGTTTCCAATGAGTTATCGTCTTGGAGGCGTGTTGCCGCCAATGTCAATTCTTCTCGAATCATCTCCATCGCAAGATTCTTCCCATGAAAGTTTTCGTCGTCGGCGGTGCCGGGTACATCGGGTCCCACGCGGTCGCTTTGTTGCTCGATGCCGGTCACGAAGTGGTTGTGTTTGACAACTTGTCACGCGGCCACGCCAAATCGGTCCCAGAAGGCTTGCTGGTCGAGGGAGACCTGAGCGATCAAGCGAAGCTGACTTCGCTGTTGAAGGAGCACTCGATCGACGCGGTGATGCACTTCGCCGCGTTCGCCGAAGTCGGTGAATCGGTCCGTGATCCGGCGATCTATTACCAGAACAACGTCGTGGCAACGTTGTCCTTGTTGGAAGCGATGCGAGCAGCGGATGTCAAAAACATTGTGTTCAGCAGCACCACGGCGACCTACGGGCAACCTGACACGGTGCCGATCCCAGAGACCACGCCGCAGAACCCAATCAATCCCTACGGGTTCTCGAAGTTGGTGATTGAAAAGGCGTTGGCGGACTACGCTCATGCCTACGGGTTCGCCTACGCGGCGCTGCGTTACTTCAACGCCGCAGGAGCACGCCCAGACGGAACGATTGGCGAGCACCACGATCCCGAGTCGCACTTGATCCCGATCGTGTTGCAGGTGGCTTTGGGGCAACGTGAATCGATTTCGATTTTCGGCGATGATTATCCGACGCCAGATGGCACGTGCATCCGCGATTACATCCACGTCGACGACCTGGGAGATGCTCACCTGCGGGCTCTCGACCGGTTGGTTCCGGGGGAAGGCATCAAAGTGAACCTGGGGACTGGCCGAGGCACCAGCGTTCGAGAAATTGTCGATGCATGCCGGTCCGTGACCGGGCATCCGATCCCTGAAGTGATGGGGCAGCGTCGCCCAGGAGACCCAGCGGAGCTGATTGCCGACGCGAAATTGGCGGGGGAAGTGCTGGGCTGGAAACCCCGCTACACCGAGATCCAGGACATCGTGAAGACGGCTTGGAATTGGCATCAAGCACACCCCCAGGGTTACGACACGGTTTGATTGGATCGCTCTGAGAGCTGCTCCGACTGGTTGTCGTTGTCGAATTGAATCATGATGATAGAAGTCCCGGCGGGTTTGGTACGCCACGTTCTGTTTCATTGTTAAGTCGTTGGCGTCAATTCGTTCATGTTTCCATTGCGACGTTCCACAAAAGATCCGTCGGTGGATTGGCCGGCGTTGTTGTCTTTGTTGGAAGACGATGATCGACGAGCGGCGGTGGCACGCATCGCGCCCTCTGAGGGGCGAGAAAGTTATCTGACGGCGCTGCGGCGGATTGAGAACGCTCAATCCCTCGCCACGTTGGCGGCCGGCCGGCGACTGCACACGGCTTCGAAGTTGGTCGACCGACCCACGATCGCTGTTTCAGGGATGTTGAACAGCGGCAAGACAAGCCTGGTCAGTTCGTTTCTCTCATCCGCTGGGCAACGACGCACGTTGCGTGGGACCAGCAACCGGCAGGGGACACATCGGTTTGTGCTGTGGCTTCCGCAGAGTTGGCGATCGGACGTGGAACTGTGGAGTTTGTTGATCACGCGAATTGGCGATTCGTTGGGGAACGCTCCCGAGGAATTGGCTCTCGATCCAGAGCAGGCGGCAGAACAGTACAACAACCGAGACGGGGACGCGTCGTTGTTGTCGGTTCCGTTGCTCGCGACCGACCCGGGGCTCGATGAAGTGGGCGTCGGTTTGCTGGATTGTCCCGACATCGTTTCTGACGAGGAGTTCGGATTGGGGTCGCCCGAGCAACGACGTGAGTTGTTGGGCCGTGCGGCGACGTTGTGTTCTGCGTTTTTAATTGTCACTGGAGCGGAGTCTTCACGTGACACGACCTTGGCGGACTTGCTGCGAATCGCGTCGGATTTGATGCCCGGTGTGCCTCGCATGTTGGCGGTCAATAAAGTGCGGCCACGCCAAACACCGGATCAGGTTCACGAAACATTCGATCCGCTGGTCAAGCGGTACGGTGTTGCCACGCTGTATGCCGCCTACGATTTTGATGTTCCATCGAGTCGTCCGTTCATACCGATCGTGGGCGAGCAGCACACGCAGCGCGATGCGATGGTACCGGCAGAATCTGATTTGCAACGCGAACACGAACCGGAGCCACTTCCAGTCTTTTTCGCGGTCAGTGAAGACCCTGACAACAATCCACCGGCGGTCATCGAAGAGGATCGTTTGTTGCAGACGTTGCCGTCCAAACTGGATCGCGGTGTGCTGTTCTCGCAGTTGCATCAGGCTCTTCGTATCAACCTGGAAGATGCGATTTGGAATCAAGGCGTCGAATCCATTCGTCGTGATGCTGACGAGTCCTTTGAGAAAACTCGCCAGTGCCAACAGGTGTTGTTGGACTCGGCGCTGGAGTACTTCGCTCATCGAAAGATTGGCGGTGAAGTGATCGAGCTGCGATTGCACCAAAGCGAACGAATCATACGACAGCTCAGTGAATCATTTGCAGCCACCGCGCCGTGGTACGCCCGCTGGGGCGTGCGGCTCAACTCGACGCTCCGACGAGTGGTCGGCGGGGCGGGGGACTTCATTCGCAACCTGACACCAACAGCGGTTTCGCGGCGCGCTGCGGACGACATCAAGGGGCGATTTCGAAGTGGCGAATACGGTGGCTTGATCGAACCGACGGGATTGATCAACGAGATCGAACGCCACGGGGGAACGACCGTGCTGACGCATCTCGCGTCCGAATCCGGTGGTCGTTCAGCGTCGGAGGCCGAGGTCTCAGTTTTTCGGGAACCTGTCGAGCGAGCGGTTCTGCGATTCGAACAAGACGACTTCACGACGTTGGATCCTCGACGACTCGACACGGCGGTTCGCCAAATGTGGGCGGAGGTTCCCGTGCATCGGAAAATCGCGACCGGGCTGACTCCACTGGCGGCACTGTTTGCAACCTTCGGCGCAGTCCTCATGATCCCGGTCGACCTGGGAGCCAATGCGATTCTTGCAGCATCGATTCCGGAAATGCTCGCCGCCGCAGGACTGACCATCATGTCGACGATGTGGGCCGCCAATCGCGGAACGCAAGATGTCAGCCAACAAGCCGCCCGGCAACAGTTGGCGGATTTCTTGGCCGTGTTGTGTGACGAACTGGGGGTGGCCCGGCCAGATCCACCGATGGACGTGCGAGTGGGCAACACCAATGTGACGTTGCCACCCTCGCGAATTACTAGCGGCGAGCCACCTGAGAAGATGGTGTCATTGTTTCGTGTGCGGGATGAGTTTGTATCCGAGCTGAAGCGATTGCTGCCCCGACCCACGGGGGCGAAAACGCGTGCCGGTGACTCGTCCAACGAATCAGGAGCCAAGCGATGAATGCGGTTGTGATGGATGACTCGGGGGATCGGTTCTTGCAGCGAGTCCATCGCGCGGCTGATCGTGTGCTTGGGAACAGTCAAACCGGCCGAGAGATCGGCGAGCTTTGTCGCGATCACGCGGAAGCTCGCGAGATGATTTTGACCGATCGGGTGTCCAGTTCGGTGGTGGTGGCCGTGGTGGGAGCCACCGGTCAAGGCAAGTCTTGGTTGGTCCGGCAAATGATTCGTGGTGGTCCGGTCGATGCCATTCGCAGTGGCAATTCGCTGGACGAAGCCACGGAGAAGTTGACTTGGATTGGTCCCAAACCGCCCGCTGACTTGGACGCTCGCCACGAACGGTTCATCGCCTGTGACGCCGGGAAAATGCGATCGATCGGTTCGCCGTACTTGTTGGTCGATGCTCCAGGGGCAACCGACGACCGACGAGCAATCGCTGGCGTTGCCCAGCGAGCTTTGTCGACCGCGTCGGTTTTGGTGATGGTGGTTCGTCGTGATCAATTGCGGAGCCAAAGGGTTTCGGGGTTGGCAGCGGCCTCGGAAGGTTCCGTTGTGATTCCCGTGGTCAACATGGCGGACGTCCATGATGATTCGCTCGATGCCGACGTGGAGGCGTTGGTGGCTCGGTTGCGATCGACTGCCCCGCAGAGCCAGATTGCTCCTGCCGTGATCGTCCGTGATTTTGAAATTGATGAGCAGGGCGAAGACGAAATCGGAATTCAGTTGGCGGAAACATTGGGACGCCGAATCGAGGAAGCCATCTGTGAGTCGGGGGGAGGCGATCAGCGTCGCAGCACACGGTTGTCCGCGCTCGACGCCCGTTTTTCTGCCGCAGTCGCTTCGGTGTTGCAAACTCAGTTGCCAGAACTGACCAACGCGGTGGACCGATTAAACGCGGAAGCCACTCGGTTGCCATCGGAAGTGGCCGGGACGCTGCTCGGTGGGACGACGCCACTGCGGGCTGCGATCCGGAGTCGACTGCGATTGTCGTTGATGGCGGACACCGCCGCGATTTGGTTCCCCTATCGAACGGTGTTGTCGCTGTTGAACTTGACCCATGGAGCCTGGGATCGTGTGCTGCTGTCGTTGTCGGGGTCCTTGCCCTCGTTGATCGGGGCGGTCTACGCCGGAGCCCGTAATCTGAATGATCAACGTGCTGCGGACATGGACTTGCGCAGTGGGTTGCGGCAGCGAACAGCGGCGTCGGTCGCAGATCGACTGGGGCCCATGGCGCGGCGATTTCGAGCGGAGTTGAATCAGTTGCGTCATGGTTCCATTGAAGCCGACCTGGAGTCATCTCCCGACACCCCGGTTGCTTCCTTGGCGGGGATCGAAACGCTGCAAGAGTCCTCGCAGAAATCGTTTGATACTGCGATCACTCAGGGATCCACGACGACTTGGTTCGCCAATGCCGCTGGGCTGGCCGGGACACTGCTGTTTTGGTTGTTGATGACCGGGCCGCTCGTGGCGCTCTATCGAGGCTACTTTGACGCCAGTTATTCGACGATGCGAGATGTGCTGCAAGCCGAAGGCGTGGCCGGCGACTTGAACAAGTTTCCCCGCCCTGACATGTCGATGATGCTGACCAGTTTGTTGTTGTCGGTGTTGCCCATGGCTGTTTTTTCGATGTTGATTTTGTCTTGGGCGCAAGCCAAGGGGCGAGTCGATCGGATTGAAAGTCGGTTGCGAGACGAGCATGAACACTTGGTTCAGAAACTGCAACGTGATGGGGTGCTGCGGTTGGCGTGGAGTGATCCACTGCTCGCGGATGCAGAGTTTTTGTTGTCGGTGGGCCGAACCGGGGAGGAGGGGCAATGATGGGAACCGTGCTTCGCGATCTGAATGACAACATGCTTTTCTGGCAGCTTCTGTTGCAGGGAGAGGTGCCGGCACCAAAGCCGGATTCCATTTGGTCGATTGTGACCAGCGGTGGAATCCCGGGCTTGATGATCTTGTTCGTGTTGCTCGCCTTCAGCATTGCGGCGGTCTACTTGGTGGTCGATCAATCGTTGGCTCTGCGGCGTCGTGATGTTGTGCCGGACAAGCTCAGTGAAGGAGTCGCAACGGCGCTCCAGTCGTCGCGATTGGCGGAAGCGGAAACCTTGCTGCGTCAGAATCCAAGTGTTCTGGCGGGGGTCATCGCGGTTGGATTGAACCATCGCGAATATGGATGGCCGGAAGTCGAAAAGTCGGTCGAAGACGCGCTGGTGGATCAGTCCTCTCGCATGCTGCGGCGGATCGATTATCTGGCGATGATTGCCAACCTGGCTCCGATGGTTGGGTTGCTGGGAACGGTGACCGGAATGATTTTCGCGTTTCGCCAAGTCGCCGCGACTCGTGGTGCTGCTGGTGCGGGAGATTTGGCAGAGGGGATTTATCAAGCACTGGTCACAACGGTTGGTGGATTGCTGGTGGCGATTCCAGCACTTGCCGCGTCGGGCGTGCTGCGAAATCGAGTGGACGCGTTGTTGTCCGATGTCACAATGCATGCGGATCGAGCCTTGGCACCGCTTCGCCGCCGTGCTGCGGCGGCGTCCCGACTGGTCTCAGCCAGCACTCCTGGTGGCGGCCGGATTGTCGCCGTGCCGCCTGCTCAAATGCCCGGCCGAAAAGCACCGCCTCCCGAACAGGATGGAACCCGATGAATCGACCAACGGATGGATCAATGGTAAAGCGAATGGGCCAAGGATCATGGAGCCAACAACCGCTTGCTCAAACAAAGTGCTGGTGTGGCAGGATCGTGCCGGGAATCTCTTTGGCACTGATCGCGACATTGGCGATCGCTCAGCCACCGGTTGATGATTGGAAAAAGTTGGAGTTGCCAACAGTCGACACGCCGGTGGTTCCGTCTTCCGACCGGGCAACGGAGAAAATCCAAAAGGCTCTTGAGGGCGTCGCTCCCGTTCCAACCGGCGATGGGATGTTGGATGACGTGTTGAACATCATTCAGAGACGTGGAAGCGTGCTGGATGGGTCGGTCTTGGATTCCGAAATCGATCCGCTTTCGGATCCGGCTGATCAGCGGTCAAAGGTCTCTGGAGCTGGCAAGAATGATGTCGATTCATTGTCTGGTCCCGCTGCCTCGTTTCGTTTGGCTGAACAATTGTTGGCGACCGCACGAAGATTGGAGAGGGCGATTCCTTCTGAGAAAGCCGAACGAATTCCGCGAATCGTCACCGGCGAAGATCTCGCGAAACCGCCGGTCGAAATGCTGCCGGTCGAGACTCTTGTTTACCAGATGCGGTTGCGTGCGGTTGAGCTGATGAAGAGTGGTTTGGAAGCCTCCCGCGAGTAAACTCGAAGATCCCGCCTCGCCAAGGACCGGATCACTTGTCGGTTGGTTTGATCTGTCCTGCCCCACCCTCCCCTTTCCTTCCCTGTTCGGCCTTCATGTTGCTCGCCCTTCGAAATCAACTCAAGCGACCGTTGACGCTGGTCTTCGTTTCCGTGGTCGTGTTGATCGCTGGCGCGGTTGCCGCGGACTACTTCACGGGACTGCCTGATTCCGCCGTGGCCACTTATGTCGGCCGAGATGCCTGCGTCGAGTGTCACCAGACGGAGTCGTTGGCCTTTCAGGGTTCGCATCACGATTTGGCCATGGACGTGGCCACGGATGAAACCGTGCTGGGCGATTTCAACGACGTGATCTTCGAGCATGATGGATTACAGAACCGGCTGTTTCGTGACGGTGGACGGTTCATGATCCACACCGAAGGTCCCGATGGTGAGATGCAGGATTTCGAGGTGAAGTATGTGTTCGGAGTCGATCCGCTTCAGCAATACATGGTCGAGTTCGATCGCGATCCGAAGGCCAGTGAGGATGAGATCGGACGCCTGCAAGTCCTGCGGATCAGTTGGGACACGAATCGAAAAGAGTGGTTCTACTTGCGTCCGCCGGACGTGCCGGAAAAGCTCGAGCCAGGCGATCCATTGCACTGGACGGGCGTGGCCCAACGTTGGCAAACGATGTGTGCCGATTGTCACTCAACGAATTTGAAAACCAATCATGACGTCGGAACGCTGACTTATCACACGACGTTTTCGGAGATGGATGTCAGTTGCGAAGCCTGCCATGGTCCCGCCAGTCTGCATGTTGAGATGGCGCGTGGGAATTCGTTGTTCTGGGATCGGCACCACGGATATGGTCTGGCCAAACTCAAAGGGGAAGATCCAACCGGGCAGTTGGAAGCTTGCGCTCCGTGCCACAGTCGACGCAGTGTGCTGGACGCGGACTATCAAGCGGGCGATCCGTTTTGCAGTCACTTCAATTTGGAACTGCTTCGTGGTGACACGTACCATGACGATGGCCAGATCAAAGACGAAGTCTATGTGTATGGATCGTTTGTGCAGAGCAAGATGTTCCACAAGGGAATCCGATGCACGGACTGTCATGACCCGCACTCTTTGGAACTGAAGCATCCTGGCAACGAAACCTGCACGTCTTGCCATCAGCACGCAGCGGGGAAATACGATGTGCCATCGCACCATCATCACGCGGTGGGTTCGGAAGGTGCAAAGTGCGTCAATTGCCACATGCCTCACACGACGTACATGGAAGTCGACCCTCGGCGCGACCATAGCTTGCGAGTTCCCCGGCCGGATCTGTCTGTTTCCATTGGGACGCCCAACGCATGCAGCAGTTGCCATGTGAAGGATCAGCTCGAAAGCATTTCCGCGGACAAACGTGACTCGCTGACGCTGTACCAAGATTGGCTGCTGGCCGCTTCGGAAGGCGACGAGGAGGTTGCCGAGGCGATCTCGAAAACCGATCAGTGGTGCGACGAAGCTTGTGAGAAGTGGTATGGCGACAACCGTCAGACTCCGGCGCACTATGGCGAGATCTTGGCGGGACTGCGAACGGGCGACTCTGCCATCGTTTCCAAAGCACTGCGGTACGTGACACAGCCGCCGGAGATCGCTCCGGTGCTGGCACGTGCGACAACGCTGGATGAATTGCTTCAAAACGGTCGTGGCCGAGAGGCGATCTCCGCTGCGAAAACGGTGCTGAAGGATCCGAGTGAACATCCGATTCTTCGGGCGACGGCGGCGCGCGTGATGGGAGCAAGCAGTCCATCGGACGCGGTGAAAATTTTGACGCCACTGTTGAAGGATCCTTCTCGGTTGGTTCGCAGCGAAGCGACCAAGGCATTGGTTTCGTCGGGCGGCTATCAGACTCTTTCGGGAACCCGGCAGAAGCAGGCTGATGCAGCGATCGATGCGATCAAAGAGGAGCTGATGGTGGCTTCGGATCGAGCTGGTGCTCACATGGCGTGGGCCTCACTCAGTGAACAACGCGGGGACTACTTGGAAGCGGTGCAGTCCTATGAGAACGCGATTCGGGTTCAGCCGGAAATGTCCGGTCCGCGGACGAATTACGCCGCAATGCTGGATCAATTGGTGGCTGCCGCTGGCCAGTCCCGAGCGGCTCAATCAGCGATTGTGCAATTGTTTGGTGGCAGCGGGACGCTCGATGCGTTGCAGAAGCAGGCCTCTGAGAAAGCCAACCAGCTTCGACTGGATGAACTGCCTTTGTTGGGGCGAGACGCCAAGTTGGCTTCTGACAACGCCGACGTTCAGTACCGATACGGACTGGCGTTGTACTTGTCCGGTGATTTGCCCGCGGCGGAAAAACAACTGCAGCGAGCCGCCGAGCTGGCTCCCGACGTCGAGATCTTTTCGACCGCCCTGAAATTGCTACAAGAACGGATGAACGAAACGGGGCAGTGAGGAATGGATTGTCGTTGAAGGCCAACTGGTTCACGGGTGGCATTCGAAGGTACCGCCCCGCGGCCGATGAGTGGGGGCGAAGTTGCCGAGCGACGAAGGTTGGGCGGTTTCTCCAGCCGGCTGCCGCCGCTCCGCGGCTTGCCTGAAGGGCTGGGTGCCCCCGGACCTCGGGTTGAAACCCGAGGCTTTCGGATTTCACCGCTCCGCGGTTCTGCCTGGCAGTGCGTCCACCTCGAGGAAAACAAGTGGAAAGCAATTTCGTCCGCTAGGCAGCGATGAAACCGGTAAGGTGGCTGGCACCTTGCGCAGTGGCTGGCACCTTGCGTAGTGAGGCGGCAGGCCGTACGTGGCTCAGGGGCGGTCGGTGGCGCTGTGGACCTGAACGTTTGCTCAGGCGAGCCTTTGATGACTTGGGTATTCAGTCGATTGACCTGATTGCTTTTGTGTTCGGCGGTGCCTGTGCGGCACCCCTCTTGTGGCGTTTTGGTGGATGGTTTTGTTGGGAGGGAGGCTCTTGCGCAGAGGTGGTGCTATTGTGCAATCCCAAATTTCCTTGCATTGAGGGCTGGTGTGCTCTAGAACTTCTTGGGTCCTGGTTCCACCCAAATGGGAGACAGAGGAATGCGATTCAAGAGCGGTCAGGAAAGTGACGCCGGTAACGAGGTTCAGAAACTGTCCCGCCGGCAGTTGGTCCACCGGCGTTTGCTGCGAGTGGAGATGTTGACGCAGCGGCTGATGCTGGCGGCGGACGGCACGCTTGCCGACCCAACTCCGTTTCCCCTGTCATCCGGGGTTCAAACGTCTGACGCCTACCTTTCCCGTGGTTGCCCGGAAGGGACAATCATGACTCCCGCCGATGGTTGTCGGCCCGATACCGGTGCGGGGACTCCATCATCAGATGACATGACGTCGTCATCTTCAGCGACAATGTCTGGGACCTTGAGTAGTACGATGTCTTGTGGTGACGCGGTGGACTCAATGGGCACCGGTTCGCCGACCTGGCAGGAATGGGACTGGTTGGCTCACGTTGGCTCGTTCGACCGCGTGAGCACGGGGGGCGTTTGTCAACCAACTGATTTTCCTCTACCAACGCTCACTCCAACGCAGTGGACGGATCCTGGCGAGTCGGGCCCAGACGACAGTCCTTCTAATCCGTCAGCAACTTCACAGCCTACTAGCCAGGGTCCCAGTCCCACATCAATTCCAGAATACCCCAGCGACCCAACTGACGGCGGGCCAACCGGTGATGGACCAACCGGTGACCCGACTTCTCCGGACCCCACGAGCCCACCGGATCCTACCTCCTCCGGACTTCCGGAGAACGATCCGAATCCAACCCAACCGCCATCGCCGACAAATTGGCCGGTCCCGCCGGGGCCTGAGCCAGTGCCTTCGCCCTCACCCTCGCTTACGCCGAACCCGAGTTCAACGCCTTCGTCGTCATCCTCGTCGTCATCATGCGAGGGTGACTTCGCCATTGAAGACATCGGACTTTATAACGTTGACCCGTCCAAGGGGCTTCGTGAAGGTGACAGCATTGAGTTGCATGTGACCCTGGAGCCATACTGTTCGAGTCGAACTCCGGACCTGACCATCAAGATCGACTCTGATTTTGACGGCACGTTCAGCGAGGCTGAAATCACTCGTCATCGCTCCGAAGACTATATGTTGCGGCATGGTTTCACTAGCTTCTACGCCTACGCGGTGTTCAAAGACGATGGTCCATCCCCTGGGAACGCGACCCCGAGTGACGAGGTGCTGGTGGAGGTTGCCTTTGGTGAGGATCAAAGAAGCTACACGCTTGAAGTCGCAAACGTTCCGCCGGCGATGTCAAACTCCCCTGTGTTTCACGCAGGGGAAACAGAAGAAGGAATGCAATACTACGAAATGACCGCATCGTGGCGTGATCCGTCGGCAGAAGAAGTTTTCCTTCTTTCCGTCGAATGGCCCGACGGTGTTGTTTCAGAGCAGGCATTCACGCCCGATGACTATCGAGACAACCTGGGTTGGTACCAATCCGTCACGGGCAAGGTTCGGAGGTACTTCGAAGAGGGCGAAAGTCGACCGGGCTTCTATCCAGCGACCGTCACAATTGCTGATGATGACGGGGGTGAAAGCACTGTGGTCATGCAACAAGTGGAGCTTTCGCTGAACCACAATGATAGCAACGAGAATGACCAGGACGACATTTTTGACTATGGAGGTGTTTCCGACCCCGATTTGTTGCGATTCAACTTCGGGCAATTCAAGAATGAGCTCATGGACGAGGAAACAGGATACTTCTTTTTGTATCACCCCGACCAGACCATTCGGCTGTGGGACTCACCCACGAAAGAACAACGAGTGATGGGAAACGAGTCCATTGGTCCCTATCAGAATGGTTCTTCTGGGTTCCTTGACGACTATGCTCGCGAGGAAGGTCCGCTTCCTTACACCCTGGTCTCGTACAGTGACCAAGACACACTTTACATGGAAGGATTTGAGCTCGGGTCCAGTGAAATTGAGTTTTACTGGGCATGGGATTACGACAAGGCGGCGGAGAGTCACGGCGGAGACTATGTGGGCCAGCCATATCATCCCGTCGTATATGGTGGGAAAATCAAAGCGACATCTTGGGGGATCGACTACGACACTGACAGTGACAATCAAGGTGTGATTGAATTTAGCGAATGGGAGGACGAACTTGAAGACAATGACTATGCGATTGGGAAGATTCTTTGTCTGCCGGATGGTGTCACTGCATGCCGCAACAGGCCATTGGCGCTTTCTGTTTTGAGGATGCCTCCTGGTTTAAGCGAAGCCAACGGTGCGGTCCGCGTTCGATTCGATGAACTCACCGGCAAGACATCCTCCGGTGAAATCCGAATGACAGTTGGTGGGGTGCTGCTACCGAATGCAATTCCAACGGCGATCGAAGGCGGCGGCACAGTGATCACTCCAGGTCATGCGTACGATCTGAATCAGTTGTTGTACAACCAGAACACCGGGCAAATTCACGTCTATCTCCAAGCTTTGACAGCGAGTGGTGGTAATCGAATGAAGAAAACGATTGAGATGTTGGGCAAGCCGGTTGATCGGATCAAGGCAACGGTCGCAGTCCCGGGGCGAGGGGAAAGGACGGACACCATCCGGAGAATGAATGTCGAACCACAATCGTTTTACGAACACCTCAATCGCCGCGACACAACTGGCATGGAGGACCATGGAACCAATGGCCAAGCCATTCGGTCTCTCCTCGCTTCTCAGTTGGTCTACGATCTCAAGGGCAGCACGGATTGGTCCCTGCGGATGTTAGGGCGAGAGGAAATGGAGTTTTTGAAAATCCCTGAAGATATTCAAGAAGCCATTCTTGATCACAATGTTGATGGACTGAAGGTCGCATTGTACATGGACTATGTGTCCAAGTCATTCATCGTGTCTTTTGCTGGTACTGAGAAAGAAGAAGCCGATTTTTATACGGATATTAATAACGCGCAGGGTGAGTGGACGGATCAGTACCTGAAAGCCTTCGAGATCGGACACTATTTCAAATTCTATTCAGCGACGCAGAAGTATTCCGTTTTGTTTACTGGCCACTCGTTGGGAGGGGGCCTTGCATCAGCGGCTTACGTAACCTCCGGCTTCAATGCCGACACGTTCAATGCTGCCGGGCTTCGGCGAGAGGCAATGTATCACCAAGATGGCAATGGGAATGTCCTGTTTGGTGCCGATGGGGAGGCTACGGAATTGTACCCTGGTATGAAAGAAAGGTACTTAAATGCAGCACATACGGTTGAGCGATACTACATGGAACATGATTTTCTTAGCTATTTTCAAAACCATTACAATACAATCCTGGACGACATTCGGGTCGTGAGCAATGTTGCGGTTTTGATTGGGTCGGGGCCATTGGCTCACATTGGAAAAGAGAAGCTTCTTGCTTGGGTTCAAGACTTGTTCCACCCGGCACTCGGGGCACCATATCAAATCGACGGGCCCTACAATCTCGACTTGAGCGGACGGATCAATTGGAGTTGGTTGAGTTTTGTTCCGGTTGAAATGGGTCTGAGTCACAAGGGTACCGTCCTAGATTACGGCGTGTTCACCGAAGAGGACGAGTCATTGCCCTTGGATGCGGAAGATCGCCTTCGCTGGAACATACTGGGAGAGTTCAATGCGTTATGAGAAATTTCCGTGGAGATGTTTAGTCCATGTTCTGGTGGTCTCGCTGGGGGGCTTGGCGGCGCAGGCAGATGATGGATCAGACAACACGGCGAAGGAGCAGGAATATCGGCGGGAGTCTGGATTGCTTGCCGGAAATTATTTTCACCATCCGCTTGATATTCAATTGTGCGAGGCGATCGAGGCCAATGACTTGACGGCAATCCGCTCGGCGATTGCAAGTGGTGCGAATGTCAATGCCTCGGGTCTTGGAGGTGTGTCCCCACTGATCTGGTCCAGTCTCTACCAGCGATTTGCGAGGTTTGAGTTGCTGCTGGTCCTTGGGGCTGATCCGAACGCACCCTTCACCTCGGAACCAAGTCTTTCAATTCACCGCAGCGTCATGCATGATTTTCCAGGGGAAACGGCGACTTGCTTTGCTGCGAAGACGGGGTACGACGGCTACCTGGAGTTGGTGCTGGAACATGAGGCTGATTTGCGAACCATGGATGACAGTCGGCGGTCGATTCCGTTGCAGATCATGTGGGCCAGGGGCGGGAATCGAATGGGGCGGATGAATGCGTTTGTCAAGCACGGAGGAGATATCAACCTCCCGAGTGGCTGGGGAAACAATGAAACATGCTCCGTCCATGCAATTACTCGCGAGGCTTTCAGTCTTGCTGTGATGTTATTCGAATTGGGGGGGGATCCCAATCTTCCAGTCCGTTATGGACCTGGATGGGGGCTGCCGATTGATTTAGCGGTTTTTCCTCTTTCGGACGATTCTCTCGTTTTTTCAGTGCCGTTTCCCATGACTCAACGGACTCACGACCGAATTCTTCAAAATCGGCGAGCATTGAAGCGATTGATCGCTTTCCTCGAAGCCGCAGGGTTTTCGTCCGAGGAGGCAATCCAGCGGGCAAGAAAACGGTTTGACCCAACATACGGTGACCTGAGCCCCGACGGGATTGCTGCATTGCTTGCCTCGACGGAGATGATTCCGAGAGAGGAAGAGCACGTGACGACCATCAAGGACTTGAGAGCAAGCAATGTTCCGTTGCAGGTGATTCGGTGGCGAGAAGATACGAGTCATGTTGGTGAGCGGGCGCGAGGTGACGAAGGCATTCAGCGGCCGCTGTTCCCACTGACCGAAGCCAAATTTCGTCAGCACTACGGCGTGCGCGCCGAGCGTTTCTTTCAATCGCCCAGCACGTTGGAACTGTGTGCTGCGATCATCGCCAATGATCCCGGTCAAATTCGTGAGGCAGTGAAAAACGGCGCGGACGTGAATGATGTTGGGTTTGCGGGAATGACGCCACTTTTGTTTGCTTTCCCGTTTCAACGGACGGAAAGAATCCAGGCGCTGTTGGACTTGGGGGCCGACCCAACGTTGAGATTGACGAGTTACACCGGGGTTCCAGGATTGACGATGCCGGGATTGAGTGTGCTGACCGAAGCGTCCACGTCGTCATCAGCCGAAATTTTCGAGCGAATTGTGGCGTCCTGTGAGAGTCAAGGTCTGCACTGGACCACCCATAAACATTGGAGTGGAATGCCAATGTTGCATGCGATCGTTTCCGGATTGGAGTCGGAGCGGATCGCAAAGATCAAACGATTCCAGGCTGGTTCGGGCGATCTGCATCGACTCAATGAGGATGGGTGCGACGCTGCGATGCTGGCTATCTTTTTGTCTGACTGTGCAACTGCCCAGCATTTGATCGAGGCGGGGATGGATTTGAACCGACGGAATCAAGCCGGGGATCATCTCCCAAACGTGTACTATCGCTATGAAAGCGCGTCTGCAGTTGAGAAGCACAATGCGGCCCAACTGAAATTTGAGACTCGGCTGGTTGCCCCGGCAAAGGAACTGAAAGCACTGTTCCAAAGGAAGGGATATCGATTCGATGACCAAGCAGGGCGGATCCGGAGGGGCGAAATCGAAGATGACATCAGGCGGGAGGCGGATGAGATCGGAAGAAAAGTCAGGGGCAACGCGGAGCGACTGCGTTTCAATTGGTACCCACGTCAAGAGTTTGTCGGGTCGGGTGACCTTTTTCGTGACGATCGCTATGACTTACGGAAGGTGTTCGACTGTCAAATGCCGGTGGTGCCGGAGCATGTGCCAGGGCAACTCGCCTCCAAGGTTGGCTTGGATCCAAAGGCGGTCCAGGAATGATTCGCTGGTTGGCGTCGTACCCGAAGTCGGGGAACACCTGGGTGCGAATTTTCTTGTGGGCCTATTGGAATGATGACGGCACAGACAAGGAGGTGGCCCTGGACCGGATCCCCGAAATCTCGCATTCGGAAAGTCGGCTGAAACGTTACGAAGAGCTAGCGGGCCAGTCGATTGCATCGTGGAACGCGGCGAGGGTCGCATCACTGCGATTTGCCGTTCAGAAATCGGTCGCTATGCAACTGAAGCCGCACCAAGTTGTCAAAACGCACAGTGTCAGAGCCAGGATCGCGGACGTGCCTTTGATTGTTCCGCAATGGACGGATCGTGCCATCTATCTGTTGCGTCATCCGATGGACGTGGTCGACTCGTACGCAGATCATTGCGGACTCTCAATTGATCAAACGGTTCGAATGATGTGCAATCGAGCGCATCGTGTCGGCGGGGATGGCAAGATGGTCGTCCAGTACCTCGATTCCTGGTCTGAACACGTGCGGTCTTGGACGGAGAATGTGTTTTTCCCCACGCTTGTGGTTCGCTATGAAGATCTGGTTGCAAACCCAGGTCGATTCTTCGAAGCAATCCTTTCGTTTCTAGGATACCCTGTTGATGAAGATCGATTGCAACGGACGATTCAGCGAACGTCCTTGACGAGGCTGCAAGGACGCGAAGCCAAGGACCATTTTTGTGAACTGAGCGACCGTAGCGCTGGCGGTCGCTTTTTTCGGCATGGCGTTGCCGGGCGGTGGATGTCTGTGTTGTCGGATGAACAGGTGAGTCGAATGGATGCCGACCACAGCGAGATGATGCTGCGTTTCGGGTACCGGAGTGACGGCATCGTCCCGGAGTCAGACGTGCACGTCCTTGGAACCGATTCGTCACCCAGTCGGGTCGAACTGCCGATCGACCATGGTTGCAACGCGGCGTCAACGACGCAGGCGAATTCACTCGCGTCGAGCCATGCCATCCGGCGTTGGCTTGTCAGCAACCTGATCCGGGGTGTATCGCCAAGCCGTCTTGCAGAAATGAGTTGTGAGCATGGGATCGAGCCCGAGGAAATCGAAATCGAGCTGGATTTCGCTCTGCACCACCCGTACGTTCTGGGAGCTCTGGATGCTCTCTCCGTGAAGTCCTGCTGCAGTTGTGCCTCGGAAGGCTCGATGAATTCGCTTCAATGCATTTGCGAATGAAGTGACCATCCTTCAACTTTCAACAATTATTGGAACGCTACCTTTTTCCTCTCCACACGCCTCTTTCCCGCTATTTTTCGCTCACATCACCCGGAGTCTGAAACGTATCAAGGACTGGCAAACCTTGTTCGAGTGGATCGGTTAGCTGAAAGAAGTCCGAAACTGAGTCAAGCATCGACAGCGATGTGAGCTTTGGATCGATCTCTTGGTTGATGGAAATCCAATGCAACTGCACGTTTGTCTTGGTTTTGAATATTCGAATTTGCTTCGCAAGTTCCTCACGCGGCAAACCCTCCATGGCCAATGGTAGTTCCGGTCTATTGTGCTCGAATGATGCTAGTATTGGAACAAAAATGCCGCTGTTCTGTTCCCACCCAAAAATCTCCTTCGCCCAGCACATTCGTGTCGTCTCCAGCAGCCGAAAACCATTTGCTGTAGCTGGGCAACAAAGTGTTTGGGTCAAATCGGAAACTGTAACCGATGCCATTCTCAAACATCATGCGAAACGACATTGCATCGGCTGACGTGAACTTGACCTCGGATGCCTGTTTCGCGAACAAGGTGTACGATTCGAAGCTGTTATCTTGCCACAATCGCCCCCGTCGAGAGTCAAGGCTGGGGAAAAGCATGATGCGAACATCAGGCAAATGAAGTTGATCGAAGACCTCTTCACGCTTCACTCCGGTTTCCTTCACAACCGAATTTCCTCTTGACCCGAGCCGCCGGACTGTGTCTTCATTCAGCACAAATCCTTCACGAAACGAGTCGACCTTCTCACCCGTCATGCTTATCCGTTGCCCGCGACTAGCGAACAGATAGCGTTCGCTGTCGGAATCAAACACGATCCTCTGGAACGTTGTGACAACTTCAGGCGTTTGAAACTGCGACTCTTTCGTGATGTCTGTTCGAATGAACAGATCGAACTGTTCGATCGCTTCAAAATTTGTCCTTGCCGCCGAAAAATAGGAATCCAAAACCTCTCGCGGAGTCTGGCACCTTGCTTCACTAGAAACCAGCCAGCAAGTGCAATAGATAACAACCAACATCTGCAGGGGCAGTGGTTTAACCATGCGTCAGATCTCCGTTTGAGGAATTAGCTTATAACGTAAGGACTTGTTTTTCGAGGGGCTTAAGCAGGTCGGCAGGAGTCTTTCGGCATTTGGGCTGTTTCGGTAATCGCCGTTGCTCCCACGTATAACCGGGGCTAACGCCCAAACGGCTCACATGATTATGCCCGATCATTCCTACTGACCTGCTTAGGAAGA
This sequence comes from Rhodopirellula islandica, assembly GCF_001027925.1. Lineage (NCBI taxonomy): Bacteria > Pseudomonadati > Planctomycetota > Planctomycetia > Pirellulales > Pirellulaceae > Rhodopirellula > Rhodopirellula islandica. The sequence goes on along the minus strand of NZ_LECT01000015.1, from coordinate 133,830 downwards.
GGAAGAGGTGTCGGACACCGGAAGAGGAAAAGGTGTCGGACACCGAATTGGCTGATTAGGCAAGGAGAAGGGGGGATTCTTCTTCGCTTGGGAAGACCGAAACGAGCCGGCGCGGCCGGCCACTGTGTTCACATGCTCAGCTACAATAACGGAGTGAGCGAAACACGGGCGTACAACAACGACAACACGCTGGCGAGCATCAGCTTCAGCGGCGCGTCGATCGGCAACCTCAGCTACGGCTGGGACGCCAACAAGAACAAGACCAGTGAGGGGATCACGGGAACGATGAGTGGTTGCGGGTTTGATGTCGAAACGAGCGGCTGCGACGTCAGCCAATTCGGTGTTCGACACCTTTTCCAGTCCCGGGATGATGAGCGGACGCTCATGCTTCCGCTCACCAATTTAAATCGGTGACTAACGTGCTGGACATTGTTTCGCAAACGCGATTGTTTTTGTTGACAGCGAGTTTTGAGCGGCGTAAAACTCTCTCGCCTTGATTGGTGGTTTGGTGACAGTCAGTTGGGACTAACGGAGCGGCGCGGTGAATACGAGGATTCGGATTGCGTTTCTTTTGGCTTTGGTTTCCTCATGTTGCATGGCGCAGGATCGGGCCAAGCACAAAACCCTTGCTGTTTCTCTTCGCCAGACGACGCCATTCAATGTACAAGCGGCATGTGACGTTGACCTGTCAATAGCCACTGACAATGTCGTGCGGCTGGAGTTGAGTAACGAGACTGGAGGGATAATCTACCTGGGTAATCCCGAGACTTCTTGCGGATGCGTAGGGGTAGAAACTGCGCAGTCGCAACTCCGTCCTGGAGAGTCTTGTGAAGTGGTTGTAAAGCTACGCCCGGACGGGAATTATGCGAAGCACGTTTGGGTCCAAAGAATTACATTCCCGCCCCCAAAAGGGAAGGAGGGTCGTACGGCTAGCCTTGTTATTAGTTCAAAGCTTCGGGGCCTGCTTGCTTTCAACCCAACGAGTCTGGTTCTCATTGCGTCTTCTTTAGAGTCTCAAGCAGACGAGCCAGTTAAAACCAGCTTCAAGGTTCTGTACAGCTCGCCTAATGATCCGGAAAACTTTGAGTTCAGCGGATCGCCGTGGATCAATCTCTTAGACATTGATCAGAAGAAGCCGTTAGAAGATGGCGTGGCCGAATATGTCGTGCAGGCCAAGTCAAGTGAAATCCCGATCGAGGGCACTCATGGACATCTTCAGATAAAAGATAAACGCACCGGAGACTTCCGTGTTTTGCGGTTGTCAATGGTCCGGCGGCCGCCAATTAGGATCGTTCCTTCAATCCTCGTTTTCCGAGAGTCGCGTGAGGCTGGAAAAATGGAGGCCTATGCTTTGCTGATTCGCGAGAGTTCCTCCGAGACGGATCGACAGGCGAAGTCTGAACAACAAATGCCCGGCAAACGCGAGCATTTCTCAAGTGAAACCCCGGTTCATTTCACAGCCACTATCGGACGACAATCTGTTGAGGCCAGAGTGCTGAGTGGGGCGGAGAGTTTCCGAAGAGTGCATCTCAGCATGAGCGTTCCGGATTCTGAGGAATTGCTTGTCGATGGAGCGAAGCCAGTGATGAATTGGCGTGCTTTGTGGGGTGATCTAAGCGTGAACGAACAATCTGATGTGTTGTTTCCTTCGATTCCAAAAGGGAGGATGTGATGGCTGTAAATTGTGGACTTGTGTTTTTGGCTGTGATCGCGTTGGCGACTTCGTCGTTCGTATCGGCGGAAGTCCCGTGTTACGGAATTGCATCGCTAGGATGTTGGGAAATACCAGGTAATGACTACGTGGCCTGTGGATACACGCCATGCGAGAACAATGCCTGTCCTGATGATACCGTGGAGGAGGGGCCTACGATGGAGTATTTCGAAGAAACCGTTTCGGAAGCGGAGTTCGACCCTTTTGTTGATGACTGTTTGTACGAAACGTTCACTACGAACAATCAGCATGTTTCATGTCACTATTCCATTGATTGCGACAAATGCAAGGCAAGTCATACCGCCAATAATTGTCATGCGGACATTAGCTACATCGACGATGGGAACAACATCTTCATCACATACAGCATGTCAAAGCTGGTGGATATTCAAGGGGATGAGTTTTGTGAAGAAATGTGGTGAGCGTTGGGGATTCTCTGAATGAGAAAACGCCAAGTCCTTTGGATGACCTGGGATTCGATCTTGGGTCATAGAGGACACTGTGACCCCTCCTTGCAATTCCCGTCGTAGTGAAAAGGTTTACCAGTGAAGCATCTCTTACTCTGCATGCTCGTTCTGCTGACTGTCGTAGGGGCACAAAGAACGCACTTGCATGCTGATCCTCCGGTTTTTTCTGATGGTGATGCAGGGGAGTTTGCTGCTTCGCTGCTTGAGGGACTGATCGTGAATAACCAGTCAATCAAGTCATACTCGGTAGCTTTCTCGCTCGAATATTCTGTCATGCCCCCAGGTCGCGTACAGGTTCGCAATGAGTTGGTCCGATGTGTGCGTGACGCTAACCTCGGACGCGCGCTTCTGGGGCGAATCGTAGTTGCAGATGTGATTGGTGCGGATGGCAAGATGGAAGCGTCTAAGTCAACACATGTCTTGCAAGTTGGCGGGCGTGGAGAAGCCATTGTCATTGATGGCGTTGGGAAGCGACGACTGGATCTGCCTCCCAATATTCCATTCAGTCGATCAGTAGGGATGCCGACTTTCCATTCCTTGGGGGTGGTTGGCTTTCCAGATTCCAGCTCCCTGCATAGATCGAATCATACTGCTTGGATAAAGCAGACCATAGCGGAGGACGGATTTGAAGCAAAACTCAGTGGTGACGATACGGCAACAGTTACTCGTGTTGTCGTACGTAATGGCCAGGAGACGCTAGCACACGCCTGGATATTCGACATCAAAAACATCGTTCCGCAAAGACACAGAGTCTTTTACTTCGATACCAACTTGAAAAAGCGGGTGCTAAAAGAGGAGGAAGTCTACACTTGGAGGGACTTTGAAGGAGTCCAGGTTCCGTTGACAATCAGATATCAGAACAAGCAAAAAGCACGGGCTCCGGAGTCGGGAGAATTGGAGGAGTACGTGGAACTCACAGACACGGATTTCCACTGGGATTCTGTTGGTGGGGATCTGGAAGAGCCCCAGACATCTCTAGAGCAATTCAAGACAATTGAATCGGTTGCAGAATGGATCCATGCTGGGTTTCCAAAGGGCAATGCAGATTGAGGGCTACTGGAAGGTGTAGCTATTGAGGAAGACAGGGGTTTGGCACGAGGAATTCTGGTGGTACTGAATGGACGCGATCAAAGGTGTCGGACACCGAATAACCAGTAGGTGCACAGGGAATGAGGGGCAAGCGGTAGCCGAGAGGCTGCCGAGTTTCGTTGGCGAGACGTCTCAGCCAGCTCGCACCTTTCGCGAATCGGGTACGGCGGCGACCGTGCCAGCAACCGAACCTGGCGTGAGAACCCGTCGGATCCCAACCGCCAACACGACTGGTTGTACCCTTGCGATGGCCTGGACCGCTGGCAGAAAGTCGTGCCCTTGCAGCATCATCAGATCAATGTCGTTGATGTTCTCGCCACCACGGAAACAATGAGCCACGCCGTCTTGCAGAAATGAGTTGTGAGCATGGGATCGAGCCCGAGGAAATCGAAATGGATTTCGCTCTGCAACATCCGTACGTTTTGGGGGCTTTGGATGCTCTCTCCGAGAAGTCCTGCTCCCGTTGTGCTTTGGAAGGCTCGGTGAATTCGCTTCAATGCGTTTGCGATGGAAGTGACTGTCCGGATTGGGCATGATTCAAATGGGATTCATGCCAAAATTGCGAGAAGAAACCGGTGGGAAGTGGCAGGAGGCTGCTGTCGAAGCAGCGAATCAGGTAAAACGGGCGAGCGACGGCCAGTTCGCTGGATGACTTACACCTTGGACTTCAACACGGAACTCGATCATGCTTCACGCGATCATCATGGCAGGTGGCAGCGGAACTCGTTTTTGGCCTGCTTCTCGCAAGGCCAAACCAAAACAACTGCTTTCATTGGCGGGCGATCGCACGATGATCCAAGCCACGCGGGATCGGCTCAGTTCGGTGATTCCGGCGGAGCGAACGCATGTGTTGACTTCGGTCGCGTTGGTGGAGCCGATTGCGGAACAACTGCCCGAGCTTCGCCGCGAAACGATCGTGGGCGAGCCATGTCGACGTGACACCGCACCGTGTGTTGGACTGGCAGCTGCCCTGGTGGCTCACGAGGACCCTGACGCAGTCATGCTGGTCTGCCCCTCGGACCATGTGATTTTGCAACACGACAAGTTCGCCGAAGGCGTGCGTCGTGGCGAGGCGATCTTGGCCGAGCATCCCGATGCGATTGTGACCTTTGGGATCAAGCCGTCTTATCCCGCGGAGTCGTTTGGCTACATCCAACGCGGCGAAGTGATCGACGGCCACGAAGCTTGTCAGGTCAAGACATTTCGCGAAAAGCCGGATGCGGAGACGGCGAAACAGTATCTGGCCGAAGGCACTTTTTCTTGGAACAGCGGAATCTTCCTCTGGCGAGCTCAGACGATTTTGGATGCGCTCAAGCAGCACGAGCCCGAAATGTACTCGCACATCGAGACGATTTCCAAGGCCATCGGCACCGACAACTACGACGAGGTGCTGCAGAAAGAATTCGCGGCGATCGAAGGCAAATCGATCGACTACGCGGTGATGGAACGGCACTCGCCAGTCGTGGTCATCGAGGCCCCGTTTGATTGGGACGATGTGGGAAGCTGGCAAGCGGTTTCTCGCTTGCATCCGGCGGATGAATTCGGCAACGCAGTGGTGGGAACGCATGTGAGCGTGGACTCGACCGGTTGCATCATCCATGGGACGCCCGGCCACACGATTGCCACCATTGATGTGCACGATCTGATTGTGGTGCAGACTCCCGATGCGACCCTGGTGGCTCCCAAATCTTCGGAAGAACGCGTCCGAGAAATCGTCGCTGCCTTGCAGAATGGCGGGGCGGAAGAGCTCACCTAAGGAATCGTTCGGAATCAAGTTCGGCTGTAGCGGAGCGGCGTGAGCCGCACGGTGTGTCACCGGAGGGCTCGCGCCCTTCCGCTACTTTTGAATCCCGAAGTTGTTTCCGAATGGTTCCTCAACAGATCGACAGGAGTCTTTCGGCTTCGATCTGTTTTCATCCCGGTAGGGATTTCAGACGGTAGCCGGTGGTCGCTGCAACGCAGCAGACCACCGGAAAACGAGGGCACCCCAAACACTCCGCTTCCCGCCGTGGCCGAGGGACGTCGATTTTATGACTGACGTTCTTCGAGGCGTCCTTCTCCCAGGACCTGAACCGTGGAGGCTCGGACGGCTTCGTGAATTTGTTTGATGTGCTGGATATGATCCCCGGTGAGCGGCTTGACGAGGTAGTCCTTTACAAACGGGTACCGCATGGCTGGGTCACGGTCACGTGGATCTTCTGAGCTTGTGAGCATCGCAACGACCGGCAGGTTGCCGGGGTCCGTTTGGGAATACTCCTGCAAGAATTCGTGACCGTTCATCCGGGGCATGTTGATGTCAACCAGAATCACATCTGGTTTCGTCTCACCGTCTCGCAGGATTGCCAATGCCTCCAAACCATCGAAGGCGGTGGTGAGATCGACGGCTTCCCCGGCGCGTTTGAAGGCCATCTGGCAGAGGTAGTGGAACGCTTCATCGTCTTCGATGAGGAGGATTCGCACTGATCAGGCTCCCAGGCTGGGGAAATGGATTGTGAATCGGGATCCGTCTGTTGTTGGACGGTAACCGACCGATCCGTCGATCGAATCGACGTTTTTAGACACCAGATACAAGCCCAGTCCGCTTCCAGATGAGACGTGGGGGTGAAAGCGTTTGAACATCCCGAAAATCTGGTCGTTGAATTTGGGATCAATTCCCAGGCCGTTGTCGCAAATCGACAATTCAAAATCATTCTTGGCGGTTATCACTTCAATCGTGATTCGGGAGGTCTGTTTGTTGATGTCTCGATATTTGACGGCATTGCTAACCAGGTTCTCGATCGATTGTTTCAGGGGCACCCGTTTGGTTTGCACTTGAAGCTGTTCATCGCAAATGACTTGAAAGTCAATCACGTCACCACCGGGCAAATCACGGCTGTGTTGCACCGCCTCTTCGATGATGGAGCGGAGGGGAACGGTCTCAACGAGAGGGTCTGTCATGCTTTGTTTGACCAGGCTAACGATATCTTGAATCGTGTGGGACAGTTTCGTCAACGAAGTTTCAGCTCGGCGCATGGCTTCCTTGGCCTCTTGCGGATCATCTTCGTCGAGCAGCTTGATCGCGAGTTGCGAAAGGCAGCGTGATGACACCACTGGCGAACGAAGGTCGTGCGACATTCGGTAGGTGAACTCGATCAGTTCCGCGTTTGATTTTTCGAGGTATTCCAGGTTGTGGGTGACCAGTGCGACGGTGGGTTGGAATACGAACCAAACCAAGGCGAACAGGGTGCCCAATGAAATCAGGGTGAGGACTGCCTTGTAGGTTCCAAACGCCTGGATCCGGTTCTCTGCATCGGACTGGTGCTCCGTGACCACTTGATCCAGCAAGCCCAGCATTGGGCCATCGAAGGCGACGCGAGCCAGGTGATCCGTGACGTTTCGATTGCTCGTTGCAAGTGCTTCTTCAGCGCTGCGAAGGTAGTCTTTTATTTGGGAGTCGAGTCGACCTTCGCCCAGGTAAATCGCATTGCGTCCGGGCGAGGTCTGGACATCTTGGAGCAGGAACTCATGCGACTGCCGCATCAATTGAATCGAATCGCTCAGTTCCGTTCGGCAGCTTGCCTCAAATCGAGGGGAATCTGAAAGCAGCAGGGCGCGAGACGCCAGTGCAATGCGTTGAGACAGCATCCGTTGTCGACCGCTGACGTTGACCAGGAACGCATCTTCGTCCGCTTTCCGAATTTGTTCGGATTCGCAGATGAATGCGAGGATGATCGTCGCGAAAATGATGCCGATCGCGATGCCAAAACGCTTGATGAGAATCTGCCGCATTCTCAGGGCGTTGATTTGCTTGGTTGTCATGTTTTGCCCCAGGACGTGCTCTGCCGATCCAACCATAGCACACAAAAACACCAATCCATGGAGGGGTGTGAGGCAAGTCCTTTGGAGAGAGTCCAGGGGTGAAGAAGGCTGTATCGATTGGGGAGATCACACCGGCAAGGCAGCTGGAGGCGGCTCTGCCTGATGTCTCGCGATTGGGCTTGTCGCGAGAGGCCAAATCTCGCTATCGATCGGTGTGATGCCCTGGTTTCAGGTGCATCGCCGTCGGCAGGCTGGTCTGTGGACGGTACCTCCCGGTTTTCCGCGTCACACGCAGTGTTTTGATGAACGAACACACCGCCACCTCTCCGTCGCACGAAGGGACGCTGTCGTCTCTGGCCATGAAGCTCCTCTGGGGCGGTCTGGCTTGTCTCACGACCTTCGTCGGTTCTGCGGACGGCCAAGACACCTCTGCCAACACGGTCAACCAGCCCTACTTGGTGTTTGTGTCCGATACAGAGGCGCATCTTCGTTGTGGGCCGTCGGGCGAATACTACAAAACTGATCCTGTTCGGCACGGGCAAGAACTCGAAGTTTACGTTGAAACCAGCGACGGTTGGTTGGGCGTACGCCCGGTCGAAGAAAGCTTTTGTTGGGTCGCCGCGGATGCGGTCAAACTGAAACAAGGAAGCAACTCAAAGCAATCATCCGGGGCGGATGTGCTGGGGACGGCAACCGTCACCGAAGATAAAACGGTTGCTTGGATTGGAACCAATCTCGGACGAGCCCGCCGCTATCGATGGCAGGTTCAACTGGGCGAGGGCGAAGAGGTCACCATCGTTGGCAGCAGCCAACGCGAAGGCCCCGATGGACCGCAAACCTGGTATCGCATTGTGCCTCCTTCCGGCGAGTTTCGTTGGATTCACCAGGACCAAACGGCTGCCACGGCGGAAGCGTTGGTCGCGAGTCTGAAACGACCGGAGCCGGCCCAGCACATGTTCATTCCTGATGGCAACACCGAACCCGCACCAGCCGGGGAGCAACCGCGCATTGCCATGTCGCAATTCGAAGCGGACGTGGCCGACGAAGAGTGGGAATCGAGGACCGGCTCTCAATCTCCAACCGAAAGTCTGGAACGCTCTCACCCTCGCCGTGAATTGGCGGATCGTGTGGCTCGGTTGAGCCGCGGTGAAGAACAGGCTCATCCTGGCGCAGAAGTGGCTGCCAAGGCGGATCATCATCCTCGTAGCCTTTCAGATCGGATTGCTCGCGGCTTGGAATCACTGGTCGGTGGAGGCTCCAAAGACGTGGCTGACTTGGAACCTGTCACTCAATCGAGTCGTCGCATCCCTGATTTGGTACCGATCGAAGATCACCGGGTCGCCGGCGCAGGCTCAATGTCGCAAGCCATCGCCATGGTGGGTCATGAAGAACCAGTCCGCAGTGATGTCGTTGGCAGTGGTGTTGCTGCCAATCCGGGACCCACTGCTTCTCAATCAGCTGCAAACCTCGCTGCGTTACCATCGCTCGCTTCATCCACCCCTCCTGCCGAATCGAGCATGCGTGATTCACGAATGACGATCACGTCGCGTCCCCGGATGGTTGACGGAAACGGGGCCCTTGCAATGACCGGTGGGGGATGGGATCAAACATCGCCTTCGGGAATCCAGCAGGTCTCGGCAACGTTTCCTGCGGCGCCTCCAAAGTTACGAACCATCGCAGCGGCTCAAATCGAACAGGTCCAACGAGATGTCGCTCAAGCCGATGTGAGCATGTTGCCGGTTCTGTTTTCCAAGCTGATGGCGCGAGGAGCATCGGCACCTGAGGTGGCACTGGTAGCCGAAGCCGCTGAGCGATTGCAGTTGCATGCCTTGGCGACTCGTTGCCGCGAATATCAGGTGGTTGCTCAACGACGTGATGGGGAGACCGTCGTGCAGACGATGTCGCTTCCCACGCCGATGACACCCGTTCTCTCGATTCCTTCGCCAGTCACACCGATTTCCTCCATGGCGACCGCAGCGGCGGGAGTCAATGGTAGCCTGTCAGGTGCGGCGACGAATCCAATTCCGTCTCCGCAGCTGCCTCAAGAGATTGCAACGGTTTCCCATGAAGTGCCCCATGCGGCACCCGTTGCCTTGCCGGTTCACGAAGGAACGCTGGTGGAGGTTTACTCCGCCGATCCAAGTCGTCCCCCGTACGCCATCACGGACCGTGGCGGCCGAACGTTGGCCTATCTGACGCCAGCGCCCGGTGTCGATGTGCATTCGCACTTGGGAGCCACCATTCGAGTGACGGGCGAAAGTGGATATCTGAAGGGGATCGACACGCCTCACGTGTTGGCCACCTCCGCCGCTCGAATTGTTCGCTGAGCACACGAGTGGCAACCGAATCAAAACGAAAGCAGGCACGGTGAAAATCACCGTGCCTTGTTTCGTTTGGTCCATGACGGTTTAAACGCTCAAGCAGGTAGGCAGGAGTCGTTCGGCATTTGAAATGTCTAGGCAAACGCCGCTGCTCCCACGCAAAACCGGGGCGAACGCTGGGCTGTTCAAAATTTTGTGTTGATGGCTTCTTTTAAACGTCTGTTTCTATTCCGACTTCTGTCTTTCTTCATCCCGGTAGGGATGTCAGATGGTAGCCGGGGGTTGCTGCGTAGCAGCGTACCCCCGGAAAGCGAGCTTCCTAAAAACACTCTCCATCCCGCCGTTGTCGATGGCCACGGCGGGATGGAGAGTGGCGGCGTGGGGTTTGCATGTCCGTCGGTAGCGCTATCGCTTACCGACGGCTACCATCTTGCATCCCTACCGGGATGAAAACTTGCGCAAATGAATGGACACTCCCCCCAAACGTTCAGCAGTCCAGGCCAACGCCCAAACGGCTCACATGATTCTGCCCCCAGCATTCCTGCTTAGCTGAGCCAGCTGGGCAGTTGGCCGGCCTTGGGCATGTCGATGACTTGGCATTCCGTGATCGCGTCAATCGCGAGCAAGTCGTCGAGTGCCGCTGCGGGCACGTCGCCGTCCAGGCTGAGCACGCCAATGGCAGCACCACCGGGGGCATCGCCTTCGCGTCCGACTGCCATTTGGGCGATGTTGACGCCATGACTGCCGAACGTCATGCCGACGCGACCGATGATCCCTGGGACATCCTTGTGGACGAACACCAGCAGTTTGCCGTCCAAGAACGATTCGAGGCGGTACCCGTTGACCAAGATCAAACGCGGCATTTCGTGGCCGAGGATCGCGGCACCGGCTTGGACGGTTTTGCCGTTGCCGCTGACTTCCGCGGTGATGCTGCTGGTGAACGCGCCTTTGTCGCCAACGCGTTCGCAGGTCAGTTCGATGCCACGCTCGCGAAGCAACATTTCCGAGTTGATCACGTTGGCGTCTTCGACCACACGTTCGAGCAATCCAGCGCAGAATGCATTGTTGAGAACTCGCGTGTCTTTGCTGGAGACTTCGCCGCGGAACGTCAGGCGAGCGTGGTCGATGCCACCGCCGTGCAGTTGGCTGAGGAACAATCCCAAGCGGTGAGCCACGTTGAGGTGACCACGAAGCTCGGCCAATGTCTTGGGGTCCAGCGAAGCCACGTTGACGCTGTGGCGGATCTCACCGGTGCGGAGATAGTTCAGCAGCAGGTGAATGCCTTCCACGGCAACTTGCGTCTGGGCTTCTTCGGTGCTGGCACCCAAGTGTGGTGTGCAGACGACGCCGGGCATTCCGAACAGCGGGCTGTCTGTGCAGGGTTCGTTTTCGTAGACGTCGAGCGCGACCCCACCGAGCTGGCCCGATTTCAAGCCTTCGACCATTGCTTCGGCATCGTAGATGCCACCGCGAGCGACGTTGATGATTCGCAGGCCCGGTTTGACCTTTTCAAGTTGCTCCATGCCGATCAGGCCGCGAGTTTCGGGCGTCAGCGGCGTGTGGACGGTCAAGTAATCGATTTGCGGAAGCATTTCGTCGACCGTTCCGACGCGGCGAACCTTCAACGATTCGGCTTGGTCGTCCGTCAGGAAGGGATCGAAAGCGACCACGTCCATGTCAAACGATTGAGCACGCGAGGCAACTTCGCGACCGATGCGGCCCATGCCGACGATGCCCAGGGTTTTGCCGGCGACCTGGGTGCCCATGAATTTCTTGCGGTCCCAACGGCCTTCGACCAGGCTTTGGTTGGCCGCGGCAATGTTGCGGCTCATGGCGAGCAGCATGGCGAAGGTGTGTTCGGCGGTGCTGACGGTGTTGCCGGCGGGCGTGTTCATCACCACGATTCCGCGCCGCGTCGCGGCTGGTTTATCGATGTTGTCGGTTCCGACGCCAGCGCGAACCAAGGCTCGCAGACGCGTGTTGCCTTCCAGTGATTCCGGTGTGATGGTCACGCCACTGCGAAGGATTGCCGCATCGAACTCGTTGAGCGACTGGCGAAGTTCTTCGCCTTTGAGTTTGGTGCGAACTTCGTATTCGATGCCCTCGGTGGCTTCGAGCAAGTCGATGCCTTCTTGGGCGATATCATCCAGAACGAGAATGCGATGCATGGTGGGGATTGAGATTGAAGGTTGGGGATGGATGGTTCAGGGAGGCTGACTAGCTATTCTTGCTGGCGAAGTCGTTCATGAACGAAGCCAATGTGTTGACTCCTTCACGAGGCATCGCGTTGTAGATGCTTGCTCGGATACCGCCGACGCTGCGGTGGCCTTTGAGTGCGGCGAGTTTGTGCTCCGCCGCTTCCGCGATGAATTTCGCGGTCAGTTCGTCGCTGGGCAAGTTGAACGTCACGTTCATCAAGCTGCGGCAATTGGGTTGTGCGTGGCCACGGTAGAAGCCATTGCTGGAATCGATCGTCGAGTAGAGATGCTGTGATTTTTCGCGGTTGATGGATTCCATTTTTTCCAGGCCGCCCATGTCATCACGCAGCCAACGAGCGACTTTGCCGAGCACGTAGATCGCGAAGGTCGGCGGGGTGTTCCATTCCGAGTCGTTGTCGTGATGGTTCTTGAAGTGCAGGTAGCCGGGGATGTTGGGGTCGGCTCGGTCGAGCAAGTCCTTGCGCATGATCACGACAGACACGCCGGCAGGTCCTGCGTTTTTCTGAGCACAGGCGTACAGCAAACCGTATTTTTCAATCGGCAGTGGGCGACAAAGAAAATCGCTGGAGGCGTCGCTGACCAAGGGCACCGAGTCGGGGCAGTTTGGTTCGGTAGGGAACTGAACGCCTTGAATCGTTTCGTTGCTGCAGTAGTACAGGTAGGCCGCGTCGTCGGGGCACACCAATTCGGACGCCGAGGGCACGTGGTCGTAATTCGATTCCGCCGCGTCGAAGAGAACATCAACGTCGCCTTCTTTCTTGGCTTCCTTGATCGCTTTTTTGCCCCAGGAGCCCGTCAGGGCGTACTGGGCTCGTTTGCCACTGCCGCGAAGCAAGTTGGCAGGGATCGCTGAGAACTGCAGCGAGGCTCCCCCTTGCATGAACATCACCGAGTAGTCGTCGCTGACGTTCAACAATTCACGGATCGTCGATTCTGCATCATGCAGCACATCGACGAACAGCTTGTCGCGGTGGCTGATTTCCATGATCGACGCGCCCGCGCCGGGGTAACACAGCATCTCATCCTGAATTTCCCGCAGCACCGATTCGGGCATGGTGGCCGGACCCGCCGAAAAATTGAACACCCGTTCGGGGTTGCTGGCGGAAGATTGGCGGGTGGGAGTGGTTTGCACACCTTGGGCTGATGCAGTCATTCGAGGCGGCTCGGTTGCATAGGGGTGATGGGGAGGAGGTTCCGGGGCAAAACGCCTGTTTTCGGAACAAGTTTTGGCGGATTCTAAACTTCGGTGCCCAGATGCGGAAGCCAACCCGAAAGCTCGATGGCGGCGGAATTGGCGGGGAGCGACTCCGTCGCTGGCTGCGTCTCGCAAGAACAACTGGGGATCTGGCCATGCATTGCCAGGTGAGATGCCAGTCTGGACTCAATCGGGTGGGGACTTCGGCAGCAACTCAGAGATTCCCTCTGGGGAGGCGGGGGAGCCTTGGCTGATGGTCCGCTGGAGGGTTCTGCCAGCAGTCGGGGCTGGCAAAACAGAAGAAAAAGGCGGCGGAAAATGTTTGGGCCGACGAACTTCCAAACACGCCTGCGAAACGAACCCGACGCCAATTATGCTGGGGGCACCTTTGATTTGTGATCTCCGCTGATGTTAGTGAGCTAAATTCTCGTCACCATGCTGCAACTCACTCAGCAAATTCGATCGGCATGGAGGAACAGTTCGTATTTGTCCCTCACGTCTTGGTTGGTGGTCGCTCTGTCGACCTTCTTCGGGCCGCTTGACATTGGTTCGGATGCGACGGCCATGACGGTCGGTCTGGACATCCGGGTTGCCTGCAAGTTGGTGGTGGCAGGGGCGGCTTTTCTGGTGGGTGCGTATGGTCTGCTGACTTCTGCGAACGTTCGGCAAACCTTGACGACGATGCCTCCCGTCGTTGTGTTGGCCATTTTGATGCTGGTTGGATTGGCAACGCCGATCGCGATCAGCGGTTCGTCGCTGCCTGCTGCGTTGATCAACGTCGCCTACGTCGTGTTCTTGGTCGTCGCGCTGTTCGCCATTGGTTTGCGTGGGGTCGTCACCGCAGTCTTGGTCGGTGTGACCGCGACAATGGGGCTGGCATTGTTTTTGTACGTGTTTGTGCCCAAGTACGGGATGTTTCCCGAGTTGTTGGCCGATGGTTTGGTGGTCAATCGAATGTCGGGGACGGCGCATCCCAATGCGGTGGGACGAGCGATGGTGCTTGGCGTGATTGCAACGCTGTACCTGTTTCGCAGTGGCACGTTGCGATTGAACGTTGCCCTTCCCGTGGCGGCCTGCTTTGCGCTGTCGGCCTACTTGGCCTGGAGTCGCACCGCGTTGTTAGCGGGGGCTTTTGGAGTCAGCATCTTGTTCTTGGACCATTTGCGAGGTCGCGTGGGAGTTTCTGCCATCGCGTTGATCGCGTTGCTTGGCGTGGTCGGGATGACCTTTCTCTACGCAACCGGGCGGGAGGATCAGTTCGTCGGGAAGGTGTTGGAAAAGGTGTCCAAGTCAGGGGATGCGGAGGAGATCACCAGTGGAACCGGACGTTCCGAAATTTGGACAAAAGCAATCGGTTTGATTTGGGAGCGTCCGATCATTGGGCACGGTTTCAATGCCGCGCCGATCTTGATGTTGGAGTACTCGCAGGCCACGCACAACGCGGTGCTCCATGCTTCTTTGGCGGGTGGATTGATCGCTGGGGCATTGATGGCTGGGTTGTTGTTTTGGAACGTCTGCCTCGTGTTTGTGGGAGAGCACTTGTTGATCCGCGCGTTTTCGGCGTTCACCATTCTGTCGTGCATGACCGAGGACACGGTGTTGGAAATTTTCCCCGGTCCATGCACCCTTGTTTGGATGACGTGCATTTTCTATCCGGTGTTGGTCGATGCTCGGCAGTTGGATGCGGCGGAAGCCGAGCGTTCGCAACGGGACGCTGCTGAAACATCAACCGATTATGCAGGAAGCCCTGGGGTTTGGGGGGCATCATGAAGCGAGCTTCCACTGCGACGGTCGTCAATCTACGCAACTTTTTCGCGCCTGATTCAGTTGCCATTGCTCAAGCCTGGGATCAGCGCGTCGGGCAATTGATTGTCCTGATCTCCGTTGCCATGGAAGGCAATCGAACGTGGAAGCCAGATGATGGCGGGCTTGATGTTCGGCAGCAGAAAACGTGGACTCGGACTCGAGTGGATCATCACCCGGATGGTTATTCTGATGTCAACTACGTTCACTTTCCGCTCGACACTTTGCGGCAGTTGAAGCGAGCGAAGGCCGATGTCGTGGTGTCGACCGAATTGGGTGTGAGATCCATGATGTCAGCGTTTCACTGCGCTCGATCGGGATGGTTTGGGTTGCGGGAACGCCGGTGCCAGTTGGTCATTGCAGTGAGCACCTCGCCCTGGATCGAAGCCAGTCGGTCCGGATGGTTGCGGCGAATCCAGCGACGATTGCTGCTGTCGCAGGCCGACCGGGTGACCCATCACGGTCCCGAGTGCAAGCAGTGGCTGATCGATTTAGGAGTTCCGGAAAGACGATTGGCACCGTTTGATTACTCGGCCGACCCCACCAAAATTTATACGGGGGAGTTGATCCGTCAGTCGAAGGATCGGGTTCGTGTGTTGACGGTCGGTCAGTTGATCGACCGAAAAGGTGTTCGCGAAGCTCTGACGACCATGATGGAAGTCACCCGGCGATCGCCGGAACTGATTGTCGACTGGACCCTCATTGGGGGCGGTCCGTTGCTGGAGCAGTTGCGTGCGATTCCAACCCCGTCGAACTTGACGGTTGATTGGCGAGGCAATTGCGACGCCCAGCAAATTCGCGACGCGTACCGCGATCATGAAATCATGTTCTTTCCGACACGCGGCGATGAATGGGGGTTGGTGGTCGACGAAGCCTTGCACAGCGGGTTGGTCGTGATCGGAAACGATCGGGCGCAAGCGGTCGTGACGCTGATTCGCAACCGTCAGGAGCGTCCTGAGCAAAACGGTTGGGTGGTCGAGATTGATCAAGCGGACTCGTTGAGCGACGCGCTGAATGCGTTCTCAAGAATGGGCTCCGACGAGCGACTGGAAATGCGGTTGCAGGCGCGACGTTCGGTCGCGGATCGAACCCCGGAGGCCTCGGCGGATCAGATCACAAATCTGATTGATCAGATGTTGGTGGAGCGTCGTAACGGCGATTCCAGCCACCGTTGACGTTGATGTTTTGCCCGGTGACAAAGTTGTTTTCGGGGGCGACCAGGTAAGCAACCGATTCGGCGATGTCCTGCGGTCTGCCCCAGCGATGCATCAGCGATTGATGTTTCGCTCGGTCGTCCCAGTAGCCGGACGTGGTTTCGCCCCAGGCTGTTTGGGTCCAGCCCGGTGAGACCGTGTTGACTCGCACGTGGGGAGCCAAGGTTTGCGCGAGTGAAGCGGAGAACGCCATCACCGCCGCTTTGACGGGCCCAAACATCATGCCAGCCTCGCCTTCCATTCCCAGCGGAGCTTGGTCCCATCCGATGAAGATCATCGAGGGAACGACGCCATCGTCAGTCGCTCGCGCGATGGATTGTTGTTGCAGCTGACCGCCAACCAGGCGAGAGAGTGCGATGGTGCCTTGAAGATCGACGGCCAACAGGTGTTGAAGCTTCGCGTCGAACGACCAATTGGCTGCCTCGCCCGTGAGGACATCCAAGCCGGCGTTGTTGACCCAAGTTTGCACGCTGCCAAGTCTCTCAAAAGCTTCCTTGGCCAATCGGTGCACGTCACCTGAGTCAGCCAGATCCGCGGCGATGATGTCGGCGTCTAGGCCTCGTGATCGAATGGCATCGGCGGTGGTTTCTGCGCCTTCACGATTGCGGCAGTAGTGAACCAGGATCCGCGAATGCCTCTGTGCGGCCCGCTCGGATTCCGCCAATCGGATCGCGATCGCCCGGCCGATCCCGCTGGAGGCACCGGTGACGACGATGCCGGGTGGAATCGGTTGGGCAGCCATGGCGAACTCGGCGAAAGGTGAAGGGAGGCAGAAACCAGGTGGAAGAGTGCTTGGAAGCTTAACAATCCCGACGGACCAAGAAACCGGACCAAGCCGCGACGTGGTTCTTGGGGGAGGTTGAACCGTGATCGAATTGAACGCTCAGGTGGGCGGTTACGAGACTGCCTTGTGCTGTATGATGGCAACCCCGAGGCCCGTCTCCTTCTCATTGAATTCGCTGTTCATGCTTCTGTTGATCTACCTCGTTTCGGCGATTGGCTTTTCTTTCTACTGCAGCGTTGCCGAGGCCGTGTTGCTATCGATCACGCCGTCGTTCATTGCAACGCTGGACAAGACCAAGCCGATTGCTGCGAAACGACTGAGCCGATTGAAAGCCAACATCGATCGGCCCTTGGCCGCGATTTTGAGTTTGAACACGATCGCTCATACGATCGGGGCTGCCGGTGTGGGTGCGGAAGCATCGAAGTTGTACGGCGACACGGTGTACGGCGGTCATGCGGTCGGCATTGCCAGTGCTCTGATGACGCTGCTGATTTTGGTCTTCAGTGAGATCATCCCCAAGACCATTGGCGCGTTGCATTGGCGTGCGCTCGGCCCGTTCGTGGCGGCCTCGGTTGGCTACCTGATCGTTCTGCTTTACCCGTTGGTTTGGTTGAGTGAGCAGTTGACCAAGTTGTTGTCGGGCGGCAAAGGTCATCACACGCTCACCCGTGACGAATTGTCTGCGATGGCGGAAATTGGTGCTCAGCAGGGCGTGTTGGATGATCACGAATCGCGAGTGTTTCAGTCCTTGATGCGACTGCCCGATTTGACGGCAGAAGACATCATGACCCCACGCGTGGTCATCATCGCTTTTCCTGAAACGATGACGGTGGGCGAATTGTTAAGCAAAACGCTGGCCGAACAATCAGGCGAACCCGAGGCGGTCGGCGATGGGGCCTCCGACCCCAGTGCCCCGCCTCAAAGTGATGAGGTCGTGGATCTGCCGGTCTCGCGAATTCCAATTTACGATCAGCAGTTGGATCGGATCACAGGATTTGTGTTGAAAGTCGATTTGTTGCTCGCCCACACGCGAGGTCAATCGAATCGAACGCTGAAAGAATTTTCGCGTCCCGTCGCGGTGGTGCGGCACAACCGTCCGTTGCCAAAGTTGCTGGAAATCTTGCTCGAAGGTCGCCATCACTTGGCGATGGTCAGCGATTCGTACGGCAGCATTGTTGGATTGGTGACGCTGGAAGACTTGGTGGAAACGCTGCTCGGACTGGAAATCGTGGACGAGTCGGACAGGCAAGTTGATTTGCAGCAGTACGCTCGCAAACGATGGGAAGAGCGTGCTGCTCGAATCGGAATTCAGCCGCTCGATGAGCCGCTCGATGAGCCGCTCGATGGAGGTGAAACGCGAGGCGAATCCAACGAGGAATCTTCCGATTCGGGTGATTCCACCAGCTGATCGCGTTGTTGGACCAGCCAGGGACGAAGCTCTGCGGCCAAGAAGAACGAGCCGCAGATGACTAGAACTTCATGGGCGGCAAGGGAGCCAACCGCGTGCTGGATCGCTGTGATGGGCGTCGCGGATTGCGTGATCTGTTCCGGGATCAGCCCCGCCAGGATTGCCGCTTGGTGCAGATCAGCGACGGGCACGAAGCGAGGGTTGCCTTCGTATCGAGTCAGCGTCCAGCAATCGAAGTGAGGCTGCATCCGCTGGAACATTGCCAGCACGTTTTTGTCGGCGCTGGTGCCAAACAAGCAATGTTTTCGACGGTCATGCATGCGCTCGTTCAACACGTTCAGCATCGCTTCGATCGAGTCCGCGTTGTGAGCCGTGTCGAGCAGCACGATCCGGTCGCCAGGCAATTGGAATCGTTCCAAACGAGCTTCGATCTGTAGCGAGGCGAGGCATTCGTGAATGCGTTGCTCGGGAAGAAGTTTGGGCGTGATCTCGGGCAATGAATTCACCAACGCCAACGCGATGGCGGCGTTCTGAACTTGGTGGGCTCCTTCGAGTTTCAGTTCGATCTTGGTTTCCGCGGGCATCCAATCACTGAGCCCTCGAATTCGGAAGCGGCTGCCCCAGTTTGGATTGGTTTCCGCATCCGTTTCAATTTGGATCTCCGACCCCAAGTGACTCAGCGGAGCGCCGACTTGCTCGGCCGTTCGAACGATCACATCTCGCACCGGACCGGGGGGGACGCCATTGATGGCCGGTATACCCGGTTTGAAAATGCCGGCTTTTTCTGCCGCGATCAACTCCACGGTTTTGCCCAGCACGTGTTGGTGATCCAGCCCGATGCTGGTGATCGCGGTGGCGTGACTTTGGAAGACGTTGGTGCTGTCCAGGCGTCCGCCCAGGCCCGTTTCCAGAACCCAGACGTCACATTGGTGTCGATGGAAGTGTTCGATCGCCATCGCGGTGGTCAGCTCGAAAAACGAGGGGCCACCGATGGGAGCCGCCGCCATCGCTTCGACGATCGGACGCATGGAATCGATCAACCCGATCATCTCTTCGGGGGTGGCGATTTCACCGTCGACTCGGAATCGTTCTTCCAGGTGCACCAAGTGGGGAGACGTGTACAGGCCGACTCGATAACCTGCCGCGTGCAGTAGAGCGGCGACCATGGTGGCCGCGCTTCCTTTGCCCTTGGTTCCCGCCAAATGCACGATTTGGACTTGGTTTTGGGGACCTTCGGCCGTGTTTCGTCCAGCATTGGATTGGCCACCTTGCGCATCCGAATGCCCAGCATTCGAGCGGGTGATGGTGGAGGTTGGAACTGACGGGGAGAACCGATTGGCGGGGGTGTTGTCTCCACTGGAGGGGGTGTGTTCGCCTTCTTCCCTAGGATCGACGGTGAGGTGTTGACCGTGGCCCAGTCGCCGGATCAGATCTCGCATCCGTTCCAAGGTGAAACGGTAGCGTGAACCGGGGGCTGCCAGTTTTTCGTAATCAATTCGGTCGACCAACCAGCCGAGGGCTGTTTGGTAGGCGTCGCTGTCTCGCGAGATCACGGTCGATCCATTTTCGGTGTTTGAATCATCGTGATCGTGGGAGGTGGTCAGAGACGCCGGGAGAGGGATTGCCCGCGTGGCATCGAGCATGCGGGAATCGAACAGTCGCAGTGATAAAAATAGAAACCCTGGCTGACAACCCCGAACCGTCTGGGAGGATACCTCGTAGCGTAGGGGACTTCTCGGTAGGCTCGGAATTTTGACGAGTCTCTTTCATTCATTTTATTCGTCTTTTCTCTCTGAGTCGGGATCCTTCATCCGTGAGTACCGAACCCAACGCGGCAGTGGCAGACGCGCCGCAGACCGCGACACCGGATTCTGCCGACGCCTCCAGCTCGATCGTCATCGAAACCCGCAACCTGAGCAAGATTTACCGCGACTTCTGGGGCCGGAAAAAGGTTCACGCGTTGAAGTCCTTGGACATCGAAGTCCGTCCGGGAGAAATCTTTGGCTTGCTGGGGCCCAACGGAAGCGGCAAATCCACCACCATCAAACTGATCCTGGGGTTGCTTTTTCCGACCAGCGGGCGAGTTCTGGTGTTCGATCAAGACGCCAGCGAAACCCGCAAGAACGAGCGGATCGGGTATTTGCCCGAAGAATCGTACCTGTACAAATTTCTGACGGCAGAAGAAACACTCGACTTCTATGGTCGGCTGTTTGACCTATCCGCCTCGGAACGACGCGATCGAGTTTCGCAGCTGATCGAAATGGTTGGTTTGCAGGGTGCCAAGCACCGCCAGCTGAAGGAATACAGCAAGGGGATGACCCGCCGGGTCGGTTTGGCTCAGGCGTTGATCAACGACCCCGATCTGATTTTGTTGGACGAACCAACCACTGGATTGGACCCGATCGGTACTCGCGAGATGAAGGATTTGATCCTTGGCCTCCGCGATCAAGGCAAAACGGTCTTGCTGTGCAGCCACCAATTGGCGGACGTGCAAGATGTTTGCGACCGGGTTGCGATCTTGCACCAAGGCGAACTGAAAGAGTTGGGGCGAGTCAGCGATCTGTTGAAGGTTCAAGACGTGACCGAAGTTCACGCGACCGGGTTGTCCGAGGCGGCCAAGACCGAGATCGCAGATGTCATTGCTCGTCACGGCGGAACGGTCAAGTCGATCGACAACCCAACGGCCACGATGGAAGACTTGTTCCTGAACATCGTCCGTGAGAGCGAAGCTCGTCCAGGTGCTCGCCGATTCTCCCAGGGTTCCGACGCGGCTCCCGCCAATGATGGCAGCGGTGACAGCGACGGAGGACAGGCATGAACCTACAACCGGAAGATTTCTGGTCGTATTCGCAGTGGTTCTTTCGCGACGGTGCTTTCTTGGAAAGTGCGGCGCTCAAGGGAATCGTCCTGTTTGCTCTGGCTATCGTGTTAGGGCTGATCGCAGGCTATGTGATTTCGTCGTCTCGTTACGGTTCGGGGGAAGGCTTCTTTGCCGTCGCTCGTGCGGTTCGCGACTTCTTCAAATTCGACCTGCCGGGAACCAGCTTGCGACGCATCTTCGCACTGGCAAGGCTTTCGTTCAAAGAAGCACTCCGGCGAAAAGTTCTCTACATCGTCGGTTTGTTTGTGGTCTTGTTGCTGCTGGCAGGTTGGTACCTGAACCCGCAGAGCGATGACCCTGCTCGACTCTATGTCAGCTTTGTGTTGACAGCGACGAACTACTTGGTGTTGGCGCTCGCGTTGTTCATCAGTGCGTTCTCGCTGCCCGAGGACATCAAAAACAAAACGATCTACACGATCGTGACCAAACCCGTTCGAGTCACGGAACTCATCGCGGGTCGAATGCTGGGGTTCATCGGCGTCGGCACGATGATCTTGGTTCCGATGGGCTTGCTCAGCTATGTCTTTGTGGTTCGGGGGTTGGATCACTCGCACCAAGAAGTTGTCGAGGTTCGTGAGCTCCCCAATGGCGGATACGAGGGTGAAACCGATTTTGTCCAGTTCCACTCGCACACCTTCGAATTGAATGAGGCTGGTGAAGGTCTGACAAACATTGTTCGTGGGCACCGTCACGTGGTGCGTCGCAATGAAGACGGAACATTCCAGATCGGTCCTCCTCAGGGAGCGTTGCGAGCCCGGATCCCATCGTATGGTTCGATCCGATTTCGGGATCGTTCCGGGAACCTGCAAGAAGAAGGCATCGACGTCGGCAACGAACGTTTGGCCGGTGGTTACAGCAGCACTGGGATCGCACGTCTGATCGGTGTCGCCAAGGGATCTCGCAAGATTGAACACGGCTATGTCGAAGGTGGGTCGCTGGGAACCGCTGAGTTCACGTTTGAAAACGTGACGCAGAGTCGGTATCCCGACGGCATTCCGGTGGACCTCTCGCTGCGTGCCTATCGTTCTTACAAGGGTGATATCGAAACTGGAATTCGCGGTTCGGTCACCATGAAGCACCCTGATAAAGCCATCGAGAGCAACCCGATTGCTTTCATCGTGGATGAATACGAAGTGGACGAAAAGATTCTGCCACTTGAAACGGAAGGCACCGACGGCAGCGAAACCCGCATGCTGAACGTGTTCGAAGACTTGGTCAACGAAGACGGCCAAATCATGATCATCGTTCGCTGCCTGGATCGTGCTCAGTACTTGGGCGTGACGAAGAGCGGTGTTTACTTGCACCCCGCTGACAACACCTTCGGTTGGAACCTCACCAAAGCCTACGGCTCGATTTGGTTGCAGATGACGATGGTGATCGCGTTTGGCGTGATGTTCAGTACGTTTTTGACTGGGCCGGTCGCCATGATCGCCACCTTCGTCTGTGTTTTGCTGGGTTTCTCAGCGGAACAGGTGTTCGACACTCGGCACTACATAGACAGTGGCATTGAACGGGGAGGCGGGCCGATCGAATCGATGGTTCGTCTGCTTCGACAAGATGCGATGACGACCCAGTTGGACGTCGACACGGTCGCGGCAAAGGTGATCAAGACGGTCGATGCAGCCATTGTTTATGGCCTGGATGCGATCGCCACGGCACTGCCCAACCTTCCCAAAATGGTCGAGACGGCAGAGTACGCCGCTTCGGGCTTTGATATTTTCGGTGCGTTGCTCGCGCGGCACGCCACGGCAACGTTCGGGTACGTCCTGCTTGCCTTTATCGTCAGTTATTTCATCCTGAAATCGCGTGAGATCGCGGCATGAATCGCACAACAGTTCTGCGACGTAAATTGGTCTATCTGATGATCCTTGTGGTCATGCTGATTCCCTTGTACCTGTTGGGGCAACCCAGCGGCGGTGGAGGGGAAGGTGGCGGCCGCTTGGCCCAGTTGCGAGGCAAGTATGACATTGCCGAGAGCGATCTCGGTGAAATCAGCCCTGCCAGTGAAACGATGAAGCTCGCTTCGTTGGGACTTCGTGGGGTGGCGGCATCGCTGCTCTGGAAGAAGTCGCACGATTACCGGGTGATGCACGAGTGGGATCGTTTGAAAGCGACCCTCAACAACATTGCTTTGTTGCAACCTCACTTTGATAAGGTCTGGGAATTTCAGGCTCACAACTTGGCGTACAACGTTTCCACCGAGTTCGACGATTACCGTCAACGCTACGAAATGGTCCGAGAAGGCACTGAATTCCTGACCAAGGGTGTGAACCAAAACCGAAAAGCACCTCGCTTGGTTTGGTACACCGGTTGGTTCTATGGCCAAAAGATGGGGATGTCGGACGAGAAGGAGCAGTTTCGGCGTTTGTTCTCGGAAGATGAACAGCTTCATGAGGAACTGTTGAAAGAAGACATCGCCGTCGACAGTCCCGAGGCTCGTGGGCCGACGAATAAGCCGGACAACTGGTTGGTTGGCCGGTTGTGGCTGAACCGTGGTTATGACCTGGTTGAATCCGGCGTTCAGATTCGTCGTCAGACACCGCTGAACTTCTACGAGACCGGTCCGAAGTGGCGTCTGAAACACGCCGAAGCCATTGAGTCGGAAGGTATCTTGGACGAACGTGCCCAGAACGCTTGGCAATTGGCCTCCGCCGATTGGAAGGCCTTTGGCAATCGTTCCGTGCCCACCACCGCGGCGTTCACGATCAAATTGGGGCAGTTGGACGAGTTGATTCGTCAACAGGCCGACAAGATCGAGACGCTGGAAGAAGTCGCGGGTGACGCGTACTTGGCCGCTCGGACCAAAGCGATTGAAAAGCTGGGGCCTGTTCAACGAGACGCCCTGTCGACTCCTGAGGAGAAGCGGACGAAATCGCAGCAGTCGATCGCTGAGAAGGCCGAGGATTCGATCAGTGTCAACTACGACGAGGTCGCTCGTGCAACTCAACAGTCCAAGCAATTGGCAGCTCTGCAGTTGGTCGAAGACATCAAGGATCTGGATGAGCGAATCCTGAAGACCGAAGGCTATCGCAAGCAGATCAACTATCCCTACTGGGACACGTTGGCTCTGGCCGAACAAGAGGAACGAACCGTTCGAGCTCGGCGATTGATCTACGAGGCTGAAAAGGCCAACGCGGATGCGGAACTCGAAAAGGCAATTGGCTTGTACGAAGAAGCCTTCGAGGTTTGGGCCGAGATCTTCGATGACTATCCGATCCTCGTGATTGATGACACGGCTCAGGATTTGTACGAATCCCTGCGTCGTTATCGCATCGCGATTGACTCGGACGAAATGCCCGATGACTTCCCTCTGAAGGCCTTCGTGGAATTGATGGGTGAGTACGGGCAGGTCGACCAAGACATGTACGAACAAGTCCGTCAGACTCAGAAGGATTTGGCCGCCAAACGACAGGCTGAACTGGAAGAAGAGGAGCGGCGACTCGAAGAAGCGGCTGCCGCAGAGGAAGCCGCCAAAGAGAAGGCTGCCGAAGAAGCTGCAATGGAGGATGAGTCGGCTGACGTGGCAGACGACGAAAAGAAAGCGGAAGCCGAAGAGTCCGCTGAGCCGGAAAAAGCTGATTCAGAAGAGGCGGCCGAGGTCGCCGATTCCGAAACGGATCCAGCCGAAAAAGCGGAGATGAAGGAAGAGGCAACCGAGACCGAGTCGGAAGCATCTGAGCCGCAAGTTTCCGGCGAAGAAGAGGCTCCTGCTGAAGATGGGGCGTCGGATCCACCGGCTGAATCCGGCGTGTGAACGACCGAGGTTTCTGAGACTGAAATTTGACGAAGCCCGTCGTGTCCGAGTGGATGCGGCGGGCTTCTCAAATTGAGCTGCAAGGTTCTATGTCGTTGAGAGCAAGATCTAGCTAAACTGCGGGCCTGCTTGCCGGTTTTGGCAGACTTACGTCTCGGCCCTTCGCTCGCTAGTTGCCATGATCGACTCCTTCGGAACCCTTTTGATAGGCGCTGCAGACGCTGGCGCGATAGCGAGTGACGCGCACTCGGGTCCGGTCGAAATGATGCACATCGCAACGACGTTGGGGCTGTTGTTGACCGCCAGTTTGCTGGCTGGTCTGGCCAGCGAGATCTTGCGTCTGCCCAAGGTCACCGCGTACCTGATCGCTGGACTGTTGCTTGGCCCCAGTTTTGGAAATTTGATTCCGCACGAGCATCATTTGGTGCTGGAGCCACTGACAAAGCTCGCCATGGCTTTGGTGCTGTTCTACCTTGGCACCTTGTTCCCGTTCGACCAGATTCGAAAGATTGCTCGGCGGGCGATTCCACTCTCGTTTGGCGAGTTGGCGTTCACGGTTGTTCTCGTCACGGTGGGCACCTATCTACTGGGCATGTCGGCCGCCCAGGCCGCGCTGTTGGGCACGCTGGCGATTGCGACCGCACCCGCCACGACGATGTTTGTGCTGCGAGAAACCAATGCGGAGGGGCCGGTTACCAGTTTGACGGGAACCTTGGTGACCTTGAACAATCTCGTCGCTGTGATCGCGTTCGAGTTGGTCTGGCTCGCAATCGAAGTGGCTGGAGGCGACGCATCAGGATCGCTCAGTGAAACGGTGTTCTTGCTGGTCCGTTCGCTCGGTGGCGCCTTTCTGCTGGGGCTGCTCGGTGGCCTGGTGATCAGCTACGCGTGCGAAATCATGCACACCCGGCGATGGTTGGTGTTGCTGGTTGGGGCTTCCGCCTTGATGCTGGGGCTGAGTGAGACCTGGGAACTGCCATACATGTTGGTGTTCCTGGTCGTTGGCTTGGTGGTCGTCAATTCATCGAGCGGGACGCAGAAAATCACAGCGCAAATGGATTCCATCGGCGGGCTGCTGACGGTGGTGTTCTTCTCGGTTCATGGCAGCGAGCTCGATCTCAATTTGCTGCTGGATGTTGGCATGATCGGCGCCGGTTACGTCGTGTTGCGAAGCGTTGGCAAGGTCGCCGGCATTTGGTTCATGGCTTCGAGAACGGGAGCTTCTCCCGAAGTGAAGACGTGGTTGGGGCCAGCTATGTTGGCGCAGGCTGGCGTCGCGATTTCTTTGGCCGCGACAGCAACCGCACGCAATCCAGAAATGGCCGGGCAAGTCCAGACGATCATCTTGGGGACGGTGGTGGTCTTCGAAATTCTTGGGCCGTTGCTCACCCGTGCGGCGGTGTTGCGAAGTGGTGAAATGCCGATCGCGAATTCGATTCACCATACGTTTGGCACGCCGCTGGGCGCGCTGCGGAATGTGTTCACGCGGTTGGCGGGGTCCGCCGGGTTGCTGAATAAAAAGCAGGCGTTGTCCGAACGCATGCGAGTCGAACAAGTGATGCGCCGCAGCGTCGAAGGGATTGCCGAGAGCGCCGATTTCAACGAAGTCGTTCATTTCGTGGAACACTCCCATGACAACACGTTTCCTGTCCTCAACGAAGATCGCTGCGTGGTGGGATTGATTCGATTCGATCTGCTCAACCAGGCTTTCTTTGATCCTCATTCCGACCACCTGGTTCGTGCGGGCGATTTGTCGACGCCACCGGAGGTCCTGCTGCACCCGGCCCAGCCCGTGCGTGATGCGGTGGAACTGTTTCGCCAAACAACGGATGACTGTGTGCCAGTGGTCACCGATGAACCGCCTCATCGTTTGGTTGCCACTGTCCGCCGCAGCGATTTGACTTCCCTTCTGATTCGCGATCGAAAAGCCGGTTTGTCGTGAGGGAGACGGTCGAGCAGATTCGCGAGGCTGCTCTGTCGGAAGGTTTCGCTGGAATGGGGATCGCACCCGCCGTGACGAGCCAAGGGTTCCACCAGTTGGTGCAATGGATCGAGGCTGGCTATGCGGGAACGATGGATTACCTGGAACGTCGACTGGATGCCTACCGTCATCCAAGCGGGGTGCTGGAAGGCGCGAAGTCGATCATCGTTCTGGCCATGAACTACGACGCGTCTGATCGCGAACCCATCCCTGATGGCGACGTCGGGGATGATTTGGCATTCGGCAAAACGGCTCGCTACACGTGGTCGGGAATCGACTATCACGATGTGATTCATCCCAAGTTGAAACGAATTGTTCGTCTGATTCGCGAGCAAATCCCAGAGGCAAACGCTCGGGGAATTGTGGACACGGCACCGCTGATGGAGCGAGAGGTCGCGGTGCTGGCGGGATTGGGGTGGCGAGGAAAGAACACGTTGTTGCTGAACAAACAGTTGGGCAGCTACTTTTTCCTGGCCTGTGTCCTGGTGGATGTGGAGCTACCAATCGACCAGAGGCACGAGTCGAGTCACTGTGGAACGTGCACTGCCTGCTTGGACGCGTGTCCCACGGATGCCTTCCCTCGTCCTGGTGTGCTGGATGCGTCCAAGTGCATCAGCTATTTGACGATCGAAAGCTCCGAGTTGCCCGAGCGGCACCTGCGAGCCGGCATCGGGGATTGGGCGTTTGGGTGCGATGTTTGTCAGGAGGTTTGCCCTTGGAATCGCCGGCCTGCGCGAGCGCAACACGATCTGTCAGGTCTGCGAGGCCATCGCGAATCGGAGAGCGATTCCAATCATCGGGAGGGGTGGTTGGAGCTGACCGCGCTGTTCACGATGACCGACGATGAGTTCCGTCGGCGATATCGACGAACCCCGTTTTGGCGATCCCGGCGTCGAGGGATGTTGCGAAATGCAATCCTTGTTTTGGGGAACCAAAAGCGTCGTGACGCGATCGAACTGTTGTTCATCACGATGGGCGATTCCGACGCTGAACTGCGAGCGATTGCGGTTTGGGCCATCTGTCAGATGCAAGACGGCGCCGCGCTGGAACGTTTGATGGCATACCGTCAATCGGAGACCGACCCGCGAGTGCTGGCTGAATTTCCCCACTGATTTTGCGGTGGGGTCCAGTTTGGGGTGATTTTCTTCTATGGCGTGCTTGTGCCACTTAGCAGCCCGTGTGTGGCGGTGAACTCGGCTCAGTGAGCGTTTTGTATCAACTGGTCCGGCAAATTGTTTGGATTGCGCCGACTTTATCGGATAAAACAGTGAAGAGACAATGAACGAAAACCTCCGAGACTGCTTATTTTAACCTAGTCTTGACTCTCCCTCCTTTTTTCGAACGAACCATTGGAAGCATTGGGTATGAATCGAATCTGCCGTGTAGTGGCCACGATTGCCGCCGTGACGGTGACATACGTTGGAAGCGCGTTGACCAGTTCCGCCGCCGACTTGCCACCATTCGCAAAAATCTCTGAAGGCTACGAACAGCTTCCAGTGTCTGATCAACAAGCCAAAAAAGGCTTGTTCAATGTTTGGCAAAATGAAAAGGAAGCCTCGGTGATTGCCGAGTTGCCAAAGAATTTTGCTGGCAAGAAGTACTTCGTCGCATTGACTCTCAGCAGTGGCGATCGCTACGCCGGATTGCAATCCGGTGACTGGGTCGTTCAGTGGCGACGCTACAACAATCGCCTCGCATTGATCGCTCCCAATTTGGACATACGTGCGACCGGTGACGCGGAATCCAAAGCATCGGTCAAGCGGCTGTTCACCGACCGAGTGCTTCTCGACGTGCCAATTCTGGCGATGGGGCCCAATGGCGGTCCTGTGGTCGACATGGACAGCCTGTTGATCGGCAACGCGACGACTTTCTTCGGGGCGTCTGTCCGTCTGGCCAACAGTCGATTGTTCACCGTCGAGGCTGCCAAGGTGTTCCCCGAGAACGTCGAGTTGGCGTTTGAAGTGGTGGGACGCGGTGGCCAGCTCCAAACGCTTCACTACTCTTTCAGCGAAGTGCCCAGCAGTTCCAGCGGTTTCAAGCCTCGCGAAGCGGATGAACGCGTTGGCTTCTTCGTGACTTCGTTCTCGGATCTGAGTCAGTATCAGGACGATGAAACCAAGGTTCGCTACATCAACCGTTGGCACCTCGAAAAACGTGATCCAAAGCTGAAGCTCAGTCCTCCCAAAGAGCCCATTCGTTTCTATGTCGAGCACACTGCTCCGGTTCGATATCGACGTTGGATCAAGAAAGGGGTGGACTACTGGAACAAGGCGTTTGAGAAGGTCGGGATCGTCGACGCGATCGTGATTGAGTATCAAGACGCGGTCAGCAAAATCCACATGGAAAAAGACCCCGAGGACGTTCGTTACAACTTCGTTCGTTGGTTGAACAACGACGTTGGAACCGCGATCGGTCCCAGTCGTGTTCACCCCGAGACCGGGCAGATCTTGGACGCGGACATCATCTTGACCGATGGTTGGATCCGTCACTTCAATTTCAACTACAACGACCTGATGCCAAAGTTGGCAATGGAAGGTGTGAGTGCCGAAACGTTGGCATGGTTGGGAAGTCATCCCAGTTGGGACCCTCGTGTTCGAATGGGGGCAACGGAATCCGCCAATTCATTGCGGGCCAAGTATGCTCTCGAAGCACAGCAACCCATGGCGGGATATGCCATGGCGCAAGCCGATCCGGCGTTGTTGGGCGATGATGAATTTGATGGACTGATGGGGCAGGTCAGCCAGAAAAATGGTTTGTGCATGGCTGCATCCGGTCGCAGCATGGACCTGGCGTTCGCTCGCATGAATTGGGGCTTGGCTCTGATGGCGGACGAAGAAGCCGAAAAGAAAAAGGAAGAAGAAGCGAAGGAGAAAGCGGAAGCTGAAAACGTCGACAAGGACGCCAAGGCAGACGCGGATGCCAAGGACGAAGACAAAAAAGACAAGGAGGAAGAGTCGGAAGAAGAAGAGTCCGACGGCGATAAGAAGGACGATGAGAAAAAAGACGATGAGAAAGAAGACAGCGACAAGGAAAAAGACGAGTTGCTGGATGGGATTCCAGAATGGTTCGTCGGTCCATTGTTGGCCGATCTGGTCGCTCACGAAGTGGGACACACGCTCGGATTGCGTCACAACTTCAAGGCCTCAGGTCTGTACACGATCGATGAGATCAACAGTGAGGAGCTGAAAGGCAAGAAAACCTTCACCGCCTCGGTGATGGACTACTGCCCAATCAATTACCGCTACGAAGCGGGTGACGTCCAAGGTGACTACGGCATGATCGATATCGGTCCCTATGACTTCTGGGCGATCGAATATGGGTACACCTTTGAGGATTCCAAGATCAAGGACATCTTGAAACGGTGCTCCGAGCCAGAGCTGCAGTACGCCACGGACGAGGACACCAGCGGTCCGGATCCCTACGCCCGTCGCTATGATTTCGGGAAAGACCCGCTGACCTTCGCGGAAGAGCAAATGCGTTTGGTTCAGTTGTATCGTGAACGTTTGCTCGAGAAATTCGTCAAAGAAGGTGACAGCTGGGCCAAGGCTCGCCGTGGATACGAGCTGACACTGGCGATTCAAACCAAGTCGGTCAGCATGATGGCCAACTGGATTGGTGGCGCATTCGTCAATCGTGATAAGAAGGGGGATCCCGGAAATCGCGTTCCTGTCGAGGTGGTTCCTGCCGCTGATCAACGTGCTGCGTTGCAGTACGTGATCGACACCAGTTTCCGAGACGAATCGTATGGCTTGACCACGGAGATCCTCGAGCGTTTGGGGGTCGACAAGTGGCTCGACAGTGGCCGTGGTGGCATGTCGAATGAAGCGACTTGGCCAATTCACGATCGTGTTTTGGGCATGCAAGCGAGCACCTTGACGCTGATCATGAACCCAACCACCTTGCGTCGGGTTTACGACAATGAACTGCGTCTTCCTGCTGAAACGGATGCTCTGACGTTGCCTGAATTGTTGGACACGGTCAGCAATGCGGTTTGGGAAGAGCTCGATCAGCCGTGCCCAGAGGATCGCAATGATCGCAAGCCGATGATTTCATCACTGCGTCGAAACTTGCAACGCGAGCATATTCAGCGACTGGTGGATTTGATCTTGGAAGAAGGTCAAGACACGGCTGCGTATCATCCGATCAGCAACCTGGCTCGGATGCAATTGCGAACCTTGGCAAGCCGGATGGATTCGACGATTGAGAAGTGTGGCAAGAAGATGGATGCTTACAGCTTGGCACACTTGACCGAGTGCAAAGAACGCATCGAGCGAGCTTTGGAGGCAGGCTACACCTTTGGTGGTGGAAAAGCCGGTGCTCCAATGCTGATGATGTTGATGGGGCAAGAACCTGCTTCAACATCCAACAACGATTGACCCAAGTCCAAAACTTGAAACGCAGCAGCCTTCTCATTTCGGTGAGAAGGCTGTTTTCGTTTTGAGATGCCTGCTGACCGAGAGTTCAGTGACCGAGATGAAGGATATTGAGTCGGTCGGCCGTGGGTTTGTCGAAAGTGCCGAGGCTGGGCGAATGAGTGATGGTGGTGATCAACGCTGTGAAACGCTCGATTTGGGGGAGCAGATGGGATTCCAAAATCGGCTTGATCGCTTGGTCCAATTGACTCTCCGGATTGCCGGAGTAGATCGACGGTTCAGGCACGTGGTCGATGGCGTCAAACACCTCTTTCATCCAACCGTCGATGGCAATCGCCGACACGCCCAGTGAAACCAGTTTGATGCAATCATCCACTGACGCGACATGTTGGTTTTCCCAACGCGGCGGTGTCAACCAAAGTGGCGGGACACTGGGCTGTTGGACCAGTTGATGCAGCAGTTCTGCGAATTGCAGTCCAGGGATTGAGATTTGGCCGGCGCGGATGAGCAAGCAATCCGCCGGGATGGCCAGCAACGTTTCGCGATGGTGCCAAACCCATTCCGGGGTGACACTCACCGAAATGGCTGCTTGGGGAGCCAGGTGTCTTAGCTGGTGGATCTTGCTGGGAAGGT
The DNA here is from genome assembly GCF_001027925.1 of Rhodopirellula islandica. Classification (NCBI taxonomy): domain Bacteria; kingdom Pseudomonadati; phylum Planctomycetota; class Planctomycetia; order Pirellulales; family Pirellulaceae; genus Rhodopirellula; species Rhodopirellula islandica. Next base: position 102,199 of record NZ_LECT01000015.1, on the reverse strand, counting down.
GCTCTAAATCAAGCACATCGGGTGGCAGCGTGAACGCGGAAACCCAACCGCCTCCGGACAGAGGTTGTTCTTCTGGCGTCGCTTCCCAACGCCGAATTTGCTCGGCACAGTAAGCGAAGCGACCGGACGCGTCGCGAAGGGGCGAAAGCCGGAGGTCGATTGCCGTCGCAGTTTCGAAGTCGTCTGCCCTCAGCCCATAGCGTTCACCGCGATAGGGGAGCAACTGAAGTGGATGCGTCACACCCTTGGATTCTTCTGGCTCTTGCGGGGAGTCGGAATCGGCTTCGATTCCAAGTTCACTCTGCAAGTACGATGTCAGAATGCCGAGTTGCTGCAGGTGACTGGCCAGGGTTTGTGCGATCTTGGGAGACCAGCGATACCACGGGGCTTCGTCAAGAAACAATCGCGTGGGGAGTTTGACGGCAGGCCCTTCCAATCGCTGGACTTCGAAGGCCGGAGGCGTCGGTGAGACTCCTCGTCGCCCCGTACCGAATTGAGGGGGCAGCAAGCACAACGCATCGAGCGAACCGTCAAACATGGCAGCCTAGGGGGTGATGGAAAAGACGCCTCAACTCACGCGAATGAGACAGGCCACCGTGACGTGCTCTGCCTGGACCTAGCGGGTGAGTTCAACCGCGGGAAATCAGCGGATTGCTTCGTGATCCAGTGTATCCGCTGAAGGCCCCGCCGGCAGGCTTGTCGCAAGCGGCGGCTCCAGGTTGGATCAACGCTCTTCCATTTCTTGGATGTACATCCGCAGTCGCGTCAGTTCATCGGTGGTGCCTTTGAGCTTCAGCATGTTCTCGACCCGTTTGATCAACTCGATTCGGTTGACGGGTTTGCTCAGAAAGTCATCGGTTCCGGCCTGGACGCCTCGTTCGATGTCTCCCAGTTCGCTGAGCGCCGTGACCATCAAGATCATGATGTTGCTGGTCTGGGGATCTTCTTTGAGTTGCTTGCAAACTTCGAATCCGCTCAGTTTGGGCATCATCACATCCAACAGGATCAAATCCGGTTGGAACGATGCCACTTTGGTCAGCGTGTCTTCCCCGTCCACCGCGGTTTCCAAATCGCATTCGATGTTGACCAAGTAGGCCTCCAGCAGTTCGCGGTTGGCAGTGTTGTCGTCAGCAATCAGGATCCGATGCATCCGAAGCGGCTTTCAATGGAAGGGGAGACAGGAAGATTTCAAAGGGACCAAACCAGCGACGCCGGATCAGGCAACGCTGGCGGGAGATTCAGCAGCGGCGGGAACGGGGAAGGCCTGCACCATTTCGCGAATTTCGGTGCGGATGGTTTCGTGCAACGCAGCGTTGTCCGAATCGGACAATGCATTGTAAATCCATTGGCCGATCCGTTTCATCTCGTCGCCACCCATTCCGCGGGTGGTCAGTGCAGGCGTTCCGATTCGGATCCCAGATGGATCCATCGGTTTTCGCTGGTCAAACGGGATCATATTCATGTTGACGGTGATGCCGCAAGCATCGAGGACCGCTTCGGCTTTCTTGCCGCCCAGGTCCACCGCGGTGACGTCGACCAACATGAGGTGGTTGTCGGTTCCGCCGCTGACCAATCGCAGGCCGCAGCTCATCAGGGTGTCCGCCAACGTTTTCGCGTTGTCCACCACGGCTTGCCCGTAGCTGGCGTATTCCTCGGTCATCGCTTCGGCGAAGCAGATTGCTTTGCCAGCGACCACGTGCATCAACGGTCCACCCTGAGTGCCGGGGAACACGTTGCGGTTGACCAATTTCAGGTGTTCTTGCTTGCACATGATCAGACCACTGCGAGGCCCACGAAGCGTTTTGTGGGTCGTCGTGGTGACATAGTCCGCGTAGGGCACGGGACTGTTGTGGATTTTCGCGGCGACCAAACCGGCGTAGTGGGCCATGTCGACCATCAACTTGGCACCCACTTCATCGGCGATTTCTTTGAATCGATCGTGAGGGATTTCGCGTGGGTAGGCGCTTGCACCGGCAACGATCAGTTTTGGTTTGTGCTCGCGAGCCAGCTTGACGATTTGGTCGAAGTCCAAGCGATGATTGACTTCGTCGACGCCGTAATTGACGAAGTTGTAGAGTCGGCCGCTCATGTTCAGCTTCATGCCGTGCGTCAGGTGGCCGCCTTGGGCCAAATCCAATCCGAGCACGGTGTCGCCGACTTCGAGGCAGCTCAAATACACAGCCGCGTTGGCTTGCGAGCCGCTGTGAGGCTGGACGTTGGCGGCTTCGGCGCCGAACAGTTCCTTGGCGCGGTCGATCGCGATCGTTTCCACGACGTCAACGTGCTCGCAACCGCCGTAATAGCGGCGTCCGGGGTAGCCCTCAGCGTATTTGTTGGTCAGGACGCTGCCGACGGCTTCCATGATCGCTGGGCTGGTGTAATTCTCGCTGGCGATCATTTCCAACCCGTCTTGCTGACGAATCGTTTCGGCTTGGATCGCGTCCCAAATGGCGGGGTCTTGTGACTGAATGAAGCTCATGGCAGGTCAATTCGAAGCGTGTGGGAAAGAGGGCTCGTCGGGGCATTGTCGATTCCGATCAAAAAACCGTCAATGACTGAAAAAAGTCACCGGACGAGGTGAATTGAACGGTTTTCGTGTCCTGCTCTCAGATCCACAAACAATCCCACCCCAGCCCGATGTCTTACAATCGAGGCGGGATTCCACCCCGCGAGAATCGTGTCTTCGAGAAATCCCCCTCCATCGGATGAATCCTGTTTCTGAATTTCGACACAAACCGATTCGTACAAGGCCTGTCTTGCAATCAACGCCGACTCACCGGGGAATACTGCTTTGCGGTCTGATGCTCAGCCTCACATGGGCCGGATGCTCGAAGAAATCGGCTTCGCCGGAAATCGAGCCTCCTGCGAATCAATCGGCCGTTGGTTCGAACACACCCCAGCAGGATCCCGATCCGGTGCCTTCAGGGGCGGAGCCAGAATCGGGATCCGAAGCGGAAGCCATCCAGGAACCGGATTCGAGTCCGAGGGAAGGCCGTGGCACGGCCATGCTGCACAACGCGGTTGGGTCGCAGGCCTGTGTCGCCTGTCATCCTCATCGTGCCGAATCGTTTTTCGAGACCACCCACGCGGAATCCTTGCGACTGGTGGACGCGAAGGTGGAACCCGAATTGCAATCGTTCTTCCATGAACCCAGTTCCCAACAAATGAAGGTCGTCCGCGATGGAGAACGGATTCGTCATCAATCGTGGCAGGAACTGCCACAGACGGACTACGTGATGCCGCTGAGTGACCACCCGGTCGAATTGGTGATGGGAAGCGGCACGTTTGCGAAGTCGTACTTGATTCGTGACGGCGACGCTCTGCTGCAGGCCCCGTTGTCGCACTACACCGAACAAGGCGAGTACGACATGTCGCCCGGATACGACTCGCCGTCCCACTTAGGGTTCTCTCGCCAGGTCACGGACGATTGTTTGTTCTGCCACGCGGGGTCGTTGTCGCGGGTGGATGGAAATCGAAGTGTCTCGGTTTTGCATGAACTCGCAATTGGTTGCGAGCGTTGTCATGGCGGCGGTCAGCAACATGTTGATCTCGCCAACCAGTTGTCGGCCAATTCGACTGATCTGACTGATTTGGATGCGGCCCATGATTGGGCGATCGTGCATCCACATGAACTGGGGCGTGACTCGCTGGAATCGCTCTGTGCCCAGTGCCATCTGCAGGGCGATGTGCAGATGTTTGTCCGCGGTGCCGATTCATGGTCGTTTCATCCCGGGGAGGATTTGGCAGCGACACGATTGGTTTACAAGGTGGGGCCGACGGAGAAGGAGTCTGCTTCGACCAGCTTTGTGGGGCACTTCGGCCAGATGCACGCCAGCGAGTGCTACCTGGGATCCGAGAGTCTGACCTGTGTCACGTGCCACGATCCGCACCAACGAGTCGATGATGCAAACCGTGAATCGATTCACCGAGATCATTGCTTGTCTTGCCACGACAACCTGGATTGTGGCGAAAAGCTGAACATCCGAATGACCACGAACGAGAACTCGTGTCACCAATGTCACATGCCGCGATCGGAGACCGAGGTGCCTCACGTCTCGATCACCGATCACCGGATTGCGGTGCCCAGCGAGCAGGCTGATAACGACGCACCGGCCGAAATGGCGACCGAAACTCCGGTCACCGAGTTGCCGGATGTGGTTGCGTTACTCGACCGATCCCCGGACGGCAGTTGGCAACGAGAATTGAATGAAGCCACTGCGATTGGGCAGTGGCTTTGGATGGGATCCAATCCAAGGTATGACAACACGACCGTTTTCGACTTGGCGACTCAGCGTTTACGCTCCGCGATTCAGACGGCAGAAACATCGAAGTCGGATTCCAGTGTCGCACACGTTTCTTTGGTCGAAGCCAAAACAAGGTTGGCAAGTTTGCTGGACCGAGTCCTGTTGTTCCCCGACAAGGATCGTTCTGAAGCGGATGAGAAGCGTTTGCGGAAGGAAAGCCAAACATTGATGCAGTGGGTTCTGTCGGAAGAGAAACAGCCGACACCGGAACTTCAGGTCGCCCTGGAAAGTTTGGCGAACGCGGCGGCCGCTGAAGAGCAGCACCTCAAGGCGTATCATTTGTACCAGCGTTTGATCAAGCTGCGTCGCCATCCAGCGGATCACTACAACTTGGGGCTGGCGTGCGGGAAACTGCGCCGGTTTGGCGAAGCCGAGCAAGCCTTCATGGAATCGATTCGCATTCAACCCACCTATCCCCTGCCCTACGCCTCGCTGGCTCGCTTGTACCAAACGATTGATCCACGTGCGGCCTCGAACTACATGCAGCTGTCTCAGCGTTTGCGTGTGGTGCAACAAGGGGACGTGAACGTCGGACGTGCCAGTCAGTAGCCAAACGCAGCCGCTTTGCGTTCGTTCAGCAGGTTGGCTGAATCGGCAGCTGCTCGACACGCAGTTTCTCTTCCAGCGATGCCAACACGGCACACGCCGGATCGACGATTCCTTGCGTGATCCAGTCCTGCAGGCGGTCCTCTGAGTCAACGGCGCATGACTTCAGCAGCACCACCTCGCTTGCATCGCATTGCAGTGCGACCCACATTGCGATGGAGTCCGTTGTGGTCGACCACGTCTCTGGCAACGGAGCTTTCGACGCCGAGTGGTAGACGACTTCGGGACGCAAGAATTGAATCGTCGAGGAAGCAGGCTTCATTGAATCGCTTGAGGAGGTCGAATAACGCAGCCAGTCGTCTTCGGTCTCAAGTTTCTCGATCGGTGGAAAACGACCGTCTGATTCAAGGGCCTCTGCAAGATGACGCATCGAGTGTTCTAGCATCGCGACGCATTGCCAGTGAACCGTTTGCGGGTCGCCCGGTCGCAATCGGTCCCATTCACGGACCGCATCGATCAGCTGACCGCCGCCGATGATCAAGCAGTCATCCGCAGGGGCTTGGTTGCGGTACCACTGATGAAAATCATCCAGCAGACTGGGACGGGTCAGCAGGCTGCCGCCCAGTTTGATCACGCGGCGACTCATCGAACCTCTCGTTGGGTGCTCAACCACAATCGAGCGACGGCAAACGCGGGTGCCGATCGCGAAACCTCTGGGCTCAAGCGATCACGCAGGTCGATCGCGTTGCGGGCGGTTGCGGAATGGGTGATTAAATCCTGCCCGTGTCCACTGAGCAACAACGTGGTCTCTTCATTGGAATGGCTGTCGAGCCGTTCGATCTGACGCTGCAGGCTTTCATCGATCTGTTGCTGGGCCGCTGCGAGGATTTGCTTTGCAATCGACGACGCTTGATCGCTGGTGAGCTCGTTTGCGTCCAAGCCAACCATCTTGGCCAGCCGACGGTGTGCCGATTGCCTGTCGCGAGGTCGGCCGTCGGCGGAGTCTCGGTCGTCGGCCGACTCAGGGAGTCGCTTCAGAATCAAACGAGCGTCATCGATGGTCGCGAACAGTTCGTTCATGACCGGGACATCGACTTGGTCGATCGTGAGTCGGTCGACCAGGGCACACACTGGCGTTCGACGACAACCAACGTAAACGAGCGAGCCGTCGCGAAGTCGCTCGTGATCGGTCTTCGCTGCGGTGGCAACCTGTCCGTTTTGAATTGGGATGAGGTCGGTGGTTGTCGATCCGACGTCGATCAAAATCCCGCGGGCGGATATCTGGCTTGCTGCCCAGGAAGCCAACGCGTGCCAATTCGACGCCGCCAATGCGTCGACTTCTGAAGCCACGGCTTCAATCCCGACGAATTTGCCAGCGGTGGAATAGAACCCAAGCTCGGAATCGTGACTCAACTGCGTTGCTGCGATGCGAACTTGTTCGGCGATGTGAGTCACGCCGTGCTGACGGTCAGTGAAACAATCGGCCAGCTCGCCGGTCATGGTGACCGCAATGCCTTGGATCAAGTCCACCTTGACTCGAGATTCAGCCAACAACGCGATCCAATCTGAATGCAGTTGTTCGGCGAGCGACTCCGGGCGTTTCCACATGGGGAAAAAGGATTCCCTGGCCGTCGCGTCCTCGGTTGCATGGTTGACCAAGACCGACTTCAGGTTGGCACCGCCGACATCGACGCCCAGTATGAATGGAGGGGGCGGGTCCGGTGCAGGTGAAGTCGGTGTTGCGGTCAAGGGCTCGTCCATCGATAGGCGGTCAAAGAATTCAAGGCACGGATCAAAATCAGAGGTTGGTCGTTGTTGCTGGAGACTGCCAAGTGAGCCCAGCTGTTCTCGGCGACCTCTTGGGTGTCGACCACCGTGAGCTCACTGGGATTCGCAGCGATCAATCGAAGTTTGCCGTCCGCGCTCAGCGACAGAATACGGTTTTCGTTGCGGACCATCGACCAGTACTTGCCGACGGGCGGCGAGGTCCACTGAATCGAACCGTCCGCGACCGACAAACAAGTGAATCGTTCGTTCTTCAGGTGCAGGTACACATGATCGTCGACCACCACGGGTGAGGACATGTAGCCTTGCGTTTTTTGATTCCAGCGTTCGCCGGCTGTCCAGGTTTTCTCCGCTGACTCGTCGAGTCGGATGTCGAACAGTTGGCTTTTTCCACTGTGGGCTGCCGTGAACACCGAGTCGCCGATCGCCAGCGGTGTCAAAATGTTCATGCCGCGAAAGGCTTCGATGGCTTCTCGCCAGAGCACATCGCCGGTGTCCAGTGAAACGCCGCACAGTTCTTCGCGAGTTTGAACGAGCAATTGTTCTTGGCCCGCGAGTGTGGCGATCGAGGGGCTGCTGAACGCGCCGCGGGACATCATGTCTTCGCCGCCGGAGAGAACGGTCCAAAGCACCTCGCCGGAATCCAGTGCCAGCTTCGTCAGTCCCGCACCGACTTGGACATAGATCGCCCCATCATGAATCAGTGGCGAGCAAGCCGCCCCGAACGGCTGCAAAGACGATCCGGTCTGAGCGGGGAAATCGATCTTCCACCGTTCCTCGCCGGTTGCAGTGTCCAGGCAGACCAGAACATCTCGCATTCCCAGCACGACCAAGTAACCCGGAACACACGCGGGGGTGGCTCGAATCCAATCTCCATTGGCGGCGGCAAAAAATGGCACTGACATCGATCCTTCCCATTGGCGTTCCCAACGCAATTCACCGGTGGCGACCTCGTAAGCGGTCACTCGTTCGAATTGTTTGTTCACCGTTTCGGTTGTGAACACCAACCCGTCGACCATCACGGGCCCGCTGTAGCTGGGACCCAGTGGAACCGACCAAGCCTTGTCAAGGTTTCCGGAAAGACGATCTGGCCAGGCGGTTGGTTGAGCGAGCGTGCCGTCCCGATTGGGGCCACGCCATTGATTCCAGCTGCTTGATTCCAAGCGATCCGGTTCGGCGGAGTTGGCAGGCGTGAGCGTCCCGGCAGGGGCAAGACTGAAACAAAAAACTGCCAGCAAAAGGTGGGAAGCTCGACGACGCATGTCCGGGTCCGATCGGGAAAGAGAAGTGGTCAACCAATCCATAATGCAGCGCGGGCAAGTTGCAGCCACGCTTTGCCGGCCGGATCGGACATGTCGTAGTCCTTGATCGGAATGTAGGCCTTTTGATGATCGACGATGCGAATCGGGATCGAAGCGTTCTTGGCCAGTTGATCCATCCGCGATCGATTGGAGTACTGAATCACAATGAAGCGATCGTTGGTGGTCAGCGAAACCAAGCCCCATGAGGCTGCGTCGAGCCGCAGTTCACACAATTCCAACATTCGAAGCGCCGGGGGCGGTGGCGCGCCAAAGCGGTCTTCCAATTCTTCTCGCAGGGCCTTCACATCAGCCGCTTTCTCGATTCGAGTCATCCGGCGATAAAGATCGATTTTATGCCGCAGGTTGGGCACGTAGTCTTCCGGCAGGTAAGCTTCGATCGGCAAATCAATGTCCACATCGGCGGACAACTTCGGCGGCAATTTTTGAGCTTGCCGGACCGCGTCTTCGAGCAGTTGGCAATACATTTCGTAACCGACCGCGGCAATGTGCCCCGATTGCTGACTGCCCAGCAGATTGCCCGCCCCGCGAATCTCGAGGTCTCGCATCGAAATCGCGAAACCAGCACCCATCTGAGAATACTCTTCGATCGCTCGCAGGCGTTTGCTGGCTTCTGGCGTCAGCCGTTTGTTCGGCGACACCAGCAGGTAGCAGTAGGCTTGGTGCTTGTACCGCCCCACGCGTCCACGCAGTTGGTGCAGATCGCTCAGGCCGTAGCGATTGCCATCGTCGATGAACATGGTGTTGGCGTTGGGAATGTCCAATCCGCTCTCGATGATCGTCGTGGCCAGCAGCATGTCGAACTTGTGATCGATGAAGTCAACCATGATTTGTTCGAGTGCACCTTCGACCATTTGTCCATGGCCGATGCCGATTCGAAGTTCTGGGACAATGGCTTTGATCCGAGCAGCCAGGTCATCCATGTCCCCGATGCGGTTGTGGACGAAGTACATCTGACCGCCGCGGTTGAGTTCCCGCACGATGGCGGAACGCAGCATCTTGTCGTCCCAGCGAGTCACTTTGGTCTCGACCGCCATTCGTTCGGCTGGCGGCGTTTCCAGGTTGCTGATATCGCGAACGCCAACCAATGCCATGTGCAGCGTTCGCGGAATGGGCGTTGCAGAAAGCGTCAGGACATCGACGTTGCTATGCCGAGTCTTCAGGCGTTCCTTCACGGCGACGCCGAAGCGTTGTTCTTCATCGATGACGACCAAGCCGAGGTTGTTGAACTCGACGTCTTTGCTGGCGACGCGGTGGGTTCCAATCACGATGTCGGCTTTGCCTCGCCGGATCTCCTTCACTGTTTCGCGTTGCTCGGCCGCCGTGCAAAAACGACTGAGTTTCCGAATCTCGACGGGGAACTCCGCCATCCGTTCGCGAAACGATTGGTAGTGTTGTTCTGCCAGCACGGTGGTTGGGACCAACACGGCGACTTGGTAACCCGATGAGACCGCTTTGAAAGCCGCCCGCATGGCAACTTCGGTTTTGCCAAATCCGACGTCGCCACAAATCAGCCGGTCCATGGGCCGTGGCGTCTCCATGTCGACTTTCAAGGCGTCGATTGCCGACAATTGGTCTGGTGTTTCCAGGTACGGGAAGCTGGCGTCGAACTGGCGTTGCCATTCGTTGTCCGGCGACATGGGGATGCCGAGTCGTGTGGCTCGTTTGGCCTGCAGTTCCAGCAGTTCGTCGGCCATGTCGGTGACCGCGGCTTCGGCGGCCTTGCGCTGGTTGGTCCAACTGATACCGCCGATTTTGGCCAGCTTGGGTCGATTTTTCGTTCCCCCGACGTATCGCTGAACCAATTGAATACGAGAAGCTGGCACATGGATCTTGGTCCCGCCGTCGAACTCGATGGTCAAGTGTTCTTGATGCTGGCCATTTTTCTCGATGGAGTTCAGCCCGCGGTACAACCCGATCCCGTGGGACAGGTGAATCACCAAGTCGCCGGGGGTGAGCTGCGTGAACGAGTCGATCGGTTTGCCGCGGGTCCGTGTCTTGGCGCGACGAACGGGGCTGCGATGAAAGAGCTCGGCACCGGTGAGCACCAGGATCTCTGCGTCGGTCAAACGGAAACCACCGCTGAGGTCGGCAACCGTCATGTGCAAGCGACCTTGTTTGGCCGCATCGGTGTCCTCAAGCAACTCAGTCAGTCGCTGGCCATCGGCGGGCGTGTCACCCACCACGATGACTTCGTGTCCGGCCGCGACGGAGTCGACCTTGGATTTGGTTTCGTCCAGCGACGTTGCGAAGCTATCGGCGCTGGCGGTGTGCAAGTCGACAACATCCGTTGGGGCTCCTTCGGCCAGCGATGTTCCTGTGACGACTTTGTGGCTCTTCAGCTCCGAAAGCAGTTCCTTCATCGAAACGAAGCGTTCGGTCTTGGCGACCCGAGCGAGCAACGCGTTGGACGACTGGTGGCAATCCGATGGATCGATCACCAGCACCACGGTGTCTTCGGGTAAGTAGTCGACGATGGTGGCTTCGGCCCCCACGCTGTCATCGACAATCAGGTCCAGCGGTTCGTCGTTGTTCTCTTCTTCTGCGAAAGGGCTTTTGACTGGCTGGGTTCCAATCGCGGCGAGTTCAACCTTGCTGAGTGTTTCGCTGCTCCGCTGAGTGGCTGCGTCGAACCGGCGGATGGATTCGATCTCGTCGTCGAACCATTCGATTCGAATCGGCTGGGGTTGGTCCGGCGAATACACGTCCAGCAATCCACCCCGGCTGGCAAATTCGCCCGGCACCTGGACCGCCGTCACGGCTGCGAAACCGGCTTCAGCCAGCCAACGCCGAATCACTTCAGGATCAACGATGTCACCGACCGACAATTCGCGGGTCGCTTTTTCGAGACTCGAAACCGATGGCACCCGTTGGATGGCGGCTCCGATGTACGAGGTCACGACCAGCGGTTGTGGGGAATTCTGATCGCGGGCGCGGAGTCGCTGCAGGACTTGCAATCGAGCGGCGTAGTCGGCGTCGCGAATGGAACTGCCGGTTCCGTCGCCGGCCGACAGCGGCAACGCGACGACGTCTTCGATCCCGAACGAGGAAATGTCTCCCGCGACAATGTCCGCGTCGACGGCTTGCGGAAGCAGGACCAACACGTGCGGGTGATGGCGGGTCAGGGTGGCGGCCAGCAAACCGCGAATCCCGCCCCAAACTCCAGAAAACGCCAGCGGAACCGGATCGTGGGCCTGCTTTGTCTTTCGTTTTGTGCCGCCTTTCGGCTTGCGGCCCAGAACCTCTCCCAGCCCAACTTTCGCGTCCAGGATGGCCGGGACATCACGAAGGGATCGCAGCTTCATCGGGGAGGCGTTTTTCGAAGCGGTGGGCACGGCGATGGAACCTGGATGAAATCGGGGTGCAAAACAGCCTCCGGTGACGAAAGCTGCCATGAAAACGTATCTTGATCGTAGTTTTTCGCCTACCTCAGCGATCCCCACCCTGTTTCCTCGCACAAAAAAGACAAACAACATGAGCATCGGTATTGGCATCGTCGGCGCCGGAATGATCTCCAATTTTCATGCCAAAGCCATCGCGGATTCGACCAACGGGCATTTGGTGGGTTGTTACAACCGCAACACCGAGCGAGCCGAGGAGTTCGTGGCGAAGCATGGTGGTCGCGTGTTCAAGACACTCGAGGAAATGCTCGCGGACCCTGAAATCGGCGCCGTTTCGGTGTGCACACCCAGCGGTGCTCACGCAGAACCCGCAATCCAGGCCGCCGAAGCTGGCAAGCACGTGATGATCGAGAAACCACTCGAAGTCACCCAGGAACGCTGTGACCAAATCATCGACGCTTGCCAAAAAGCCGGTGTGCAATTGGGCGTGACGTTTCAAAGCCGTTTCCACGAATCTTCGCGATTGATGAAGAAAGCCGTGGAAGAGGGCCGGTTCGGCAAAATCACGATGGGTGACGCCTACGTGAAGTGGTACCGCAGCCAAGAGTACTACGACAGCGGCGCGTGGCGGGGGACTTGGAAACTCGACGGTGGTGGAGCCCTGATGAACCAAGCCATCCACTCGGTGGATCTGTTGCTGTGGTTGATGGGCGACGTCAGCGAAGTCTCGGCGATGGCATCAACGATGACTCACGAACGAATCGAAGTCGAAGACATCGTCGTCGCGACGCTAAAATTCAAAAATGGCGCTCTGGGAGTCATCGAAGCCACCACAACCACCTATCCCGGGGCTCTGAAACGCATCGAGATTGGCGGCAGCGAAGGCAGTGCGATCCTGGAAGAAGAAGATCTCACCCAGTGGGAATTTGCCAACGAAACCGAGGAAGACGAGGCCATCCGGAAACGCATGGCTGGGAAGACCGAAACGGGCGGAGGAGCCAGCGACCCGTCCTCCATCGGGCACCACGGTCACACCGAAGTCTTCAATGACTTTCTGGATGCAATCACCGAGGGACACAGCCCGCAAATCAATGGCACCGAAGGCCGACGCAGTGTGGCGTTGATCAACGCGATTTACGAAAGTGCACGCACGGGCAAGACGGTCCAGCTATAACGGTAGGGGAGCGTACGACGGACTTCCGAGTCCGTCGGTGCCAATGACTTTTTGACGGACTTGGAAGTCCGTCGTACGCAAAGTCGATGGCTGAATGATGCACTGGAACATGTTCCGCTTCTCCCCACCCACATCCCACCCTGCCCCACCCCAGCCAAATGAACAAGCTTTTTGTTTGGAGCGTCGTGCTAGCCACGACGCTGTTTGCGTCCGAGTCCTTTGCTCAAAACTCATCGAGCCGTCCCAACGTCTTGATGATCTGCATCGATGATTTGAATGACTGGGTGGAGCCGCTCGGCGGGCACCCTCAAGTCCAAACGCCAGCGATGCAGTCGTTGGCCGAACGTGGCATGACGTTCACGAACGCGCATTGCCAATCGCCCCTCTGCAATTCTTCGCGAACGAGTTTGATGCTCTCCCTGCGTCCTTCGACGACGGGCATCTATGGCTTGGCACCCTGGTTTCGCGATTTGCCAGAACTAAAAGACCGTGTGGCGTTGCCGCAGCACTTCAAGGCAAATGGATACCGAACGTACTCGGCGGGCAAGGTTTATCACGGTCGTTATGGTCGAGACAAAAACGAATTTGATGAAATTGGACCGCCTGGCGTCGCTGGAGTGAAGCCGCCACAAAAGCTCATCCCGGCCACGCCGATTGGCGATCACCCGTTGATGGACTGGGGCGTGTTCGATCACCGCGATGAGGACAAGGGCGATTACAAGGTTGCCGACTGGGTGACTGAAAAACTGGGGGCGATGCCTGACGATGAACCGTTCTTCATGAGTTGCGGTTTCTTCTTGCCGCATGTCCCCTGCCATGTCACGCCGAAGTGGTGGGGACTGTATGACGATGAAACGTTGCAGTTGCCGCCTTATCGAAGCGACGATCGCCTGGATTGTTCCCCCTTCAGTTGGTACCTGCACTGGAAATTGCCCGAGCCCCGCATGAGTTGGTTGAAAGCCCATGACCAACAGAAGAATTTGGTGCACTCCTATTTGGCCTGCATCAGTTTTGTCGACAGCCAAGTCGGCCGCGTTCTTGCCGCGCTCGAAGAGTCGCCGCACCGCGACAACACAGTCATCTGTTTGTGGAGCGATCACGGATGGCACTTGGGCGAAAAGAACGTCACCGGCAAAAACACGCTGTGGGAACGTTCGACTCACGTTCCGTTGATCTTCGCTGGGCCAGAGATCGCTCACGGCCGAACTCAGTCGCCGGCGGAACTGTTGGACATCTATCCCACACTCTCTGAACTGGTCGGTCTGCCCGCACCGAAGGAGGTGGAAGGGCTGAGCTTGGTCCCCCAGATCCAACACCCCCATCAAATTCGGGAAACGCCTGCGATCACCGATCACAACCCCGGCAACCAAGGCATCAAAGGCGAACGGTATCGCTTGATTCGCTACGCCGATGGCAGCGAAGAACTCTATGACGTCATCAACGATCCAAACGAATTCGAAAACTTGATCGGTCAAGCCGAGCATGCTGATGCCGCACAGCGATTGAGACAATTTGTGCGATCGGATCCCGCTCCTTTGGCAAAGAACAGCCAACACCGAGTGCTCGAGAAGAAGGCCGATGGTTGGTACTGGGAACACGAGAAAATCGATCCCAACAACCCGCCGATGAGCATCGCTCCCAACCAACCGTCCGATTTAAGTCCATGAGACAAGAGAGGGCGATCCATTCCGTTGACTGTCCAAGACACAAACTCTTTGGCCAAAGGAGTCAATGTTTTCACCGGTTCCTGGGACGTCGTCCCAGGCTACGTTGAAAAAGGCCTTTGGCCATCAATGACGCCACCTCGCCTCCCCCATTTCAATCTCAATATCGTCATCAAGAGACCCACCATGCCCCCAACAATCCTGCGAAGCATTGCTTTGCTTGTCGCGTTTTCTGTCTTCGCCACGGCAACAACATCAGCCGAAGACAGCTCCCTGCCGAAGTTCCCCGAGTCCGGACCGTATCAGTACGAGCCCAAACCGGAGGACCCTGAGTTCGGCAAGTTCTTCCCTGCCAAGGCTCCTGAAATCGGGCCGCTGTTGCTGACCAAGGGCGATCGCCTGGTGATCATCGGGGATTCGATCACCGAGCAGAAAATGTATTCACGGATGATCGAGACTTACCTGAACGCGTGCATGCCGCACCTGGAAATTGAAACGCGACAACTCGGGTGGAGCGGTGAAACCGCGGCCGGTTTTCTTCGTCGGATGGATTCGGATTGCTTGCGTTTCGAGCCCACCATCGCGACGCTTTGTTACGGGATGAACGATGCTCGCTATCGAGCCTACGACGTCAACAACGGGCATTGGTACAAGGACAATTACCAACACATCGTTCGTCGTTTGAAGGAAGCCGGTGCGAAAGTGGTTTTGGGATCACCAGGCTGTGCCGGGAAAATCGCGACCTGGGTCAAGGCTCCTGCGTGCACCTTGGACGAACACAACCTGAACCTTTGCACCTTGCGGGATTTGGGGATTGAAATTTCCAAGGAAGAAAACGTTGCGTTTGCCGACCTGTTCTGGCCCATGTACGTCGCCCAAATCACAGCCGCCAAAAAGTACGGCACCGATGAAAAGCCTTATCAAGTCACTGGCAACGATGGGATTCACCCACCCTGGGCCGGCCAAGTCATCATGGCTCACGGATTTCTCAAATCGATGGGGATTCGCGAACCCATCGCGAACTTGAAGGTGGACTTGGCGACTGCAACCGCGGCCGGTGGCGACCATCATTCGCTCGTCGAGTTCGCGTCGGATGAATCGGCTCACCAAATCACCTTCGAGAGTCGTCGCTACCCGTTTTGCGCGACTGGAAAGGCCGACAACGAAAACAGCATTCGTTCCGGCATGACACTGGTTCCGTTCAACGACGATTTGAATCGGTTCTTGCTGACCGTCAACGGTTTGGAAACAGACAAGGCAAGTGTCCGTTGGGGTGAGCAGAGCCTTGAATTCACCAAGGAAGAACTGGCCGAAGGGGTGAACTTGGCCGAACACTTTGAGGTCAATCCGTTCAGCAAGGCGTTTCAGGCGATCGACCAAGCGGTGGCCGCGAAACAGGCGTTTGAAACGGTGCAGATTAAGAAGGTTTTCCACGGGGAAGAAGGCAAAAAGGATCTGGAGGCTGCGGTCAAAAGCACCGAAACCAAGCGAGCGGATTTGGTGCAGGCAATCCAAGCTGCGATCGTCCCAGTCACTCACACGGTTGTGATCACGCCAGTGAAATAGAAGTTGTGCGAAACAGGTCGGCAGGAATGATCGGGCAAAACCATGTGAGCCGTTTGGGCGTTGGCCCCGGTTGTACGTGGGAACAGTGGCGTTTGCCATAACAGTTCAAATGCCGACAAGACTCCTGCCGACCTGCTTAGCAGCCCAAGCGAGCACCAAACAGCTTGCATGCCATCCGATTCCTGCTTTCCTTCTTTGGGGATGTTTCTGTTGGATGGAAGAGCAAGAAGCTGACACTTTGATACCCCGATGAGTCGACCGATGCCAGTGAGCCAACAAATCAGAGCGAACTCAATGCGAAACCAGTGGTTGTTCTTCGTTGCTTTTTGGAGTGCGATCAGCTTTGGTTGGCTGAACGTCGGCGTGTCCCAGGACGCTCCCGCCGGCAATGACGAAGTTGCCCGTGTGATGCGGGAATTCGAAGGTCGTGGGGATCTGGGGGACGATTCCGAACCCGCGTCACCCGCCGAGACGATCGCTCGTTTGAAGGTGCCCGACGACGTGCGTGTGGAATTGGTCGCGGGGGAACCCGATGTGACTCAGCCAATCCACATCAGCTTTGACTTCCAAGGTCGAATGTGGGTGGTGCAGTATCGTCAGTACCCGTTTCCAGCGGGACTGAAAGTGGTTCGCTACGACCAGCACTTGCGAGCCGTGTTTGATAGCACGCCGATTGCTCCGCCCAATCACGTCTCCGGGGCGGACTGTGTGACGGTTTGGGAAGACACCAACGGCGATGGTTCGTATGACTCGCATCGAGATGTTATCGAGGGACTGAACGTTGCGACCAGCGTCGCGGTCAGCACGTCCGGAATCTGGGTGATGAACCCGCCGTACTTGTTGTTTTACCCCGATGCGGATCACGATGCGAAGGTCGATGGGGATCCAGTGGTTCACCTGGCCGGCTTTGGTTTGGAAGACACGCACGCGGTCGCCAATAGCTTGCGGCTTGGGCCCGATGGTTGGTTGTACGGTGCCAACGGAAGCACCACGACCGCCTCCATTCGTGCTCCCCTGTCGGACCGACCGGACCAAGCGACCTCGTTTCAGGGCCAATGCATTTGGAGGTATCACCCGGAATCGCATCGCTTTGAAATCTTCGCCGAAGGGGGTGGCAACACGTTCGGTTTGGAGATCGAAGAGAGTGGGCTCACGTTTTCAGGAACGAACCATGGCAACACGCGGGGAATGTTCTATCCACAAGGCAGCTATGGCACGAAGTCTTGGGGCAAGCATGGGCCGCTGACCAACCCACACGCCTACGGTTTCTTCCAGCACATGCGATCCGAGGGGGATGGCCGACGGTTCACACAAGCGTTGGTGGTTTACCAAGACGACGTGCTGCCGCCGCGATATCGCGATCAATCGATCGCCATCAATCCGTTGCAGCGATGTGTGATCAGCAGCGAATTGATCGCGGACACGTCGACGTTTCGGACGCGTGATTTCGAAACCACGATCGAGACCGATGACCGATGGTTTCGGCCTGTGGCGATCTCTGTTGGACCGGATGGAGCGGTCTATTTCGCAGATTGGTACGACACGCGTCTGACACACGTCGACCCACGAGACAACTGGCACAAAACCAGCGGCCGAATCTATCGGCTCACTGCGAAGAATCCTTCCACGTCTTCGAACACGGACGGGTTGCTGCCATCGCGAACGCGATTTGATTTGTTCGCGATGACGGACGATCAGTTGCTGAATTTGCTGGCACATCCCGGTCGCACGATTCGGTTCCTGACGTTGGAGACCATCGTTGCTCGGATCGAGGAATCCCAGGCTCTGCAGGACTCGCTGGCCGGAATCTTGAATGACGAGACGGACCAGCGCCGATTGCTCGCGTTGTGGGCGCTGCAACGCGGGCAGGCCCTCGGCGAAGACGATTGGACAGAGTCTTTGCAGGCCTCCGAACCGAACCCTGATCTGCGACGCTGGGCAGTTCGGCTGCTTGGCGACCAAGCGTCAATGACCAGCGACCAACAGCAGGCACTCATCGAACTTGCCAAGCATGAAAACGACATCCACGTCCGGTCACAGTTGGCGTCCACCGCGGCTCGTTTGGATGCCGAGCAAGCCTTGCCGATCCTTCGCGAGATGATGCTGCGAGAATCAGATCAAGATGACTTGCATCTGCCGCTGTTGATTTGGTGGGGCGTGGAAGCCCATTGTGAAAGCCATTCCGACTCCGTTGCCGCATTGTTTGAAGACGAGCGGCTTTGGAAGAGCCGATTGGTGCGGCAGACGATTCTCGCTCGCTTGATGCAGCGGCTGGCGGCAGATGGGGCCAACGAAAGCTTCCTGGTCGGCGCGAGCCTGTTGGCGATGGCACCCGATGACGATGCCAAAGCGACTTTGATCCAAGGTTTTGAAGAAGCCTTTGTGGGGCGGAAGGTCGAGGTGTTGCCGGAAGCCTTGCGGGAACAGCTCGCTGTCTTCCGCGAGTCACGGCCGGGATCGGATTTGCCGCTGCGTTTGCGTCAGGGCGATGCCGCCGCGATCAAGCAAGCTTTGCAGTTGATCGAGCAGTCCGGGACTCCGATTCAAACCAAGGTCGCGTTGATCGAGACCTTGGGCGAAATCCAAAACGAACAGGCGCTCGCGGTCCTGCGGCGACGGCTGCAGGGGGATCCATCTGGCGCGGTCAAGTTGGCTGCGTTGCAAGCCCTTTCGCGATTCGCTGACGAGTCCATTGGTTCATGGATCGCATCGGCGTATCAATCGTCGATGGATGACGCCGGCAACTTAAGAGAGACCGCGATTCGAGTTCTCTCCAGTCGCGAACCATGGGCGTCGGTGCTGCTGAATGAAATCGATGCTGCCAAGATCAACGTCGAACGAGTGCCCGCGGATGTGGTCGTTCAAATGCAGGCCTTTGAGAACGCCTCACTGCGTGAGCGTGTCACGAAACACTGGGGGACCGTTCGTGCAACTCCGGCGGAAAAGCAGGTTCAGATCGCTGAGTTTCAGTCCGTCGTTCGCTCCACGTCGCAGGCGGATCTTGCTCACGGCAAAGCGTTGTTCACCAAACATTGCGGAACCTGCCACCGACTGTTCGGGGAAGGTGGCAAAGTGGGGCCGGATCTGACGGGGTACGAACGGTCCAACCTGGACTTTCTGTCGTTGGCGATCATTGACCCGTCGGCCGCGATCCGAGAAGAGTTCACCAACTACCGCTTGCTCACCGCGGATGGTCAGGTGCTGAGCGGGTTGTTAGAAGACCAAACGCCCGACACCGTGACAATGCGAACGGCCGAGGGCAATGCGGTCCGAGTCAGCCGGGACGACATCGATGCCCTGCAAGCGTCGCCGGTCTCTCTGATGCCAGAGAACATCCTCGAGGCTTTGTCGGTCGAGGATGTTCGTGACTTGCTGGCGTACCTGCAGCAACCGATGCGAATTCCGTCGACGTCCGATTCGACGGACGTCAACTGAACGCATCACTCGGGCGGCGTGAACTTGGGCGCCGAAGGTTCGTTGGGTTCATCCTCTTCGTCGTCGTACGACGTGGACTTCGCGGGGGGCGTGTCCATTGACATCGTCCGACTCGCTTCGTCCTGAACCTGACGGAACTGCTGCTGAACATCCTGCAGGCTGCGTCGGAATTGGCTGTACGTGGAGCCAAACTTCCTGGCCACTTCCGGCAGGTTGCCACCAAAGAGGACCACCGCGATCACTCCGATCACGGCCAGTTCAAATGGGCTGAGACCAAACATCTCAGACCTTCTCGTCGGTGCGATCCGTTGCTTCGTCTTCGTCGTCGCCCGATTCGGACATGCCACGTTTGAATTCGTTGGCACTGCGTCCCAGGTTCCGCATCAGCGATGGCAACTTGGCACCACCAAACAGAACCAAGCAGATCACCAGCACGATCAACATTTCAGGCAGACCGGGGAAACCAAACGCCAAGAACAATCCGGTCGCCATCGAACTCACAGTCATCAACATTCCATCTATCCCGCTAAACAATGTGGTGTGCAATGCATGCCAACGCGACATGCATCGGGGCCGACCATCTCACGACATTCTGTGCTGATGCTGCTCCGCCAAACCGAACACCCAAGCGATATCCAGTCATACGAATGCAATCTCACCACCACTGGGTGGGGTGACAGCCATCGAATGCAATGAAACGATCATTCGGCGTCGGCGAAAGCGGGTCGGTCATTCGCGGGTGTGTCAGCAAAAAACGTGCAATGCACGCGATTGAATCGCTGAGCCCGTTCGAATACCTCCGGACCGAAGCAACGGACGTCGTTTCCAAGTCCGTTGCCCCATTCTAGCCGGAGGCGTGTGAATGTCAAAGCCGGACGGGGGTGGGATCCAGGGCAATCACGATCGCTGTTTCAGGTCGGATTCAGCCTTTCGATCGGTTGTTTGTCTGGGGCAGAGATTTTCACGAGGGTGCGATAGCAGTGTGCCGATTTGCTGGTCAAAAGGTTCTCGTGGCCCGCGACACCTCCAATCATTTTAAGTAAAGGGGGCACGGTGGGCACCCGAGGGGGTAGGATGAGTGGCAGTGCTTGCCCCATTCTCTTCATCGCGGCCGACCATGATCCGTTCCAAATCAACGTCTTCCTGCTCACGCCAACACCACCGCGATGCCCTGAAAAGGCGTCGGTTGCTGACCGAAAAATTGGAGCAACGTCGGATGCTGGCCGGCGATTTCGGCCTGGAGGCGATCGGTCCGCGGGCGTTGTTTGCTCAGGTCTCGGCGGAGGGGGAAAGCCCGCTTGGCGAGGCGGCGGAGACCATTGATGCGGCGGTCCAGTACGGGAGCGACACGGTGGACTCATTTGCCATGGGGTTGCGTCAGGCCGTCGACGAGATCTCTCGAGTCGTTGCGGCAATCAACTCGGCGCCTGCCCTGGCGGCTGAGATTCCCTACTTGGGATCGCTGGTGCCTGAGAGCATCGCGGGCAGCACGTTGATCGACACTTCCACCGTGCAGTCGTTGTTTTCACTCGCGGATCGTTTCGAGACCAACATTGCAGAGCCACTGAGAACGTTTCTGGAGAGTCACCCGACCGCCACCG
This sequence comes from Rhodopirellula islandica, assembly GCF_001027925.1. Taxonomy (NCBI): domain Bacteria; kingdom Pseudomonadati; phylum Planctomycetota; class Planctomycetia; order Pirellulales; family Pirellulaceae; genus Rhodopirellula; species Rhodopirellula islandica. The sequence continues at coordinate 81,464 of NZ_LECT01000015.1, read as the reverse complement.
CAACCCAGTTGGTCAACCAATTTGATTTTCTGGAGTCGGTGTCGGGGCTGACGGCCGGGCAACAGGGGGTGAAGCTGAACTTCGATCTGCAGGAGCAAATCGAAAGCACGATCGCGGCGTTGTTGGAACCCATCCTGTCTCGCGCCGACAGTCTGTTGGATGCGGTCGACAGTGACGCATTGGCCACCGCCCTGCCATTCAATCTGTCGTTGGAGGACTTTTCATTTGAAGTGGTCCGCAACGCCGTCGAAGAGGTGTCGATCAAGATTCCCGACGTTGTGCTTCGTATTGCTGATGAAGCCAACATCCCGATCGACTTTGCGGCGCAGTCGGGTTTCTTGTCCGGCGGCGTGACGGGAGGCAGCATCCGCGCCGACCTTGGATTGCGGCTGGGGACCAGCGATTTGTTTGGGGGCGAGATTTCACTCGATGACCTCCGCGGGTTTTCGCTCTCGGATGAATTCAGTGGATTGAACACACAGGTCATTGGCAGTGGCATCGAAGTGCGTCTGCCATTTGATTTTGAAATGGCTGGTTTTGATACCGGGGGATTCCTGCCTGTGTTCACGTTGCGGGACACGAATCCGTTTGACTCCGATCTGCCGGAATTGGAATTGGAAGTTCCTCGTGGAGCGGATTACGACGCCGGCGCAATCACCGGCTTCGGATCGATCGATGCGACTTCGATTCTATCGACATTGGAAGAGCTGGGGACCGTGTTTGGCGCCTGGGAAGCGGGGGATGTGCTGAACTACCCGCTGCCCTTGGGCGACGACGTTTCGTTGAGCGAGGTTGCCGGATTTGCCGACGCCTACGCGGGCGGCGTGTTGCAATTCCTGAAAACGGGGGATGGGTTGCCGGCCTTTGGCTCGATTCAAGAGTTGCAGGAGTTGATCCCCTCTTTGTCGGGCGGCGTGGGCGACTTCATCACCTACGACGCAGAAAACCAAACGATCACGATCGACGTCGCGTTGGCGTGGAATCCCGAGGACCTGGTCCGGCAAGCCAACATCGATGTGCTGGCCGGGAGCGAGGACTCACCGATTGCATCGATCAGCATGACACCAGGTGTCAGCGGGACGGACAACCGACTGACGATCTCGCGGGACTTGTCGTTGGATTTCGAGATTCAAATCGGACTGAAATCCGAAACGCGAGAGATCATCGATGTCATTTCAGAGCGGTTTGATCCGACTGGTGACTTCGTCCGGGACGCTCCATTGTGGACACCCATGATCACCATCCTGGATCGGCTTGGATTAACGCATCTGGCCAACGAAGAACAAATGTTGAACGTCACCCTGCACGACGGAAGAATCGTCAGCGCTAACATGGGAACGATCGACCCATGGGTGACCATCGGTGAGTGGCTGGAGCGAGGAACGGTCGTCGACGACAACAACGGCGAAGTCCTGATGACCTTGGAGTACGAACCCACGGTTCTGGTGGGAATGCCCTATGAGGATTTGAACAACCGTTTTGTCGTGGTCGATCATACCGTCGGGGCGGACCGAGTCGAAATCGAAATCGAGTATCGCGATTCCGAGGATTCGGACTTTGGCTTCTTCGATTCAACGCCGATTCGCGATGCCGACGTGCCTTGGGCGACGACGCTCGGTGAAGCCAGGCGATTTGTAGTCGAAGCCGCCGCCGATCACATGGAATCGGTTTTCGCGTCGGTGCCAGGTTACGACACCTTCACCATCAGTGTGGGCTACCGAGACCCCGATCCGGCCGGTTCCAATCCGTTGGCGTCCGCTGGCCCGACCGCTTTTGCGGTTGGACAGACGTTCAACAATGGGCTCAACAACACCACCTACTTTGCAAACTTGGCCAACTACCTCAACGGGGGACCCGTCATGATCGATGGAGAGTTGCAGTCGGGACCGGTGGTCAACGCGACGTTCCTCTCGGACATCAACTGGGATCATGACGTTTCGGGTCCATCCGACCTTGGGCGATACGGGCTTTTCAAAGTTGCGACGCACGAGATTCTTCATGGACTTGGATTCGCGAGCAACATTGTCAAAGAGGGCGGCTACTATGCCACGGGGTGGCATTCTATTTTTGACTCTTTCCTCGTCCGTGGCGACGGGACTCCTATTCAGTCGTTGGGGCAAGCAGAACGTGCGGCCAGTCTGATCAGCGAAGATCTGTTCTTTGCTGGGCCGAATGCAAGCGATGCGAATCCCATCGCCGCAGGCCCCGTCAGGATTTTTGCGCCCGATCAATACAACCCGGGTTCCAGCACGTCTCATGTGGACACGTCAACGTTCGCGAGATACGGCGAAACGATGACCCACGAAATCGGGGAGTATCTTGTCGCGCCGATTGGCGTCACGGCTTTGTCGGTCGGGTTCATGCAAGACCTCGGGTACAACAAACCCACCATCGCGACGACCGAGGTCACGTCGACGGATGGGGTCTGGGAAAAAATCTTTGAACCTGCGAATCCCAGCTTTGGCATTCCCACCAGTGTGCCGCTTAACCTGACGCACGGATTGTTTGATTCTGATCAGGAGTTGGCCGACTTTTTCTCTGTTGATATCGAGGGGCTGGAGGAAGATTCTCGAGACCTGACTTTATCGCTGAGCGATGGGTCGACACACCGAATCGATCTCGGACCGATCAGCGAAATGTCGATTCAACAGCTTTCAGCCAGCTTGCGAATTTTTGACGATGGAGAATGGAAGTCGCACGCCCATTTTGAGAACAACCAGTTGGTGATCACTGACTTGACCGACCCTCAACCTGGCAACGATTTCAAGCTCGAATGGCGTGGCAACGGGTCGGAACTGATTCGTGAATTTGTGCGACCGGCGACCGCGGCCGCGGGGGCCAACCAACTGACGATCGGAGACATCCGCTCTGCTCTGCCCACCAGCCCCGACTCACCGTTTGATCTGAACGCTTCGATTCTGTCACTCGCGTCAACCGAGTCCTCACCGGTCTGGGCAGGTTCTGTGTCAACAGCGACTGTTCAGCTTTCCAGCGGCGAATCATTCAACGTTTCCACGGAGGTCATTGATGCGTCCACCAGCCTTGCGGACGTGCTGGGGACTTTGAGCGTTGGTGAGATCGATGAAGACGTCAAGTCATTTGCAGCACTGCCAATCCGTGATGATCGAGTGCTCATCCATGACAAGACGTTCGAGGCCGGTGGAACTGGATTTCGCATCACGGACACGACCGTTGGCGGAGGTGTCTTTGCTTGGCTTCTGGGAGACGGGGCGGTCATCGATGTGGATCAAAACGGATTCATCTCGGGCCGCTCTCTGCACTCGGCCACGCAGGACGACATCGGCTCTCAGCCGCCTGCAGTGTACGTCGACGTTGATGTCGATGTACCGGGTTGGACATCGATGCTGGTGATCGCTGATCGGCTGGGCCTTCAAAATCAAACAATCACCGACCAGTCGATTTCGTTTCGGGTGCGGAACGGAGATTTGATCCGATTGAGCTTGCCGGGAGACATCGATCGCTACACGATCGACGAGGCAATCGCTTCGCTCCGTTCGGTCAACGAGTTCGGTGAAACAGTTGCAGAACTGATTGTCCGTGACGGTCGTTGGCAGATCCTTGATCACACCCAAGGCTCAGCCTCGCTCGCCTTGAGCTCAGCGACCTCCCTCTTTCGTCACATGTTTGCCGACCGTATCACCAGCCCAGACGACGACCGTATCATCGGGAATCCCGTTGCCGATACCGTGGTTCGGCGTCTTGCGGGGGATGTTTCACTGGAGACCTTCTCACCGACTGGACTGGTAACCGTCACGAGCTATGACGCCTTGCTGATGCAGGATGTCGACGAAATCTATTCGAATTCCCAGCGTGCAGCGGCTCGCTATCAACCCGATGCAGCACCGCTGCAGATCACGCTTCGCGACGGGACCACCCACCAAGTGGCGTTCGGCAACTTGCCCGACACAACGCTCTTGGATGCGCTGAACGAGTTGACCCTTCGTCGAGATGGGCAACGGATTCTGGAAGCCTGGTTTGAAAACGATGCGATTCAATTGCGTGACTTGACAACGTCGTCGTCTGCGGACGCCGTTTTTGAGATCGGTTTTGAAACCGGTTCAACGGGCAGTCGTTGGCCAGCGCAGTTCATCCCGCTTGGACGTGACGCCGACGGAGACGGGTGGGTCACTGGAGACCGAATTCTGCCTGCCATTTCGAGTGATGCGGAACCGCCCATCAACGGACAAACCCCGGTGTCGTTGATCACGCAGCGGAACGGTTGGTCTGACCCCACCGAATATGACCACGTGTTGATCGTCACGCTCTCGACGGGGGCCGAGCACACGATCACCCTGTCCGGTCTGACAACGACCACCACCCTGGACGAACTCGCTGAGATGATCTCGATCGTTGATGGCGATCAGCCCCAGTTGACGGCGCAATTGCTTGGTGACCGACTGGTCGTTCGCGATCAAGCGGAGGGGGATCAACCGCTGCGTTTGCAGTCCTCCGTATCGGGCTTTGGCTTCCTGTTGAGCGAAATGGGACTGGTCGACATTGAACCCAGCATCATTCGCGAATCAATCGAAGTGCCGCGTGAGATCAAATCAGGTTCTCTGGCAAAGTCAAATCGGCAGACAAATTTGCAGTTGGGGCAAGTCTTTGGTTTCGACCATCCTTTGTTGAATGGCGACACAACCGAAATTACCTTTCAGTCCGGTGATGCATCCAACCCGATCGTCCTTGCTCCCGTCACCATTGGCCCGCTGGATGCCAACGATGAATTTGAAACGCTGCTGACTGCACTGACCGTGCAAGAAAATCGGCTCAATCCGGTCAGCGCTCAATGGGTCAACGGACGAATTGAAATCACCCACGGCGGATCGCCCACGGACCAAGTCCCCACTTCGATTGACTTTGGGACCGGTGGCTTGGCAACCGCGCTGGCCGAACTGTTCCCGGATTCAGTGGACGATGATGGTGACGGTCGATTCATCAGTCAATTATTGACACCGCCGCTGCGAACCTCGGTCGTTGACCCGTCGACGACGCTGGCGGCCTACTTGGGAACACAGGCGTTGGCAGAGAAAACAGCAGCGGGAAGCACGGTTCCGGTGACGTTGTCTCTTCGAGATGGAACCACAGAGAACCTCTTGCTGCGTCATGATCCGGAAATGACGCTGCGTAGGTACGCGGAACAGTTCCGGGTCATGCGGGACGGAATCGTGGTCGTGGAGGCCTCCCTGCAACGAACCGACTCGGGAGTTGGTCGTGGGCTGTATCGGTTTGTCATCGTTGACCGTACGACAGAACCAACTGGGGCACCTTTCTCGGTCACGCTGGATCACTCCGGTGGTCACGCGATGTCGACGTTGCCGATTGAACTGGGGGTCATCGGCGTTGATGCCAATGGCTTGGGGCGGCTGGTCGGTGCATCGCTGCGATCCACCAGTGAGACCACTCGTGGACTGGACGTTCGGGTCACGCGGCCGCCAACGTTGCACGCTTCATTTGCTGCGACGGCCAGCAATATCCAAGCGTCTGCTGCGATCGGCCAGTTGTTGTCAGCGGAAGTTCGCAACGGCTACGGGAGTTTCTCCGGTTCGTTGGACTTGACCGTCCCCGTGCCGGCGGGACAAGACTTTTTGACGCTCCAGGATCTGGGCAACGCGATCATTCATCCCTTCACGTCCCTTGATCTGGACTTGGACGCCGACCTGGCAATCGGCGGCGAGTTGATCGTGGATGTCGCCGGTTTGAACACTCAGCCCACCGATCCCAATGAAATCCCTCGCATCGACTTGGTTTGGGACAACATTCTGACCGCCGATCCGCGAGTTCGTCTGCAACCGGAAAACTTTTCACTGACATCGGAGAATTTGGACAATCTCCTGGATTTCTCAGACGTCTCCGTCCAGGACATCATTCAACTCATCGGCAAAGTGGTCGAATTCGTCGAGAACGTCAGCGGCGAAGATTTGATGGACAAACCGCTGCCACTGATCGGCGCGTCGCTGTCCGAAATCCTGAACGTGGCTGAGGATGTCGCCAATCTGATCGAGCAGTTGCAGGACAGTCCTGGCGGACTGCTCAACGCGCTCGAGGCGGAGATCGTGCAGATGTTGGGTCTAGAAGACCATCAGTTTGATTTGCGGTTGGAGCCCGAGAACCGCGTGATCCGGATCGACTTGGACCTGGAATACGATGTCACGACCACGCGAGCCCTGAACATCGACCTGTCCGAAATCGAGGGCTTCGAGACGCTCGACAACTTCGTTGATTTCGAAGGCTCCGGGGTTGTCGGAGTGGAAGCTGGCGCGGCCTTGCGGGCGCACCTGGGGCTGGACGTCAACGCGTTGCAAGGTGCTGACTTCGACGATGCCGTGCGTGTCTATGACACCAGCGGTGTGTTTGCGGAGGCAAGGCTGTATGCAGACGACCTGAACTTTTCGACGTCGATTCTCTCGCTAGACGCCGCGATCATTGGTGGCCGCGTTGCGTTTGATCGGGATGGTCTGAACTTTGATGGGGGGCCCGATTCCACCGAGCCAGTTGGGATCTCGATCGAGGCTGGCAATTGGCCAGGCGGTTTCAAGACACTGCCCAATTTGTCGCCTTCCGACTTTGAACGCCACTTGAATGTCGCTCAGGGTGCCGCCCTCGGCGTTGATCTGCCGACCAGCATCTTGGGGGCGGACTCGCAGTTGCAGTTGCAGTGGACCGACCTGAACAGTTTCGTGTTCCCAACCCAACTCGTTGACACGCCGATCACCAATCAAACGGGCAACGCCCTGTCCATTCCCGACATCACCGACGCGATCAGCGGACTTTCGTTGGGCGACGGAATCGCGGCTTTGGCAGCCGGTTTGCAAGGTTTGTTCGAATCGATCGATGGCTACCTGGGTGATGAAATCCTTGGCATTCCGGTTCCCCTGATCGGCGAAGCGATCGCGGACGCCGTTGACTTCGTGGACACCTTTGTCGGGCCGATGGCGGATGCTTTCAACCAGGGATTTGACGACAACCCACAGATCGGTCAACAGGTCGCCGACGCAATCTTTTTGGTGTTGGGACCTGGAGTCAGCGGGAATGGGTTGAATATCATTCGTGATCGCAACGGCGACGGATCGGTAACTGTCGCTGACATCGGATTGCCGACGTTTGATGGCAACGATCGGAGGCTGGGATTCGACCTCAGCCTCGGCGTTGCCAGTGCCAGTCGTCCCCTGCCGATCGACTTGGATCTCGGCGGTAGCGTGCTGGGTTTGGACGTCGAGGGCGACGTGTCGCTGGAGGCGGGGTTTGTTTTCAACGTTGGGATCGGAATCGACTTGGACGCGGGTCCGTTCGTCACATTTGGTGACGGAAACGACTTGGCAGTCGACTTTTATGCAGGGATCGACCGCTTGGTCGCCCAAGGACGATTGGGACCTCTGGATGTGGGGCTGACCGCGCTCCATGCGGATGATCTGACACCCGACCAACTCGCCGCCTCACGAATTGATCCGCTGGATTCCTCGACGGAAGCGATCAACGCCGTCCGCGGAAGCTTTGGCATCAACTTTCCAGCGGACACGTACACGCTGGCGAATATCGCCGACGCCTTCGCTGGCATCACGGTCGCGACGGAGTTCGTCGGTAGCCTGCACGCCAACGTGAACACGGGGCTGAACACATCGACCGAAGGGTTGCCCCGAATCACCGCGGACCTGCATGTTCAATTTGGAGCGGTGTCCGGCGGAAACGTTGCCGATGTGATCAGCTCGATCACCTCACCTAGCTTCAGCATCACGGATGCGGGACTGGACCTGGGTTCCTTCGTGGCCGATGTGATCGCGCCCATCCTCGGACCAGTTCAAGACTTCTTGGAACCGCTGCAGCCCACGATCGACAAATTGACCCAACCGATTCCTGTGTTGTCGGACATCATCGGGCCAACAACCTTTGTGGACTTGATTGGAGCGTTCGGAAGCGGTGGTGAAACGGTCGCCGAATTTGTCAACGCCATCATCAGTGTCAACGACGCGATCGTCGGCCTGCCTCTGAGTGCGGATGGGCTGATCCTGCCGCTGGGCAACTTCAGCGTGTCGACAAACGCGAACGGTGACGCGGTGGTCACCGAGGACGCCAGCAGCCCTGGCGTTAATTTTGATGACTACCTGGCCCAAGCCGAGCAAGCGACCAACGAGTCAGCGGAGTACTTGCGGAACCTGCCGAGGCAGACGACGAACATTTCCAGCGGTGGCAGCACAACGACCCAACCAGGAAAGTTTCGCTTTCCAATCTTTGAAGATCCCGCTTCAGCCATTGGATTGCTGTTTGGCAACGACGTTGACCTGGTGAAGTTTCAAGCGCCGACACTGGAAGCCGAATTCGGTTTCAACATTGGCGTGCCGGTCTTCCCAGGTTTCCAAATCACTTTCGGTGGCCAGTTCAACGCGATCATTGATTTTGCCTTTGGCTACGACACCCAAGGCATCCGGAAATTTGCCGAGACGGGACAGGGAGTGGACCTTCTGGATGGGTTCTATCTGGACGACTATCGCCAAGTCGGAATCGATGAGAACGAGGATCCCATCTATGCCGATCGTCCCGAAATGACGTTCCGGTTCGCAGTGACCGCTGGAGGCGAGATCAACTTGGCCGTCGCCAAAGCCGGAGTCGAGGCCGAACTGGGCGCCGCGTTGTTGTTGGACCTGAACGATCCTGACCTGGACGGGAAGGTTCGGTTGAGCGAACTGAACGAGAACATTCAGCTCGGCAACGCGCCTGCATTGGGGCCACTCTGGATCTTTGACGCCTCCGGGCAGTTGGACGTCGCTTTGACTGCGTACGCGAAAGCCTTTGGGATTCGCGTGCAAGCTCGGTTGGGGCCCAAGGTGCTGGTCAACTATGAATTTCCTCGGCCCGAACCCGCCAACCCCATCCTCGGTCGCTTGACCGACGATGGCACGTTGATCGTTCACGTCGGTCCCGAATCATCGGAACGCCAAGATGGCGACCTGTCCGATGGCGATGACGTCATCTTTGTCTCCACCAACGAGGACAACGGCAAGACCGTGATCACGGGCTTCGGCACGGACCAGGAATTCAGCGGTGTGACGCGTGTGTGGATCGATGCCGGCGAAGGAGATGACGAGATCTTCATCGAAGAGAACTTTGTTCTTCCTGTGACAGTCCATGGCGGGTACGGAGACGACGACATCACCGGGGGCGCAGGTCCGCTGACGGCCTACGGCGGCCAAGGCGATGACACGATTTTTGGCGGTGCTGGAAATGACCTGTTGATCGGTGAAGGCACCGGCATGCCCGACTGGCGCACCATCACTCCCCCGGGACAATCGGCGGTCACGTTCTATTACAGCGACAATGACCTGATTGATGGCGGAGCCGGAAACGACACAATTTTTGGCAGTCAAGGAAACGATCAACTGCAGGGCAACGCCGGCAACGATCGCATTCACGGCGAAGACGGAGACGACTATCTCGGCGGCAATGCAGGAAACGACATTCTCTTCGGCGGTGACGGCGATGACATCCTGTCAGGTGACGCGGGCAACGACATCCTCCACGGCGAGTCGGAAGATGGCACCGGGATCGGCCGCGACTTTTTGCAAGGTGGCGAAGGCGATGACGTGCTCCGCGGGGGAGCCGAGAATGACGAACTCTTTGGCGGCGCCGGCAGCGATGATCTGTTCGGAGGCGACGGCGATGACTTGTTGGTTGGTGCCGTCACGACCCGTGACAACCCTGACTTCGCGACGCTTCAACCGGTCGCCGATGTGGGCGCGCACACGTTCGATGGTGGTGCCGGCAACGATGTGATTCATGGCACCGCTGGGATCGACGTGGTCACTGACATCAGCGGAATCACACGGGTGTTCACTTACGAATCCAATGACCGTGTCACGACAGGGGATCAGAGTGACCAGATTTGGACTGGAAGCGGTGACGATGTGGTCGACGCGGGCAATGGTGCCAACGTGATCTTCACAGGATCCGGGTTTGACATTGTCGATGCCGGAGATGGGAACGACCTGATCGACTTGCGACCTCCGGCAAAGGTGTCCAGTGCGAGTCAACGTTCAGGTTCTCAGGTGACCGACCGAGGCGGCGACAATCGCATTTTAGGCGATGCCGGTGACGACATCATTGACGTGCTCGGCAGCGGTTCGAACTACATCAATGTGGGCGACGGAAACAACCTGGTCACCACCTTGGGTGGTGGTGATGACACGATCCTGACCGGTGCTGGTGACGACATCGTTGATGCCGGGGATGGGAACAACGAAGTCAGCGTTGGTGTGGGAAATGACCGGGTGACGACTGGTCGAGGCAACGACAACGTGTACCTGGGAAGCGGCGATGACTGGGCCTCCACTGGCGATGGAGACGATGTCGTCATCGCCGGCGACGGCAATGATTTCGTTGATGCGGGAAGCGGGAGCGACTTGGTACGCGGCGGCGATGGTGACGATGAAATCGTTGGTGGGATCGGCAGCGACACGCTTCGCGGCGATGCCGGTGTCGATGTGATCTGGGGTGGACTCAGAATCTATCAACGCAGCGCATTGCTGGTCAGTTTGGTGACGCCGAACGACTACGTTGCCAGTGACTCGGCAATCGAGTTCCCGCCGCTTGTTCCCGCGATCACAGTGGGCGGCCCGTTGGAGGGCTCACTCGCAGACGGTGACGACTGGATCATCGGCGGCGACGGTCGCGATTTTCTGTTCGGTGGCGGCGGACGCGACCGAATTGAATCGGGGGGTGGGGACGGGTACATCGACGGTGGACGCGGCGCGGATGTCTTGATCGGCTCGCCGGGCAGCGATGTGATTCGCGGCGGCGATGGTGACGACCGGATCGAAGCCGGTGCGGGAATTGATTTCAGCTACGGCGACGGTGGCGATGACTTCGTCCTCGGCGGTGCTGGCATCGATGTCCTGGGCGTCCATGAAACGTATGGTCAACGGGCCTATGGTGGCGACGGAAACGACGTGTTGTGGGCCTACGCGCCGACCAAGTTGATGCACGAGGTCAGTTTGCGGGGCGAATACCTCGACGGCGGCCAAGGGCGAGATGAACTGCTGGGAAATCTTCGGCAAGACACTTTGATCGGTGGGGGCGGCGATGACCGTTTGCTGGGGGACGCTCTCGCCGGCAGCAACTACGCACGCAATGACGACTTTCGAACCTTTGGCGGTGATGACCTGCTCGTGGGTGGTTTTGGCGACGACTTGTTGCAAGGCGGTGGCGGAAACGATGTGCTGTTCGGTGGTGCAAACGTGGACGAACTCGAAGGTCATGACGGTGACGATCGGTTGTACGGCGGGCACGGAATCGACTTCTTGCGGCTGGATGTTGCCGTGGAGTATGGCGACGACCTGGATGTGATGGACGGCGGATTCGCGGACACGCCCGATGAGTCACCCTTTGGATTGGACAATTCGACGGACATCATCGTCATCAATGGTTCGGACCAAGACGACGTGATCACCATCGCGGGCAACGGCGATCAAGCGATCGTCAACTACCAAATAGGCGACCAACCCCTGCGGCAAATTGACATTCGCATCCAAGATTCCGACGGGAACACCCTGGTGGAGCAGTATCAAATCAATGGCTTGGGTGGGAATGACACCATCGGTTTTGAGGCCTCGTTTGATACCAGCGACTTGGCTGCACGCAGTCGTGATTGGGTCGGTGTGTTTCAGGGTGGATCGGGCGATGACACATTGACCGGGTCGGCTGGTCGCGATCGGCTCGATGGCGGTCCTGGAAGCGACGAGGTGTTTGGACTTGGCGGTGACGATCGGCTGTGGGGCGATTCCGGTAACGGAATGTCAATCGATGAGGATCATTTGTACGCGGGTGGTGGGAACGATGATCTGATTGGCGGGCTCGGGGTGAACTATCTTTTTGCTTGGTCGAGTGATCCGACCGGTGATGGAACCCATCTCAGCGGACCTGACTATGGGGTTTTCGATGAAAATGGGACCCGTGAAGACACCGGGCTGAACCGGATGCTCGGGCGCGACCAGGATGACTTCCTGTTTGCCGGCACGGGACTGGATTTCATGTACGGCGGCGCCGGCGACGACACGCTGCACGACGTTGACGGTCAACCGCTGGAGAACTTTGGTGTTCCGGCTGGCGACGAATGGCTGGAATATGCTCGCAACAATGATTCAGTCTGGTACTACGGAGGGACCGAACGTGACGACATCATTTCGGTGGACTTTGTCACCGAGCCTGGATTGCTCGGCAATCATCATCTGATCACACGGCTGACCGAAAACAACGGATTCTTCTCGTTCGATGCTCAGGTGCGGTTGGACTTTGCCGCCACCAATCCCGATGGTTCTTTGGTTTGGGATCCAAGCGATCTGGTTCATTCGGTGGAGGAGATCCGAAACGCCGTTGACGACGACGCTCGACGACTTGCCGCGCGAACGCTTGAGTTGTCAGGGGATCTGTTGCCACCCGAAGGAGATTTCACCGCGATCATTGTGAATGCGGGCGGAGGCGACGACCAAGTCTTTGTCGGGCCGACGGTCCAGAAAACGGTTTGGACGGCGGCGGGTGAAGGCGATGACATTGTGGAGTATTCCGCAGGGACCGCGATCCTCGTCGACATCGCGGACGCCGATCCTCGCAACGATGTTTTCGGTGGCGTCGATGATTTCTCGCAGGCCTATGAGCTCTCCGATTCGGAGGCGGGTGATCCATCGCGACTCGGCGAAACCGCTTACTTCACCAACTTGACGCTCGATTCCCCAACCGACGTGGACTGGTTCACGTTCGTCAGCGATGGCATGACACCTGCGGAACAACTTCGTATCGTCGTGGATTCATTGTCCGCGGAAGACCACATCGAAGTTGAATTGTATGAGCATGTGGAAGACGAGGGCATCAACGAACTCGCGTTGTTGGGAACTCTCGAAACGCAAGTGGCGACTCTGGATCCAACCCGCCCCTCCCGGACCTCTCTGACTCGAAACACCGCATCCTATCCTGTCGGACAGCGCGTCTACATTCGTGTTCGCAGCGGCAACGGCAGCCCCACGTCGTACAACCTGGGGATCGACTTGGGTGGTGACACCGCCCTGGGCGTCGCGCGCATTCAGTTGGGATCGCAATCCGACACCTTCCTTCGCCGTGATGTGATTGTCGGTGGACCGGGGGACGACATCCTTCGGGGCGGCCCCAGTGAAGACTGGGTGATTGGTGGGGATGGCGACGACATCATCACAGGTGGCGTCGACGGAGCTGCTTCCGACATTCTGATCGGCGGCGATGGCAACGATGTGTTCCAGATCATTCCGTCGGAGGTCGGTGAACTGGAATTGACGCTGGCAGATGAACTGGAAGGTGGCGAGGGGTATGACCGGGTGTTGTTTTTGGGCGGAGACATTGATGAGCAGGGACGTCCGGTCCCCGATTTTGTCACCCTGCGTTATCAGCCACTGCTTAACACTTGGGAAATGGCCGCCAAGGTTTGGGACACGGCGAACCAGCGTTTTGAGACCGTTGGCAACGAATTCGTGATTCACTCGGCCAGTTACCGCGCACGACAGATCGAGGCGACCGAGTTTGACACTCGTAGCGGCGCCGACCAAGTCAGGCTGGACGAAGCGTCCTACAGCATCCTCGGTGACGATGTCGTGAACGTGTCCGGGTTTCAATTTGACTTGCTCGATGGGAGCAACGACGAACGACAAACCTATGGAATCTCTCCGGGCGACCGGCAAGTTGGCGGTGCGGTGGCGAACTTCATTCTTCGTGGGGGCGCTGGAAACGATTTGCTCATTGGCTCACCCTATGGCGACGTCATCCTTGGCGGCGGAGGTCTGGACCAGATCATCGGCGGCGGTGGCAACGACAATCTTCAGGGCGACGCAGGCAATGACTTGATCGTCGGTGACATGATCGCTTCTCCAGAGTTTGTCTGGGACCGCCTGGAAGTTGTTGCTGGACAGGATCAATTCAACGACGCACCCGCCTTTGCGACGCCTGTCCAGTTCGAAAACAATTCGCTTCAAAATCTGACGTTGCACGATGGCGACGGCGGTGACTGGTACGTCATCCCCGCCTCCGCCGCGAGTGATCCGCTCACTGCAAACGAACTGATCGTTGACTTCGACGAGTTTGAAATGCAGGGCGTCTGGAGCGACATCAATCGAGCCACCGGACGCGGAGGTCCGGAGGTGATCCCAGCATTGGTGGATTTGGAAACCGGCAATTACACGCCGACCGCCGGACAGCCGGATGTGTTTTTAATTGGGATCAACAACCCGGTCGGTCAAATGATTGTCGCGAGATCGGCACCACGGCTGGACCTGATCGGACCGGGGAATACCGTGACCGCCCGTTTCTTATTGGACATTTCCGGTCAACCCACCTTGACGGTTGGCGTGGATGTTTCCTCGGGACAAGCCGGTGGCTCGATTGCCGCGGACCTCAATGCTGAGCTCCAAAACTTGGGGCTGGGAAGCGATGTCCGCGCCCACTACCACACAACGCGAGCCCGGCTGGTTCTGGTTTCGCTGAAGGATCGTCCCATGACGGTACGTTCCGCGGACATCTTCTCGTTTGCCTACTTGGGTTTCGAGGACGGGCAAGTTCCGCAGCAACTTCCGTATGGACTCGGTGGCTATCAAATTTCGGTTGTCGACAACGAGATCTTAACTCAGCCAACGTCGGGACCGTCACTGCCTTCCCAGCGGTTGGAGTACCAGACGGCAGACCGAAGTGCACTGCAACTGGCTCCGAGCCAAGCGGTCGGCCTGAATGACGCAGCTTTTGCCGTGGAGACGGCCGCAAAAATCGAGGGCGGACGCCGTGATGAGATGATTGGTGAAGTGATTTCGTTGGGTGATATCAACGCGGATGGTCGGAACGACTTTGTGATCCCGGGCGCGACACGAGCGTATGTGTTCCTTGGCCACGTCGATCCGAATTTTCTGTTCGGTGACCAATCCGACATCCGTGATGCCGCCGACTACATTCTGAACTATCCCCAAACAGGAAGTGTCGAATGGCTCAACGGCCCCGTCGATGTCGACGGCGATGGATTTGACGATCTGACCTACGCTGTCACCCGCTTCACTGATCTGGCGAGAACGGAGGGAACGACCAGCGTGAACATGATCAGCGGGAGCAACCTGACACAGAATTCTTCCCAATTGTTTGCCATCCCGATGGGCGGTTTCGAGTATCAGGATCTGGACCATCAATTCGACCTCTTCGGCAAGCAACTTGCATCGCTGGATCGAACGCTCGATGTGCCAATTCAAGCGGCGTGGATTCGCTTCAACCAGGATGAGTTCGCCGACCTCGCGGTCTTCAGCCAGGAGCCCAGCATCCGCCACGGGATCACAAGTGTGAACTACGGCGGTGTTTTGGACGGGAAGAAAATCCATGAACAAGTCATCAACAATACGACTGGAAACAAAGACTATCTGATCCTCATTGGATCGGGAATCGAGGATGCGACGACGGTTGCGGAATCGCACTTTGACAATCCTGCGTCGGTCACGCACACGGGCAGTTCGCCAGAAGCGTTCTTTGACTTTGGGGATGTTGATGGCGATGGACTCGATGACGTCGTGACCACTGTCCCTCGAGGCTGGGAATACAGCACAAACGGGAACAACGATCCCGAGGTGGTGATCTCACGCACCTACCTTCACAAGGGCGGAAGCTTTGGATTTGGATATCAGCTGACTTCGCCAATTCTGCAACTGGCGGCCGATACGGCGGGCCTTCGCGACCCCAACCATCCCGAACTGGGAAATCAGGGTGCCCTCAATGCCGAGCTCCCTGTGGTGGTGAGCGATTTGAACAACGATGGCTTTGCGGATGTGATTGCCATCAGTGATCTGGCGGACCCGGGAGATGGATCCGGGGCGTTGTTGATTTACACCGGACAAGAATTGACGGGCGATAACAATTTCGCTGCCCGCGAGGCCGCTGTCACGTTCGCCCCCCTGCCAGGATCCAGACGCACGCTACTGGACGCCCGCGTGGCGATCGGTGACTTCGATGGCAATGGCGAGCAGGATCTTGGATTCAGTGTCTCCGGTTCCTCCCTGGCCGGGACACACATATTTTATGATGCGATCGATGGTGGAAGCCTTCGTTCCATCGATTCGAATGTCGAACGTCTCACTTCCGTGACGTCCATTTCAGCACCAACCGGCTCGAACAACTTTGGATTGGCCGGCGGAAACGCAATCGATCTGAACGGGGACCGCATCGATGATCTCATCCTCGCCGATCCACCAGCGACGACCTCAGCGGGAGATTTGGGGGGCGGGATTTTGTATGTTGTCCCGGGGAGTCAACGGCGCGTGCCTCTTCCCGATGAATCACTGGTCGTGAGTCTTAGCAACGATTCGATCCGTGGGATTGGCGATGTCGCCCGTGACTCGCAAGGGTTGCTTCAAGTTGATTCGACGCTTGCGTCCGACATCGAAACCGACTGGTATCGGTTCCGAACCGTTGGCGATGGGAATGTCGGCGACTCGATCCGGTTGACACCTGACATTCTTGGAACGGACTCGGCGACGCAAGGTGCGTCTGGGATCATTCGCGGATCCGATGCGTTTGATAACGTGCCAAGTGTGGTGATTGATTCCGGTCAGAGCGGAGTCTACGAGATTGATCTCTCCCGATTGCTGGCTCGTTTCGACGACCCTGCGAGCATCGACATCGCGGAACTACGATTGCGTGGTTCGGCGACGGCGACAACCGTCGATTCAAGTCTCCCGCTCAGCTACCCCGAGGAATTGACAGCTGTCCCTGCAGGGAACGGATTCGGAGACCGCGTTTTCTTCGTGGCGGCCAAAGACGACGAAGACAGTGAACTGTTCGTCACCGATGGAACCGCTGCGGGGACACGGTTGGCCTATGAAACGATCCCTGGACCGGAATCCGCCAACCCAAGTTATCTGACACCAATTGGTGATCGACTCGTGTTCGCGACCAGTGTTTACGAACTTCTGCAAGAATCATCGACGGTGAATTTTTTCGTCACCGATGGAACGGAAACCAAGCCGGTTGGCAACCCCGATCAACTGAATCTTCAACCGTACTCTGATCTGATCGAGTTGGATGGCGATCTCTACTTCAACGCGATCGAGCAACGCACCTACAGCGCAGTCTTGGCTGTGATCCGTTTCGAAAGCGATGGTTCGACGGAGTTGAGTGTCATTGAGCGGTCCGGGCAATTGCCCTTCGCAGCAACCTCCAATGCGCTCTTCTTGAAAGACGGTGGTGAGTTGTCGGTGCTCAAGGCTGGGCAGACGTCGCCCACCACATTGAGTGATCAGTTCGGGCGCATTCCTGACGGCCATTTCTCAACAACTTCCAGTGGTGAATTGATCTTTGCTGCGTCCGATAAGTCGTCAGGCAGATTTGGGGTCTACGTGACGGACGGTTCCCGTATCGATCCGTTGCACGAGAGTTCAGACGATTCCATCGATTTGGCGTATGGCTTCCAAACGACTGATTCGGGCGTCTATTTTCTGATTCAAAGTACCGTCTACTTTTACGACGGTTCCAGCGTCGAGGCGATCTCGCAGATTGACGTGCCCATGGCGACCAAGGGCAATGCAATGTTCCGGACCTTCACTGACGGTTCGAACTTGGTGACCGTTGGCAACAACGGCGAAAGTGAACTGCGTCTGACGACCATCGACCAGGACGGCAATCGGGTCGCAGAATCAAGTGTCAAATCCGATCGCTATGTGTTCCTGACGGACGCCATCATGGACGGCGATGAGTTGCTGCTGGGAACTCAATCGCAAGAGCAAGCGTTTGGGGAAGTGAAGGTAAGTTTGTCGACGTTCCATGTCACGAACTCCACGGTCAAACAGGTGCGAGAGTTTGTGGAGACACCCCAAACATCGGGAGTGTTTGAGCAGATGACGGTGAGTGGTGGCGTCGTGGTCATGGAGGGCTATCGAACCGACAACGTGTTCGGGGGCCGGTTGTGGGCAGCTGATGTTCCCGACAAGTCAGCCTCGCCAATCGAAGTCAACCTGAACGGCGGCGGCCCCGCCACCGCAACCGTGAAGATCCAGATTGCGGGTGGTCGAAACGACCTTGTGATCACGGGGGACGAACTCGCAGAAGATGTTGTGATCCAGCGTACGCTCACGGTCCATGACACGTCTGCACTTCAAATCGTTGACCTGACGTCAGACATCGAACGGTTCCGCTATCTCTTTGAGCAGGGGTACCGTTCGCTGGTCGTGCAACTGAGTTTCACCGATGGCGAGGCCGCGTTCGAGCCGATGAATTCCTCGAGTGACACCGGCCTGTTCTTGGGTGACACCGGGCTGGGAGTCTCCGGACAGTTGATTGATTCCACCGGTCGAATGATCGCGGAGGACTTCCAGCATTTGGACCTGCGAAACCTTCTCGCTGGCGAGTACTTGATCGGCGTGTCGCGGATCGCCGACAGCATCGCAACTCGAACGAGCTACCAGCTCGAAATCGACTCGCCACGACTGGGTGATGCACACGATCTGCCCGCCGACGACCTTTTGCATGGTGGCGACGGCGATGACGTGGTGATCGGTGGTCACGGAAAAGATCGCATCCATGGTGACAGTGGCGACGACACTCTGGTCGGTGAATTGTTTGAACTACGAGACGCCGTGAGCAACGACGCAATCGCCAGTCCACTTCCCGAGGAGCGGTTCAGCGATTCTCGTTCGCCACTGCAACGGCGTGATCCTCGAATCGTGATTGGGATTTCAGCCGTCGACCTGGGACCGGGGGAAGTCAGCCTCAGCGAACCCGCCTTGGCCGCGGCAATCGCGGAACAACTCGGCACACAGGTGATTTCCCTGCCCGGCGGTGACCAAGCCTTCGCGACCACGGTTCACGCCAGTGATCTCGGCTCGATCACGCAAATGGATCTCTCCAACCTTGGACTCAAGAGCCTCGAAGGACTTGAGTATCTCGTCGGGCTGATCTTCTTGGACCTTTCCGGAAATGAACTGGAAGTGGACGCGATCGAAGACCTGGCGCCCGGGGATTTCGGCGCCACTGGGGTGACGCGACTGGCGTACCTGAATCTTGATCGCAACCACATTCAATCGGTTTCTCCGCTGAGTCAACTGCTCAGCCTGCGAGCACTCAGCATCGCGGACCAGAGCGAAGGGGCTCTCTCGGACCTTTCTCCGTTGGAGGATCTCACGGAATTGGTTTACCTGAACGTGTCGGGGAACAAGGTCGCGGATCTCGACGCCATTCGAAGCCTGTCGCAACTACGGATCCTGGATGTCTCGGGTCAGACACTTGGTACCAACAACGTCGCGGCAATCGATGTGGGAACGCTGACCACGATGGCTGGAACGGACGCATCGATCGCGAATGCGACTGGACCCTGGCAGGTCGTCAACGATCCCGCAGCCAATGGCGGCACGTACCTGGTCCTGGACACAACCAGCCTCAACGGAAATGAGCGAGTGGACCTGTCCGTCGATGGGCTGGCAGAGAACGTTGAATACGAAGTGTTTGCGCGGTGGCATGGTGACGCCAGCCACACGGAAAACGCCATCTATTCCATCGCGGGGAAGGACATCGCGGTCAATCAACGGGCAGCGAGCGTGGGCACGCAAGACGGCCTTGGACCACAGTGGCAGAGCCTGGGAGTTTTCCGTCCGGACGACGGATCCATCACCGCCGTGATCTCCCCCGGTGTCGAAGGAGGCTTGCTGACCGCCGACGCTCTGGTGGTCCGACCGGTCGATGGAGCTTTGGGGGACCACCTGGTTCATCTCGATGTTCGCGGCACCACGCTCACTTCCCACGGTCGTGAGTTGCTGCTCACGGCGTTCGATGATCGTGGGGGTGTTTTGCATCAAGACGCCAGCGCATCGCCGATCTACATTGGACCTACGGCGCTGACGCTCGGGGACGGCGATGGTTTCGCCCGCTCGTATTCGCTCAATGATTTCTTTCGGGACACTCCAGTCGGACCACTCGTCTTCACGATGCAGAGCACCAACGACTCGGACCTGCGAGCGACAATCAACGGGAACCAACTGGAGATTGAAACCAACGGTGCGGTGGGGAGAATCTTCTCCATGGAATTGACGGCGACCAACGCCAGCGGTGCATCGACCACCGTTTCGCTCCCGATCGTTGGTGGCTTCGGACTTGCCCAAGGGCAGGTGAAAGACACCAGTGGTCGTCCAACAGAAGGCGTGCGAGTGCACGTTGCAAACTTGGCGGGCTACGAGGCTGTCACCGACTCGCGTGGTCGATTCAACCTTTTGACACCGACGGACGAAGTGGAAATCAGCCTGGTCGGCGGACAAAACGTTGGTGTGATCCAATCACCAACCGTTTACGTCGAGGACATCGATGTGCCCCTGGTGCTTGGCGATGTCAACTTCCTTTACGCACCAGCGATTCAACTCTCCTCGCCGAGCAGTGCCCTGGAAGGCGACACGATGGACGTCGAGGTTGATCTCCAGCTTGAAGGTGACTTGACCTGGACTGTCAGCGGCGGGCCCGTGCGTGATGAATCAGGAGATGCGAATGGTTTCCGTTTCACCCCGTTGGACGAGGGTGTCTACACGGTTTCGGCGACTGTCACAGCAAACGGCAACCGCGAGTTTGTCTCCTTCGCCGTCATCCGCGTCGAGGAAGTGAAATCGGTGCTGCAAGTGGGCGATGACCTTGTCATCTCGGAAGGCCAACTGGACCTCACACGGCAACTTGTCCAGGATCCTGGCAGCGATGCCGTCACCATCGTGGTGGACTATGGAAACGGCGACGTCCAGCGATTCGAGCATGCATCGAATCGCCTGTTTGAAATGCAAACCTTCTATTCGTCGGAAGGTCTCTACACGGTCACGGTCGCCATGACCGCGGACGGATCCACGGTGACAGATTCCTTTGACGTCACCGTCCAAGACAGCGTGCCGCAATTGTCGGTGACTTCGCTGCCTGAGTTCACACAAAATCGTGAAGGCGGAGAACTCAACGTTTCGATCGTGGATCTCGCCGGGACACTCAACCGGACCACCTGGTCCTACTCCGTTGACTGGGGTGACGAGACGTCCGCGCAGGACTTTGCCGAGGTCGTCGATGTCTCCCTTGGCAGTGTCTCCGCAACTGCCATGCTCACCCATCAGTACTTCGAAGAAGGCATCTACAACGCGACCGTTCATATCATCGACGCAGACGGACGCACCCTGGAACAGGTCATCGAGATCGTGGTGGTCAACGATGCCCCCCTCATTCAAACCAGCCTTCCGTCCACGGTGTTGGAAGACGGCGTCTTCCTCGCATCGACGGTGATCGCGGATTCGGACTTGGTCGAAGTGCTCTGGGATTTTGGCGACGGGACAGCGTTGCGCTCCGGAACCAACGTCAATCATCAATACGGTCGTCCCGGTGAATACATGGTCACGCTGACGGCGACGGACTTCGGTGATCCCAATGACCCGGACGACGATCTTGTGCGAGTGGAAGTGTATGACATCGAGGCGACTGCGGTGAATGATGCTCCCGTTTTCGTTCCGACGCCAACTGTCCGGGTTGTCGAGACATTTGACTTGGTGCTTCCGATCATCGCGACCGACGAAGATGGCGATGCACTCACCTATTCACTTTCCGGTGCACCCGATGGTGTCACCATGGATGCGGACGGGGTGATTCGCTGGACACCTACCGTTTCCCAAGGCTCAGCGACCTACACGTTTGAGGTTGAACTGAGTGACGGCATTGCCAGCGTGGTACGACCGGTCACGATTGAGGTGCTCGATACCGGATCCATTTCCGGTGAGCTGTTTGTCGACCAAGACAGCAATGGTCGGCGCGAGAACTCGGAGCCTGCTTTGCTGGATCGGATGGTCATGATCGATGAAGGCGATGACGGCACGTTCGAACACACACTGTCCGTGGACGCCGACGGCCGATTCCAATTCAGCCATTTGCCGATCGGACTCTACCGTGTTGTCGCTGACTTTGGTGATGAAGTCGGAATCTCGACGCCTCGCTCGTTTCTGGTCGACATGACAACCACCAACCATGTTTCGTTGACACCAATCGGCTTCAATGATGACATTGACCACGACGGCATCCGCAACGACCTCGAGATCAACTCGCTTGCCGGTTCGGATGCCAACCAAGACGGGATCCTCGACTACTTGCAGAGCCACGTGGCATCCATCGAAACTGCCGGGGGCATGGTGACGTTGATCAGCGGTGTGGGGACACAACTCAGCAACATCGCCGCACAGAAGCCGCTCCGTTCGGAGACCGTTGAAGGCATGTTTCCTCTCGGTCGAATCTTGTTTTCGGTGGAAGGATTGCCGCCAGGTGCCAACGCGACTGTCGAACTGATCACCCCGGGGGACGCGGCGATCAACTTGATCTACACGGTGAATGACCTTGTCGATCCTTTGGATCCCTACTTTGCTGAGTTCGGGAACGCAGCCGAAGAGTCGGTCGATTTCCTTGCCGATCGGGTTCGCTTGACCGGACGTGATGGCGGTGAGGGAGACATTGACGAAGACGACAACGGCATCTTGGCGTTTTCATTGCAACCCGCCTCCGTCGATCCCGTGTGGACGAATCCCGACGATGCCTATGACGTCAACAACGATGGGAAGACCACCGCTTTAGACGCACTCTTGGTCATCAACGCGCTCACGCGAGGCAGTGGGGAATTTGATCTCGACGGGCCGCGTCCACACGACGCCAACTTCTTTGATGTCAACGGAGATGGCCGCATTTCCGCACTCGACGCATTGCAGGTGATCAATCAATTGAGTGGTCGTGAAAGCATTCGCAACGAAGCGGAGGGCGAGCGAGTTCCCGATGTCGGTGCTAGCGCTCAGCCGCTCATCCTCTCCAATATCCCCGATGAAGAGGACGTTGAGGATTCCACGTTGCCAGGGCAATTGTTTTAGTGTTTGGGGTTCTGCTCCATGGCAGCGAAGCAGAATCCGATTGGAGTCGCCCGGGTTCTTCTCGCAGGTGCAGCGAGAGGTTGCCAAGCGAATCCTACGAATCAGAGACGCAGAACATTCTCAGGCGACCAAGACCTAGCTCATTCGCAACTGCGAGTTGAATTCTCCCCCGCAGGACGTTCGTCTTGTCTGCGAGAGGGGAAGGTGTGATTGCCACCTGAATTCAGAGTGAAAAACACCGTCTTTTGCACCCGCGCCTCGGAAGCAGCAAATGCAACCCCGCGTCACAGCACCCTCACGCGGTCGCGCAAGTGCTGCAGACCGAGCCCCATTCAGCTAAAATCAACACCCGTTCTCCCCCACTTCCAAGCATAGACGACACCCTGTCGTCCAGAACCCCGTTACGCGACCTACCGAATGGCGGATCAATCGTGACACCTCGCGACATGCAACCGCCTTGGCTGCGTTTTCCCGACATGCCCGCCGGCGACCTCGGTTGGCGGATGGGCGACGGCGAAGGCTATGTTTGCGACTTCTGGGACTGGATCGGCTCGCTCGGCTACGACGAACGGCTCGCTTACCTCTTGCGGCACAAGCCGCTTCCCGATGCCTACGTTCTCATGGCGGCCGACATCCTTGCACTTCCCGACCTCGATGACGAATCTGTAGATTCGGCCTTTGACGTCCTCGCCGATGTGGGCCTAATCTCGAGGAGCTGACGGTCGCGTAACATGGTTTTTACGCGAGGCCCTCCGGGCACACCTTCCTTTGCACTTCAAGCGGGGCTGGCGTATCGTTAGCCGTTCGTGATTCAAACTCCACCGCTTCGTTTATGGCGGTGTCGTAAAAACCTTCCGTTAGACGACCTCACCGAATTGACAGGATGCCGTTAGACCCAATTTTTGACCGTTGCTTTTCTCCACTCATTGGTCGCCCGTGTTGGCAGGTCAAACGTGGGTACGGATCATTCGTGACGCTCGAATTTGGCGAACCGCATCTCGAAATCCGCGAACCACGCGATCCCAAGCCTGAAGCGTCGGCGAATGTTCGCGACCTGCTTGCACGGCGGCACGTAACAATTCGAGGTGACTGGCATCTTTGGGTCTATTGCTGCAGTTGGTCAATTCTCAACGACGGTCAACCCGTTGGCACTTCCGAGGATGATGACGCAGGGATAGATGACGCCGTACGTTCGTTGGACGGGCAGGCTTTGACTGCATTCTCCGCAGATTCCCAAGCTAATTCCAAATTCACGTTTGATCTGGGTGGTGCGTTATCTACATCCCCCTACGACGCCGACAGTGAGCAATGGATGCTGTACCAGCCTGATGGCAATGTCCTTTCCCTCCGCGCGGATGGCCTCTACTCATACTCACTATCCACAACGAAACAAGACGCCGAACAATGGCTGCCAGCATGGAAACCGTAGTGGCGACGCGACGGTCTTCTAACATGGTTTTTACGCTGGTCCTTCGGCACACCTTCCATCTTTGGCGACGCGGGCTGGCCTTGGTACAATTTCCGGTAATTCAGACATCGTTCGCTTCGTTTAGGGCGGTGTCGTAAAAGCCTTCCGTTAGCCGACCTACCCGCAAGGAAACCCAAATGTCCACCGTTAAACAGGCGATGGCTGACCTCATCGCACAACAACCCGACGACAGTAGCTACGACGAGATCCTACGCGAACTTGCGTATGCCCGAATGGTTGACCGAGGCCTGGCAGATTCCGACGCTGGCAACGTCATCTCCGATGACGAAGTCAAGCAGAGGATCGAATCGTGGCAGAAATAGTCTAGACTCACGAATCGGCTACTTGGCTCGAGAAGATTCACGAACATATCGCAGAGGACAATCCGACCGCCGCATCGGACGTTGCGCGTGGAATATACGCGAAGATTCAATTGTTGCGAACGTTCCCTCGATTGGGCGGACGCTACATGCCGATTACAGACCGTGAAGTTCGCGAGATTCTTTACGGTCACTACCGAATACCATACCTCGTCGTCAGCGAAGACCGTGTTGAGATACTCGGGGTATTTCACGGTGCAATGAAGATTGAGGGCTATCTCCAGTAACCGGTCGCCTAACATGGTTTTTACGCTAGGCCTTCGGCACACCGCTGTCGTTTGTTCAAGCCTCCCACTGGTGGTAGAATCTTTCGTAGTTCAGTCATCGCTCGCTTCGTTCAGGGCGGTGTCGTGAAAAACTTCCGTTGGCGGTCACAAGTATGGATTAGCGTCTCAGGGACGCTACAATGGAAATATGGACACACAATCACAACAACTGCTGGCTACTGCGCTCGGTATGCCAGAGTCTGACCGTGCGACTCTGGCGGCGTCGCTGCTCAGGAGCCTTGACCCTGCCGATGACCCGCAGGCTGACGCTGCTTGGGCGGCTGAAATCCAGCGACGCATTGAGTCCATCGACAGTGGCACAGCGGAATTGCGGCCATGGGATGACGTGATGTCAGAAATGCGACAACGCCGCAGTGGATGATCTTCCGTTTTGGTTTCATCCCGATGCTAATGCTGAGGTGCTCGCCGCTCATGATCGGTATTTCGAGGTGCGTCCAGAACTAGCCGAAGATTTCGCGGCTGAACTTGAGCGATCACGCCGGGTCATTGCGCGCAGTCCACAGGCTTGGCCTGCGCCCCTTTCGGTACGCAGAGATACTTGATGAAAAGGTTTCCGTTCTTCATCGTCTTCCGAGTGACCGATGTCCGCATTGAAATCGTCGCAATTGCGCACGAGCGTCAGCGTCCCGGATACTGGGCAGGCCGATCGGCAACCCAGTGACCGCCAACATGGTGTTTACGCTAGGCCTTCGGCATACCTTCCTTGGTTGGTCACGCGGGATGGCATTGGTGCAATCTCTCGTAGTTCAGGCATCGTTCGCTTCGTTCAGGGCGGTGTCGTAAGAACCTTCCGTTGTGCGGCAAAGCCATCCGTGTAAATCGACGACTATCTACTCGATCGCTCTGACGTCGACTGGCCGACCGTTCTCGCTCCGTGGCACTGGCTTCTCCCTGAAACCCTTACCGTGTGGCTCGTCAATCGCTTCGGTGACGTTTTCGCCGTATTGGACGACGACAGAGTCCACATGCTTGGCGTTGGTGGCGGCACTTTTGAACGTGTCGCTGATTCACGCGATCACTTCTGCGACCTGCTGGACGTTGATGACAACGCTAGCGAGTGGCTCATGATCTCACTAATTGATGCCCTTGTCGCGGCGGGCAAACCGCTGAAATCCGGCTACTGCTATGGATACCTTCGCAATCCTGTTCTAGGTGGCAACTGCGCTGTGGCCAACTCGATCGTAATACCCATCAACGAACACTTTGGACTCAACGCCGAGCTTCACCAGCAAATCAAAGACTTGCCGGACGGCGCGCAGGTCACAATAAAATTCACCGACGATTAACACCGCTTCATTTTCCGCACAACATGGTGTTTACGCTAGGCCTGCGGCACGCCTTCGCTCGTTGGCCCGGTGGCGATAGCTTTGGTACAATTATCGTAGTTCAAGCATCGCTCGCCTCGTTCAGGGGAGGTGTCGTAAAGGCCTTCCGCTGGGCGACCTGCCGTTTACAAATGGCCGGCGACAAACCACCACCCGACCCTTGGAACGTCACTTGGGACACGGCGCTCGTTCGCTTCGATGATGCCGTCCCGTTGGCAACGCCGCGATCGCCTTGGCTGTGATTTCAACGGCGCTCGATTTGGTACACTGTTCGACACTTCCAAGTCGTCAACTTCGTTTGGGGCGGTGGCGTAAAAACAATCCGTTAGGCGACCTGCCGAGGTCGGGGGTTCGAGCGGTCCGAGGGGGCCTATTAGTGTGCGATTAGCGCTGATTAGTGTTCCTGAAAAAGCCGGGCTGCGCTGAACACTAATCTGCGCTAATTGAACACTAATCCCGCGCGGGCTCTCGGCTTCGATGCTGAACAGTCGCCTGACATGGTTTTTAAGCTGGGTCGCGGCTTCGTCTCTAGAGCATCGTTCGGCGGGTCACGTCGTTCGCTTCAATGATGCCTTCCCGTTGGCAACGCCGCCATCGCCTTGGCTGTGATTCCAACGGCCCTCGATTTGGTACACTGTTCGGCACTTCCAAGTCGTCCGCTTCGTTGAGGACGGCGACGTAAAAACCTTCCGTTGGGGGACGCAGTCTATGAGCAATGGAGAACGCAATATCGCGTGGTTGCCTCCGTTGTTCACGAACGCTGGTGGTTCCGCCATCGTCGTCGGTGTGTCCGGGACCGATTGGTTCATTCAGCATGATTCCCCAGTTTCTCTTTCCGTCGATCGTCTTCCCCCTTGGATACTTCCACTCGTCCAACCGGGGTACGGTGGCGACTATCCGACGGCCCGCGGTTTGATCGCCTCCCGACTTGCGGACGCCGCACTGCCCGCGGCGCTCGTTGACACATTTCCGTTCTTTGCGGTCGTTCAACTTGCGTTCCGCTTCTCTGGCTTTTGGGCCGTCAACGCCGCGGAATGGTTGCCGCACTTTGACTTCGACGAATCATTTGCAAACGTGCTCCTTCAATTTCAACTCGACGACCAGCATTCGCAGTCCGATCGGCTGTTGGTAGCGAAACATCTTCACAAATGGGAGTCTGATCGGGGCATCTCGCTGCTGAGACCTTCAACGTAGTTCAGCGTCACCTAAGCAGGTCGGCAGGAGTCTTTCGGCGTTTGAAATCTCTTGGCAAGCGTGGTTGCTTCCACGTCCAACCGGGGCTAACGCCCAAACGGCTCACATGGTGATGCCCGATCATTCCTGCCGACCTGCTTAGCATGGTTTTTACGCTAGTCTTGCGGCACACCTTCGCTCTTTGGCAACGTGCGTTGGCATTGGTACAATCCATCGTGATCCAGACTCGCTCGCTTCGTTTATGGCGGTGTCGTAAAAACCTTCCGTTGGCAGACTCAAACGATGGCGAATCCCTCGCGGCTTCTGGTTCACTATCTTTTGGCCGAATCAATCAAGGAACGCGTGACTCACCTGAAGTATATCTGCGACGACGGAGATGGAATGCTCCACGCGACAAACGCCACAGAGACCTTCGAGGTGGTTCCGCCACCTGTCAGCGTTGTCCCCGGCCTGGTGGCTGAATTGGCATCACTTGCCGGCGTTGAAAATGCTGTCACATCTGGGACGTTTCAATTGGTCAATGCAACTTTCCCCTCCATTGGTTCATGGAATTGTGACCGTCCAGTCTGGGTCGATGTAAAACTATCAGCCGATGGCTTTGACTTGGAATTGACGTATTCGGAATCGCCGGATGCCCCAGTCGAGGTAGGCCTGGAGGATCCGCCAACATAGAACATCTGCAATGGCGGTGCACGATCTCCTTCCCTGTTTCGCAACGTGGGCTGGCGTATTAGAATCCATCGTTGTTCAACGTCGTCTCCTTCGTTCACGGCGGCGAAGGTTGTTCTACCTGTTGTATGACCGAGGCGCTCGTTGGATCGTAAACGCGTAATCTACATCGACGTTGATGACACGTTGATCCGCACTGTTGGCACCACGCAGATTCCGATGCCCGCCAGTGTGGACTTT
Source organism: Rhodopirellula islandica (assembly GCF_001027925.1). NCBI lineage: Bacteria > Pseudomonadati > Planctomycetota > Planctomycetia > Pirellulales > Pirellulaceae > Rhodopirellula > Rhodopirellula islandica. Next base: position 53,000 of record NZ_LECT01000015.1, on the reverse strand, counting down.
GTTCGTCGGATGCATGCCGCCGGGCACACGCTTTACTGCTGGTCTCGCGGTGGCGGTGACTACTCACGTGATGTTGCCACGTCGCTCGGGATCGCCGACTGCTTCACCGGTTTCTTGCCCAAGCCTGATATCTGCCTTGACGATCGCGGCGACAAGCTGCTTGACTATTGTGACGTGATCCTGCCGTCAAACGCTGCTAACCACTGACCGAAGCCAATGCTCGACCCATGGTCGCGGTCACATCACATGGTTTTTGTGTTAGGCCTGCGGCACACCTTCGTTTGTATGGTACCGGGCGCTGGCATTGGTAGCCGTTCTCGTGGCTCAGGCATCACTCGCCTCGTTCAGGGCGGTGTTGTCAAAGACTGCCGTTGTGCGGAGTAACCAAATGGAACGCAAAGAGATTCTCGACGTCGCAGTCGGCTTTTTGCCACTCGCGTTGACTTGCGCTCTCGTTCCGCTGCACTTTGATGTTGCGCGGGGTGGTGCGGTTGTTCTCGCCGTCGTGCTTTGCCTGCCGCGTCTCTGGTGGTCATGTGTCTTTGGGCTGCTGTGATCTGACGGCCGCACAAAACCCCGTTGAGCGACCTGCCGAGATCGAAGGTTCGGGCTGGTCGAGGGGGGCTTGGTGTGCGATTGGTATTCCCCAGGAATTGGCTGCGTTGAACACACCTCTTGGCTGATCGTACGCGGTGGGTGTCTTCGTTGGAGAGTGTTTCGGGGGGGCAATTGTCAATCGCTTCGGTCATGATCCATCTGCTGCCAGTCCGCGATCGCCTTCGCTGCTCGGCGACGGGGGTGGGGGATTCGGGGCGTTCGTTCATCTCGTTGGTCGCGGTTGGGGGGATGGCTGGATATGAGGCATCCGTTTGCCGTTGCAAGTTAATCTGGGAACGACGTTGCGGTTCCTTTCATAATCGATCCATCAATCGTGAGGCACTCTGAATGCGAATTCCAACAATTCGAGGACTGATTGATCGGCGTGTGCTGGTCAATTTTCGAGTTGACCTCGACGTGCTGTCCCGCGTTTGCCCGTCCCCGTTCCGCCCGCAGGCCGTCGGTGGGTTCGGCATCGCAGGCATCTGCCTGATTCGCCTCAAGCATATCCGACCGAAACGTTGGCCTTCGTTTCTCGGGATCTCCTCTGAGAACGCGGCTCACCGCATCGCCGTTGAATGGGACATCGACGGAGTCACGCAGACTGGCGTGTATATTCCCCGGCGGGACACCTCTTCCATTTTGAACGCGGTTGCAGGTGGTCGTGTTTTCCCTGGCGTCCACCATCGGGCACGTTTCATGGTCCGGGAAACGGATGAGGAATATCACATCGCAATGGACAGTGTTGACGGGACTGCTCACGTTGCTGTGGAAGGACGGACGGCGGACGGATTGCCAGAGCATTCTGTCTTTGCCAGCGTCGCGGAGTGTTCGCAGTTCTTCGAGGCTGGTTCCCTTGGGTACTCGCCCGCCAGTGAGGCCGCGCAGTTCGACGGGTTGGAGCTTCGGGCGGCCAACTGGCGTGTTCAGCCCCTCGCTGTCACGAGCGTTCAGTCGTCGTTCTTCGATGACCAAGCCGTCTTCCCCGAGGGTTCCGTTGCGTTTGACAACGCGCTACTGATGCGTGGGATGGACCATGAATGGCATCACCGAGAATCGCTTTGCAGTCGCGTGCTTTCAAACGACACGGATTGATCGGCGACGCTTAAGAAGCTCGGCAGAAGTCTTTCCGCATTTGGACTGTTTGGGGGAGCGTTGTTGCTCTCTCGTGCAACCGGGGCGAACGCCCAAACGGCTCACATGGTTTTGCTCGATCATTCCTGCCGACCTGCTTCGCAATAGGCGAAGAAGAAGTGTCGGATTGAAATGGTGAGGCTTCTATCTTGTGTTCCGTGCAATCACAGACTGGAAGCCAATGCCACTTGTGTTAAGAAGCTCGGCAGAAGTCTTTCCGCATTTGGACCCCTTTGGGTAGCGTCGTTGCTCCCACGTGCAACCGGGGCTAACGCCCAAACGGCTCACATGGTTTTGCTCGATCATTCCTGCCGACCTGCTTAGTAGCTGAAGTTGACGTCTTGCCACCAGCGGGCCTTGTAGAACTTTGAGCCAGCGATGGTGTGTCGTTGGTTGGCACCGGTTGGCTGCACGGGGATGACGGAGTCGCTTTGCCAGGAAGTGCCGATTTCGGTTCGTTGCGGATCACTGACCCAGATCGAGCCATCGGCGTGTTGGCTGGCGCTCTTGATCCACTGGAGGTCTGATAACGGTTTGAAGGCTTCGGTTTCGATGTCAAACCAATACAACGCGTCGTTGTTGCTGACCAAAAGCTTGGGTTCCGTTCGCAACGGGAACAGGTCATGGCCGGTTGGCGACGTTGGCAAGTCAAATGACTGGTCGAGCGAGAGTCTCCGGTCTCGGTATCGAAACCGATAGAGTCGGTCGCCGAGAACCCACAGGCATTCGCGTTTTTTGTCCCAGGTCACACCGTGGGCGTAGGGCAATTCAGTGTCGACGAAATCATCGGCTGAGTGATGCAGGCGGAGCATGCCATGGTTGCTGTTGACGGTGGCAATCGAGCCGTCTGGAAGGAGTTCAGCGGAGTGGCAACTGCTGTAGCTTGGGTAGTCTTTGATCAACTTTGAATCTCGGAAACGCACCAGTCGAACGCGTCCGTGGTAAGCGGCGAGGATGAAGACCTCCCCGTCGATTTCGACTCGCTTCGCATCCGTCGGGATGTATTCGCTTGGCGGGGCTTTGGACGCTGGGTAGGTCCAGAGGTCAGCATCTTTCGCGAATGGATCGACCAGTCGGATGCGGTTGTCGGATTGGTCGGTGCAGAGGATCGCAGGGGTTTGCGTTGAGACGCCACCATGGACTTCGTCATTGGCTGGCTGTTGCGCGTGAGCAACGTTGACCAGCAGAACCAGGAAGACAATCGCCAGGGCTTTCATCGGTCGTCTCGTCGCAGTTGGTCAAGCGGTTTGTGGTTTGGCAATTTCGCGCAGTTCGTCGATGCAGGATTTCATGACCGGAAGGTCGATCTCGTGCACGTTGATGGCTTCGCCTGGGTTCTTCAGCATGGTCACGGTCAAGCGACCACCGAGGTGTTGGCGGAACTCTTCCAGGCCTTGCAGGACGTCGTCGGGCGTGTCGAGTTGGTCGCACCAGAGCGGCGTGCCCAGGTCAGCAAGGGTTCGGCAGACCGCGTGAGCCAACGGCGTGGGGAAGCCGAATTTTCGGGCTGAATACAGCGTGTCGAGAGCCACACCGATGCCAACCGCTTCGCCGTGACGAAGGGCGTAGTTGGACATCGGTTCCATGCGGTGAGCGGACCAGTGTCCAAAGTCGAGCGGGCGAGCTTCGAGGGCTTCGAAGGGGTCGCCTCCTGCGGTGATGTGATCCAGGTGCAATTGGCAGGAACGCGCGATCGCTTCCTGGGAGACATCGACGACTCGCCGGCGAAGTTGATTGGCAGATTTTCGCAGGAAGTCGAAGAAGGCAGCGTCTTTCAGCAAGGCGACTTTGACGGCTTCGGTCAAACCCGATCGGAAGTCGCGATCGGGAAGCGTCTTCAGGATGGCGGTGTCATTGAAGACGGCCCAGGGCACCGCGAAGCTGCCGATCCAATTCTTCTTTTCGAAGTAGTTGATCGCGTTCTTCACGCCGACGCCGGAATCCGCTTGCGCGAGCGTGGTCGAGGGCAACCGGATCAAACGCACGCCTCGGTGAGCGATGGCGGCAGCGAATCCGACCGCGTCCAGGACGGCACCGCCGCCGGCAACGATGATGTAGCTGCGGCGATCCAGGTCGTGCGAGTTGATTGCAGCGAGCAGGTCCCGAAGGGTGTGCTCGGAGTTTTTGCAGGATTCACCACCGGGCACGATCATCGGTTCGCGAACCAATCGCATTCGGTCGCTGGTTCGCATTTGTGCGATCAATGCGGTGGCGAATTCGCCGCTCTCGAGGTTGCTGTCCAAGCAGAACAGAACCTTCGGCGGGGAGCTTTCACTTTGTTCGCTGTGCAGGACTGATTCCAGCACCGGGAAGTCGGCTTGAGAGACGTCGTCGGTTTGTCTCAGGCGATGAACAAATTTGACTTCGAAGGAAATGTCATGTTCGGTCACGGCGTCAACTCTTTCCATCCGCGCCACAGCCACCGCAACGAGTCGGGGAAGATCGAGCCCCCGTGCTTTCCGTTGTGGCCACCTTCGCCGTAGACAAACTTGTAGTCGTATTCCTGGAAGGCCAGAGCCGCCGCCATTTGCTGGTTGGCCAGGGGCCAGTTGCCGTGCCGGTTGTCCAGGTCGCCGCTGCCGTCTTGCAAGAAGACTCGGATGGGTTTGGGATCGGTTTTGCGGATCATGGCGGGGTAGTGATCTCCGCCACGAATGTTGACGAAGCTGCCGATGTGCGACATGACTTTTCGAAACGATTCAGGTCGGAACCAGGCGACTGAGAATGCACAGATGCCACCGGAGCTGTTGCCACAGATGGCTCGCAGTTCGGGATTGTCGGTGATTTTGTATTGCTCTTGGATCACCGGCAGCAGTTCAGTCAGCAAGAACTCGGCGTAGTCACCCGAGACGGTGTCGTATTCAAACGCTCGGTTGGATGGCGTGGGGCTCCAGCCACGTTTGGGTGGCAGTTCGCCTTTGTGACCGGGGTCGACCATCACGGCGATCGTGACGGGCATGTCGCCTGCCGCGATCAGGTTGTCAAACACGGTGGGAAGGCGAAAGTCGCCGCCGGGGCCTTGGAACGTGTGGCCGTCTTGGAAGACCATCAAAGCGGCGGGCTTTGACCCGTCGTATTGGGCCGGCACGTAGACGCTGTATCGACGCTGGGTGCCTTCGAAAACTTTGCTGTTGGAAAACTCATGCTGGGTGACTTTGCCTTGAGGAACACCCGCTTGGGGGTTCGAGTCAGCCGACCAGGTGTAGTTCTCTTCCGCCGCGAGCATGCTGGATGGCTGGATCGCCAGGAGCAGCACCAAGGCAATCGGGGGGATGCGAAACCACTGGGCGTTCACCGGTCTTGAGTGGGCGTTCAGCGAGGCGGGAGGCGTCTGTGAATCGAAAGGCGGGCGGGCATGCCCGTGGGACTGGTTCATGTGTTTTCGGTTCGGCGAGGTGGGGATTTGGCGGGAATACGGTCGGAAGAGGGAGGGAAGCGATCCGGGGAGGATTCGGCAGGCGGGTTTCGACGACGAACGGGCAGGTGGTGGGATTCCAATGCGGTTTGGGCTAAAACTTCCGCCGTCGAAGACCGAGCCTTCGAAAGACCGAACAGTGTAACCCAATTTTCTCTTGGTGGATCCGTCGTGCAACAGCGTCGTTTAGGAAGCAGCGGAATTGTCGTTTCGGACATTTGCATGGGAACGATGACGTTTGGAAGTGCGTGTGACGAAGCCCAGAGCCACGCGATATGCGATCATGCGTTTGATGCGGGGATCAATTTCTTTGATGCAGCCGAGATTTATCCCGTGCCTCCGAAGGAGGAAACCTACGGCGTCACCGAAGAGATCTTCGGTCGTTGGTTGAAGACAAAACCTCGGGACTGCGTGACGGTCGCTACCAAAGTGACGGGGCCCGGCCACGGATGGTTCACGCCACCGGTTCGCCACGGCCGCACCACGCTGGATCGTCATCAAATCATTCGGGCCTGTGAAGACTCGCTGCGTCGTTTGGGGGTGGAGACGATCGATCTGTACCAGATTCACTGGCCCGATCACGGCATGCCTTACGAGGAAGTCCTGGAGTCACTGACACATCTGCGTCGCACTGGAAAAGTCCGCGTGATTGGCTGCAGCAACGAGACGTCTTGGGGGCTGATGAAGAGTCTTTGGGCGGCGGACGTGCACGGCGTCGATCGCTATCAAACGGTCCAGAACAATTTCAGCTTGATCAACCGTCGCTGTGAAAACGAACTGGCTCAGGTTTGTCGTCGTGAGAACGTGAGTCTGCTGCCTTACTCGCCGCTGGGGGGCGGTGTCCTGACGGGCAAGTACGAAAACGGGCCGCCACCGGGAGGTCGTTTCTCGGAGTACTTGCAAACCGGGAACGACCGCCAGAAAGCCATGGCTCAGCGATTCGTCAACGACCGCACGATTGAAACCGCGGTTCGGATGCATGAGATCGCTGAATCGATTGGCACGACGGGAACGGCGTTGTCAGTCGCGTGGAGCAAGCAACATGACTTCGTCGCGTCGACGATTGTGGGAGCCACGTCGGTCGAGCAATTGAAAGAGATCTTGTTGGCGGACGACATGATTCTCGACGCTGAAACGCTGGCGCGAATCGATGCCGTCGAAGTCGAGATTCCCAACGCGATGACCGAAGATGGGCTTCGTCGGTTGTAGAGAGCCGGGGTGCGAAGCAGGTCGGCAGGGGCCTTTCAGTATTCGGCCTGTTTTCATCCCGTTAGGGATTTCAGATGGTAGCCGGTGGTCGCTGCAACGCAGCGCACCACCGGAAAACAAACGCACCCCCAAACAATCCGCCTCCCGCCGATGGCCGATGGCCACGGCGGGAGGCGGAACGGGAAGGTGGAGGCTACAGGTCCGTCGGTGGCGCGATCGCTTACCGACGGCTACCGTCTTGAATCCCTACCAGGATGAGAACTCACGCAACAGTGCTTCACAACGCCAAAGATTGCGCAGTCCAGGCGAACGCCCAAACGGCTCACATGGTTTTGCCCGATCGTTCCAGCTGACCTACTTAGGAGCCGGAGATTTGGTCTTCGAGATGGGCAAAGTAGATCGCTTTGTCTCGTTCGTATCGTTCGGAAACTCCGCCGCTCTGTTTCCAGCGGTCGACTTTGGTGCTTTCGAATCGCACCGCTTCCTCTGGATTGGCTCGCAAGAAGTCCCGCAGTCGAATCAATCGCCGGTGGGCGGGATGGTCGTTGGTGATCAGGAAGACTTGATGAGTTGGGGCTCCATGCCGAGGCTTTTGCAACACAAGTGAGTGATCGAGCCAATCGGGAGAGTCCACGACTCGATAGTTGAGCCCTTCGATGTGCAGCGCGGCCGCGTCGAGGCTGGAAAGATTGGTCACCAGAGCCACCACATCGATGACCGGTTGAGCGATCAGGCCTGGGATGGCGGTGCTGCCGACGTGGTCGATTTGGGTCACGTGGCCTTGGCAGGATTGCAGGAGGCTGCTGCGGGTCTGCTCGAATTCTTGTTTCCAGCGGGCGTCGTGGTGCATCAGCCGAACGGGCAGTGGTCCCTCCGAATCGAAATCGTCCCGAGGCGTCCGATCAAATGGTGGCGATGTCATGAGTGATCCACACGAAGAAGGATGGGGCGGAACAGGGGCAATTCATTGTGGCGAGTCGTTGCGGTATAACCCGGGGATGATGACGGGCTGACCAGGGGGAGGATTGATTGTTGCTCTCCGCCGCGATCTGATTCACCGTCACCCGATTGTTCCAAATGATCCATCTTCAGAGTACCTGATGACCGACCAAGACGATTCCGCGGTTTCTCACCCGTCTGCTCCGCGCGTGGGTGTGATCATGGGCAGTCGCAATGACTGGGAGACCATGTCGGCGGCCTGTGAAATGCTGGATCGACTTGGGGTCGAGCATGAACGCTCGGTCGTATCTGCTCACCGCACGCCGGAAAGGATGTTCGAGTACGCTCGTTCGGCTGCTTCTCGCGGGCTGAAAGTGATCATCGCCGGGGCGGGGGGAGCCGCTCACTTGCCAGGCATGGTCGCGTCCGAAACGGTGTTGCCAGTGATTGGCGTGCCGATTCAAAGCCGGGCCCTGCAGGGACTGGATTCGTTGCTTTCGATCGTCCAGATGCCGGGCGGCATCCCGGTGGCCACGATGTCGATCGGTGTTGCGGGAGCCAAGAACGCGGGGGTGATGGCCGCTCGCATTTTGGCGACCCACGACGATGGTCTGCGTGAACGTCTGGAAGCATTCGTGGCAAAGCAGCGTGACGACGTGATCGCATCGGCCGAGCTTCCATGAGCGATCGTCAAGCATCCAAAATCGATCCAGCCTCTGGTTCCGAGCACGTCATCCTTCCCGGAGCCACGATCGGCATGGTTGGTGGCGGTCAGTTGGGGCGAATGTTCGCCATGGCCGCGGCTCGAATGGGATATCGGGTGGGCGTCTTTTGCGGCAGCAGCGATGAGCCGGCCGCCGAGGTGGCAGCGTTCACGGTTTGCGGGCCACTGACCGATCATTCCGCCATCGAAGCGTTCGCAAAGCGATGCGATGTGATCACGTTGGAGTTTGAGAACATTCCCGCGGACACCATCGCCGCGTGCAGCAAACACGCACCGACCTACCCGGATGCCTCGGTGTTGGCGATGGCCCAAGACCGTTGGATCGAGAAAACGACTCTGCGTGAAGCTGGAATTCCGGTCGCTGGGTTTGAGCCCGTCTATGACCGGGAATCCGCGATTGCTGCGGGCGAGTCGTTGGGATGGCCAATCATCGTCAAGACGTGTCGCAGCGGTTACGACGGCAAAGGTCAGCATCGTTTGAATTCACCCGATGAGGCCGCGTTGGTCCAGTGGGAGGGAGCGGAAAGCGGCGACGATGGCCAACCGCCTTGGGTGGCCGAGGCATTGGTGTTGTTTGAGCGGGAGGCTTCGGTGATCGTGGCTCGGACGCTCGATCAGCGAGTCGAGACGTTTCCGGTGTTCGAAAATGACCATCAAAACCACATTCTCGACGAAACCAAACTGCCTGCCAACGTTTCCCCAGAGCTGCAATTGCAGGCACGCGAAATCGCGACGCGGGTGGCGGAGCACTTGGGATTGGTGGGGTTGTTGTGTGTGGAATTGTTTGTGACCCCCGACGAATTGATCGTCAATGAGGTCGCGCCGAGGCCTCACAATTCGGGGCACGTGACGATCGAAGCTTGTGCGACCAGCCAGTTTGAGCAGCACGTGCGCGCGATTTGCGGGCTGCCTCTGGGCGATACTTCGATGGTGGTTCCTGCGGCCAGCATGTTGAATCTGCTGGGCGACATCTGGGAAGCCGCGGAGGCTCGCGAGACGCTACCAAACTGGGGGGCGTGTCTCGATACACCCGGTGTGGCGTTGCATCTTTATGGCAAGCACGCCGCGAGAGCTGGTCGGAAAATGGGGCATTTGTCGGCCGTTGGGAGCGACCTGGCGGACGTTTCCGAGCGGTTGCGGTTGGCTCGTGAGCGATTGCTCAGCGACCGGGGCTGAGAAATCTCGGCTGGACGGGCTCTTCGGACGACCGAACCATCACTTTGGCCCGGAAATCGCGTCTTTTCCTCTGCGAAGTCATTGAGAACCCGATTGCAGCGGAGTGCTGCGGCGTTTCGCAACAGGTGTTGCAGAATGCTACACCCTACAATCGGAATTCTTGGCGGTCCAAGAGCTGTTTGAAGCGGTTTTTTCGTGGAAATTGAAGTTTCCAGAAATAGACTGAATGGTCCGCGCCTGGCTTTTCGCCGTCTCATCCCGCGACTAATCGCTGAGAATCACGATGAACCTGCCACCTGACGCATCCCAGCATCTCTCCTCTGGTCCCCACTCCTTCTCTGAGTTGTCGATGAAGATCTTTTCCACTTTTGGCTGCAAGTTGCCAGCCCTTTTGACGTTGGCGGTCATGGCGACTGCGGTTTCGGCGGCTCCACCGGCCGCGACTGATTCCCAGGCTGTTTCCTCCGAAGCGTCGATTCGCATCGTTTCCCACAGCATGGACGACGGCGGTCAATCGATCGCTGCTTCGATCCAGGCTGGTGCGGAAGATTCCATGCTTCGCGCGGTTCGCCAGTCCGCTGGTGACCTGGTCATCGTCGTTGACACGTCGGCCAGCCAAGTGGGAGCGTATCGCGATGACGCGATGAAGGCTCTGCAAGCGGCACTCGAGTCTGTTCGTGACCGCGATGTCCGCGTGGCGTTGTTCGCTGCGGACGTGCAGGCCAACGAGCTGACCAGTGGATTTGCGGTTCCTGGCGACAGCAACTTGGCAGCCGCGACCGCGAAATTGACTTCGCGATTGCCGTTAGGCAACACGAATTTGGTCTCGGTCTTGGACACTGTCCGAGCCTCCTTGACCGGTCGTCCAGATTCGCGAACACGCTCGATCGTTTACATCGGCGACGCGGCTTCGATTGATGCGGCTCAAAACCTGTCGCGATTCGAGAACCTCATCGATGCGTTGCGAAACGATCACATCTCGGTTCACTCGGTTGCGATTGGTCCGACCAAGAACGTTGCGATCATGGGAGTTCTGGCAAATCAAACCGGTGGTGTTTTGGGGGTCGTGGGGACCGACGCAACGCCAACGGAGATCGCCGATTTGGTCGCCGACGCGGCCGTGATGTCGCCCATTTGGATCACCGAAATCAAATCCAATGCGAAGATCGACTGGGTGCATGGCAATCGTTTGCCGCCCCTGCGATTGGACCGTGATTCGATCTACTTGGGACAACTGAAGTCGCCCGCGGAAGAGGTGGCGATCGACTTGGTCGGTGGCACTCGGAACAGCGACATTCAAATCAAAGCCAATGCAAGCGTCGAGTCGGACAATCCTGACTTCGCTTTCTTGACTGGCTTGATTGCCGAACACAAAACGGCTCATGGGTTGTTGTTGGCAACCGCCGGTTCGCCAATGCTTCGTCAAACCGCTCAAGCGATGACGGCTCGTGCAGAATCGTTGGCAACCGCCGCCACGATGGCGATGCAGCAAGGCAACATGCGTGGAGCGCGTGCGGTTGCTCTGGAAGCTTTGCAAGCCGATCCTAACAACGCGGAAGCCAAAGCGATCTTGAAGATGGCGACGCCGGAAGGCAAGCGATTGATCCTGCAAACCGGGGATGACAACCCCTTCGATGACATCTTCGGTGGTGGCGGTGACGCGGCTGCTGAAAGTCCCTTCGGTACGGAGCCTGCTGCCGGAGACGATGTCTTCGGTGCGGCGGCTGATGATGCTCCCGCGATGGATGCACCTGCTGCAGAAGCTCCTGCCACGGCGGCACCCGCGGTTGATGCGGCACCTGCCGCTGACGCTCCCTTGGCAGCCGACGACGATGTCTTCGGTGCTCCCGCTGAGGTTGCTCCCGCGAACCCAGGGCCAGCGAACGCAGGACCAGCCATGGGCGGTGGCGGTCAATTCGACAGCGGGTTCGGACCTGTTGTGGGCGACAATGAACTGCGAGAAGACGGTGGCGATTTGCTGGGCCGCTTCGAACAACTGCGTTCACGTGAAGAAGGTCGTTTGCGAGGGGAAGTCCGGGCTCAATTGCGAGAAGCACGTCGGCTGATTCGCCAAGACCCCATCGGTGTCGCTGGCAGCTTGAAAAGCCTGCTTTCGCGAGTCGAGACAACTCCTGATATTGACCCTCAACTGCGTCGTGAATTGCTCGGCCAAGTTCGTTCGGCGATTCAAATCGCCAGTGCTCGTGAGGCTGACTTCCTCGAGCAAGAGGCCAATCTGGAGCAACTGGCCGCCGGTGCCACCGCGTCCGCTCGTTTGTTGCAAGAAACCTATCGTCGCGAAGATCGTTTGAAACGATTGTCGTCTCAGATGAATGCTTTGATCGATGAAGGACGCTACACCGAAGCCGATGGTGGGGTGTCGTTGGAAATTGCTGCTTTGGCAGGTGACACGATCACCGACGACAGCGTTCTTGGACGTCACGTCACAGACGAAACGCTTGCTTTGCAAACCTACGCTCGCGATCGTCGTTATCGCGAACTGCGTGAACGCAACTTTGTGGATGCGTTTTCGTTGGTGCTGAAGGCGGCCGTGCCTTTTGTTGACGATCCACCGATCGTTTATCCAGAAGCTGAAACCTGGCAGCGTTTGAGCCGTCGACGCATCGAGCGTTACGGATCGATCGAATTGGTCGGTGACAGCGAATCAGAACAACGCATCGAAGCCAGTTTGTCGGATGAGGTCTCTTACAACTTCCTCGACACACCTCTGAATGATGCGATCCGAGTGATCAGTGAAGACCGCACGATTCCAATCCGAATTGACGTCTTCAGTTTGGAAGGCGAGGGATTGTCCGAAGACATTCCTGTGAACATCGCACTGGAAAACGTTTCGTTGCGATCGTTCCTGCGGCTGATGCTGCGTGATCAGAACTTGACCTACATGATCAAGGACGAAGTTCTGAACATCACGACTGTGACCGCTGCCGAAGACAACTTGGTCACGAAGGTTTACCCGGTCGGTGACTTGGTCGTGCCAATCGTCAGCCTTGGCGGCGGCGGCATGGGCGGCGGCATGGGCGGCGGCATGGGCGGCGGCATGGGTGGCGGCATGGGCGGCGGCATGGGCGGCGGCATGGGCGGCGGCATGGGTGGCGGCATGGGTGGCGGCATGGGTGGCGGAGGAGGAATGTTCATCGTTCCTGACGACGCCTCGCTGCGATCCAAAGCCAATTCGTCCGCTGTGACAAGTGCCTCTGAAACCAGCCAAGCGTCCAATGCGGATTCGATCGAAAACATCGATCGCGCCATTCAGCTCGACATCCCAGAAGGGAAGTCCGTTGACCAAGCGTGGTCAGAGCACTTCGCCAATTGGAACGTTGAGTCGGCACGCGATTTGACGATTTTGGACCGCCGAGTTCGTGCGACGGTGTCGCACTTCAACGTGAAGGCTTCGGCCGCAGAACAAGCGGGTGACAAAGACGCTGCCAAGGCTCATTTCAACGAGATCCGTGCCGTGATCGCCGGTGCCATTTCGGCCGGGCACATCCAACCTTGGATGTACCAAGCCTATGCGTTGTCTTTGGCCGCGACGGACGCACCTGAATCGGAAGTCGAACGGGCCCTGCTTTCAGCGGCGGACTTCGCCGAAACCCCCGAGGATCTGCTCAACGTGGCAGCACGTTTGGAAGACATGGGGCAACTGGCAGCGGCTATGAAGCTCTGTCGCCAGATCTCGGACGCGGACCCAGACCGCCGCGAACCTTATGTGATGGGACTTCGATTGGCGAAACGCTTGGATCAACCCTCCGATTTGGCCTGGGCTTGTGAAGGCGTGTTGGGATTGGCTTGGAGTGACAAATTTCAGCCGCTGGTCGAAGAAGCTCGTTTGATGGCTCGTGCGACTCACCAAGAACTGGTGGCCGAAGGCGACAGCGAATCGGCCAAGCATTTCAGCGAAGCTCTCCGTCGAGCTGCTTCGCACGATGCGATTGTACGAGTGAGCTGGACCGGCGACGCCGACGTCGACTTGTCGGTGGAAGAACCCTCCGGAACGGTTTGCTCGTTGGAATCACCCAATAGCACCAGCGGCGGCACCTTGCTTGGCGATGCCTATCCGGGTGCCCAGGACGATGCCACGGGACAAGTTTCAGAAACGTACCTGTGCCCGAAGGGTTTCTCGGGTGAGTACCGCGTCCAGTTGCGTCGCATTTGGGGCAACGTTTCAACCGGCAAAGTCACCGTGGAAATCTTGACCGATGTGGGGCGTCCGGAGCAAAAGTTCATTCGCCAAGACATCCCTTTGATGGAACAGAACGCGTTGGTGATCTTTGAAGTCAAAGATGGACAACGAAAAGAGAAGCTGGCTGAAGCTCAGGTGGAGCACTTGGCTGAGTTCGGCCGCGATGTCGGGCACCAAGCGTTGGGGCAGTTCATTGGCCCGGCCGCTGGCGGGGGCTTGAACGCTCAAGCCGCGAATGCATTGGGGGACAATCGTCAGTTGCTGCGAGAGTTTTTTAGCGACTATCCCTCGTTGCTTCCCGGGGCAAACGGTGGTCCTTTTGGGACTGGCGGCGTCAACGGGATCAATGGCTTCAACCCACAAGGTGGTGTTGGTTACATGCCGGTGATCACCTCCTTGCCCGAGGGGGCCTCGATGACCGGTTTGGCGATCATCTCTGCTGATCGTCGTTACGTCCGAATCAGCCCCGCACCGATATTCTCGCAAATCGGTGAGGTCACGACCTTCAACTTCGTCTCGGGTGATACCGGTACTGACGCAGGTGGAGCAGCCGGCGGTGCTGCTGGTGGAGTCGGTGGTGCGGCTGGCGGTGCTGCTGGTGGTGTCGGTGGAGTCGGCAACTGAGTGGCGACGATGTCGGTCAGTTGGACCTACCGTCGATAGATCAATCGCACGTCGTTGTCGAATGAGTCCAAGCGGCTGATTCGCAGCGACGTCGCGTCGGTCAAAGCCTCGACTCCAGGATCACCAAGTGGTCCTGGGGCATCCCGGCCGCCGATGCACTTGCCAGCGATGAAGGCGTGCACTTCGTCGAGTTGTCGGGCGGCGGCAAAGCTGCCCAGCAACTGGCTTCCGCCTTCGACCATCAGATGGGTCATGGCAAGCCCACGTGGGTTGTCGTTGCTGCCCAGCCAAAGCAGTGACTGACGGATCATCTCGATGGGATCCGACGACTCGCATTGCCAGGTTTCGACATCGTGATCGGCAAGCTTGGCTAAGTCAGCGTTCGCGATCTGAGGTCCCGCGATCACCCAAGTGGGTGTTTCCGAAGCGGTCTGGACCAATTGAGTTTGCAGGTCTGGCAGCCTTGATCGGGCATAGACCAAGCGGACCAATTGGCGAGTGCTGGACGCGATCTTCGGGTTCGTGCCGCCGGGCGGTTTGGCGTCGGCGATCTGGGGCAGGCGAACGGTCAGCAAGGGGTTGTCCGCGATGACCGTGCCCATGCCGACAGCAATCGCGTCGACGCTGGCCCGGAGTTCATGAACCGCAGTTCGAGCGGCCGGCCCCGTGATCCATTTGCTTTCGCCGGTCTTGGTGGCGATGCGTCCATCCAGGCTCATCGCCCATTTCGCGATCACCCAGGGCATGCCCGTGCGGACACGTTTCAGGTAGGCACCCAGCAGATCCTCCCCGGCCTCCTTGGCGACGCCCGTGGTGACCTCGATTCCCGCGGAGCGAAGTCGTTCGATTCCGCCACCGTCGACTTGGTCAAACGGGTCCACCACCGACACGACGACCCGGGCGACCTGGGCTCGGATCAATGCGTCGGCGCACGGGGGGGTTTTGCCATGATGGCAACAGGGTTCCAACGAAACGTACGCGGTCGCTCCGGTTGCATCGGCGCAGTCGGACAAGGCCTCGACCTCGGCATGGGGGCCACCGAATCGTTGGTGGTAGCCCTTGCCGATGCAGACCGAATCACGAACCAGAACGCAGCCGACCGGAGGGTTCGGTTCGACCTGACCTCGCCCCAGGGAGGCAAGGTCAATGGCTTCGGTCATCCAGCGGAGATCTTCCGCCGATTGACCATTCGCGGTTGCGTCGGGCTCGTTTGCCATCAGTCCATTCCGGGGACCCAAAGTTTGCCACCACCAGAAGCTTCGCCACCAGCAGGGCTGGCGGGGGCGGATCCGCCGGAGTCGCCGTCGGGAGTCCAGAGTCCGCCGCCGGCAGGATCCTGCGATGCAGGGCCCATGCCTGGGGCCTGGCGAGGCGTTCCGTCGGGATTGATCAGTCCGAGTTGAGCCAAGATTTGCTGCAACCGGCCCATCACTTCGGGGTTGTCACTGTGCTTTTGAACGATCGCTTGCACGGTGTTTTGGAACAAATCGATTTCTTGGCGACGCAGTCGAAGGCCGAGTTCAGCCAGCAACAACGAAGCGTCGGAGAGCTTGTGTTCTTCGGCGTAGACCTTGGCTTTGTCCAAGTAATCCACCGCTTCATCGGACTCGGTCGCACGCTGCATCAGGAACGAATAAGCGATGATTTTGGCACCGATGAATCGGCCGTCATCAACCGATTCGGTGTCCGCTTCCAGCAACGCGATGGAAGCCCGGCGGCCGATGGAGGTGGCCGAAATCTGCTGAGCACGCTGGATCAGGTAGATCAGGTTTTCGGGATCCAATCCGGATGGGTCGATTCGATCCAGGTCACTGCCTGGGATCTCTTCGAGTTCGTCGCCGGTGATTTTTTTACGTTCAACCTGCGGAAGGTTTCCCAGCTCACAAAGGCGGTTGATCAATTCTTCGTCTCGGGCCACCAAGCTGTCTTCGCCTTCAATGAATCGCACCATGGCGGCACGTTGCAGCTTTTTGCTGTCGTCGCTAGCAGCGTCCTTCAAGGAAACGTCGCCGAGCAATTTGACGGGTGTCGTCGAGAGTGTTTCAGGAACACGTTGACGGATCAGCTCTTTGACCACGGCATCCAGGTCCTTCTGGTGCTCGGGACGAATGCCGCCAATTTGAGGTGTCGCGATCATGGCCAGGGGCAGCTGACCCTTCTCGCCTTCGGTCCAATTGACATTGGGAGCGACTTCGTCCAGAAGTTCTTGGACTTGGGGGCGTTTCGCGACGGGCAGACCAAGGACTTGCAGGCGTGCGGACCGATCCGTTTCACGACCGAACAGGAAGAGAGCCGCCAACCCGACTGGAATGTTGTCGGCCGTCAGCGTTTCGCCTTCGTCCAGCACGGCGCGGTCGAGAATCTGGAAGGCGGAGCGAGGGGCAACATCGCCTTCGCGTTTCACGGATTCCAACGCGTCCGCTGGCAATTCTTCGAATCGGGGGTTGGCGATCAACGCCATTTGGTACTCATCGATGGAATCGACGTCCGCCATCAGTTCCGTGTGTTCAACGGTCATGCCATCGGCATCGGGACTGGCAATTTGTGCCAACGCCAGGAAGCGAGCACGCTCATCAAAGTCCAGTTCTTCGCACTGGGAGAGTTTGACCAGCAGTTCGGATTGAGCGACGTGATCGCCTCGCCAAATCGCACAGTTGAGCAAGCCGGAAAGGACGGCCGGCTGCAGGGGGGCGGATCGCTGCAGAGATTCAAATTTGGTTTGTGCCAGGGCGACTTTGTTGTTGGAAAGCAACAGAGCGGCTTCGTCGTAGCGTTCGACCCAATCGGCGCTTTCTGGCGGCGGAATCAAATTCGGGACGGCCTTGGCCAATTGGTTGACCGACGGGTCCCCGTTGATTTGCTGCAGCACATTGGCAGCCATTCGGCTGTCTTCGTAGCCGGTCGAAACTAACGCCAGGGTGGCGTAGACACGCGACGTCAACAGGATTCCGTTGCCCGCCAGGGCGTAGGAGAGCAGCGATGCGACGTCCAGAACGAACGAATCGACCGTTTGGCCGCTTTCGGTCAACGCTTCCAAAATCAGCTCGGTGGCGGCCGACAAGTCTTGGCGGAAAAGGGCGGCGGCGGCACTTTGGGTCAACGCCAGCGGGTTGGAGGGCTGCAAGCGTCGGAAGCGTTCCGCGTTTTCTTCCAGTGACGTGTATTCACGCAAATCCATGAACAAACGGCCGCGAATCGCGAGCGCCCAAGCGGCGTCAGGATGTTCTTCCAAGATCGCGCTCAAGCGGTCCAAGGCGGGGACAAGTTGGCCCCCATCGATCATCTTCAGCACGCGGTCAAGTTCGTGTACAGAGTCCTTGCATTTGCAAAACTTGATCTTCTTGCCGCTACCACAAGGGCATATCGAGTAGGTGTCGATGGACATAAACAGTCGCAATAAATGGGGGCGTGCGGGCAGCTTGGCTGCCGTGTGAGCGAGTGAAGCTGGCAACTTACCACGCGGAACGATGTGTCCCAAGATGCGATCCGCCGTCGGAGAACTCGGCATCGCGATTTCGTGAAATTCCTCCGCCGCTGAATCCAATCCGGCGGAGTCACGCACTTTGCCGCCGGGATCGCGATCGGAACTAGTCCGATTGCGGCTCGCCGTCTCGTTCGGCCGAGGAATGATCGAGCCACTGTCGAAGGGGGCTGTCTGTCGGAACCGCGAACGAACCATGGGCGGTTTGTCGGTCCAGCTCACGGTAGCGAATTTCGATCAACTGGAAGGTTTGGTCGAAGTGCTCGCGAACTCGCTCGTTGATCAGCTTCCGAACTTGTTCTGGGGTCAGACGCGGTGAGCGACGGTTCGACGTTCTCGAGTTGGCTTGCTCGCCGAGGATCGACTCGACTTCTGAAAAGCTGAAACGCAAACTCTCTTCACTGCGAACGGCCGTCTCAAATCGCTTGAGCACGCGCGGGTCGGTGGAGAGTCGGATGTGGTCGAGTTCATGCTGGACCAAGCTCAAGGACCAAAACTGGCGGAGGTCATTGGGGCGTTGGCGGAACCAAACCTCGTGAAAGACCTTGAGATTCAGTTCCGGGTATCGAACTCGGATCACGATTCCATCTTCGTCCCACCACCAGCGGCAGCGACTGGAGAAGTGGTAGGACAAGCTGAACCGGGTCTCGGCGTCAAAGTCTCGGTTGATAAACCCAGGGGATCGTAGGCCACGGGTTTCGGAGGGGCGCGGCCCGCCGGAGATGAATTCAACCTGTCCGACCTTCAGCAGTTCCGCCACTTCATCACTCGGGGCGGGCAGCGACGACATTTCGATCGGCTCGGCGACCAACTTGTCTTCGTCGATCAGGCCTTCCGCCACGAGCGGGGCCCGCGGCGCGTCTTGCCCGAAAACTGGATCCTGCCAGCAACCGACATGCAGAATCAGACCGACAAGCGAAGTCATGAAGACTCGCCATCGAGAATCGGTCCGTTTCGTTGCAATCAATCTCGTGACCCGGGGGTGATGGAGAGCGTCACGTCCTGGCCTTCGCGATGGACAACCATCTCGACCGTCTCGCCGATCTTCAACGCTTCAATGGCATAAGTGTAGTCGTAGATGTCCTCGATGGTTTGCTTGGCCAACTTCACGATCACGTCGCCGCCGCGAACCCCCGCGGTTTCAGCGGGCCCCCCGGATGCGACTCCACTCAGCTTCAGGCCTTTGATTTCGCCGGCACCGTAGTCTGGGATCGTTCCCAGGTAGGCGGTCAAGCGAGCCCGTGGGACTTCTTCGGTCGATTGACCTTCGTCCAGTTTGAACTCGGGCACCTCGCCGGACATCAGAAAACCGCGGGTCAGCAATCCAAACAAATTCGCGATGTCGGCGTTGCCTTCGTAGTTCAGTTTGTCGGGGGTGTCTCGAGGTGTGTGGTAGTCCTCGTGTGCTCCCGTGAATCCAGACAAAATCGGCACCTTGCGAGCCACAAAGGCAGACGCATCGGTTGGCAAACGTGTGCTGGTTCGATCGAGTTTCAAGGCAACACCCACCGGCACGTTGCGGCGTTGGACTTCCCCTTCAAAACCAGGCGATGACCCGATGCCCTGCACGATCAGTTTGTCTCGCAAGCGACCGACCATGTCGAGGTTCAGGTAAACCGCGACCGCATCGCCAAGCGAAGCTGCATCGGGGGTCATCCCATGAGCGTGTGCAATCGCAATGTCATCTTCGCTGGGGTCTTGGATCGGAGCAGCTGGGTAGAGTTTTCCAAAGTCATCGACGTAGGCTTGCGATCCAAACAGCCCCAACTCTTCACCGCTCCAGGCGGCGATCATCAAGTCTCGTTTCATTTGCAAACGGCCGGAGTTTCTTTGGTCGACGAGGTACTGAGCGATTTCCAGCATCGCCGCGACCCCGCTGGCATTGTCATCGGCTCCGACGTGGACTTGGTTTTCTTCGTCCGATCGGGCCAGTGAGTTGCTGCCTCCGCCTCGTCCCAGGTGATCGATGTGGGCACCCACCATCACGACCGGGAACTGAACGGGGGTGGATGCGTTGGCTTTGGAGTCAGCCGGCAAGCGGGCGATCACGTTTCGACCTGTGCCGGTTTGGCGGTTGATTTCGATCGATGCTTTGACCGTGATACCCGACATTGGAATCCCCATCGCCATCTTTCCGTCATCGAGATGCGTTTGCAGCTCTTTCAAGTCGCGACCGCCTGCGCGAACCAACTTGGATGCGACTTCGTTGCTGATGGAGACAGCAGCCAAGCTGACCTGTGCTTGGGACGCGTTGCTATCAAAGCGGATCACGTCTCGCTTCACTTGGCTGTTGGGACCAGCAGCGAAGATGATTCCGCGAGCTCCCAGGTCGCGAGCGATGGTGGCTTTGCGACGTGGATCGCCGTAGCGTGCCATCCGTTGGCGTTGTTCGGCGGAGATGTTTTGCGGCAGGTCTCGCAGAACCAAGACCCAACGGTCGGCAACATTCAAGTGAACGTAACTGTCGTACTCATCGTTCTCTTCATCGCCGGGAACTTGCAGGCCGTAACCTGCGAAAACGACTTCAGCTGATTCGATGTCGCCTGTTTGTGAGAACGAAAGCGGGGCCCACGATTCCGTCAATTCGGCGTCAATTGTCGCGGAATTGCCACCAGGCGATGAGGTGGTGATTGTCAGTTGGTTGGCCGGCCCCAGGGACGAACCCGCTGGGAATTCAAAGTCATGAAAGAACGTTCCGTCCTGCCCGGCGGGAACCAACCCCAAGCTTTCCAAGTAAGCCGCCACGTAGGCGGTCGCTCGCTTTTCGCCCGGCGTTCCCGTCAATCGACCGCCGAGTTCAGGACGAGTCAGGTAGTCGACGTGACGCATCACATCGCTCGGGCGAAACTCCGGTGCCGTGGCGGTCAAGTTCGTTCGGGCCAGCGACGCATCTTCGTCTGTTTGGCTGTTGCTGTTTGGGTCAGCCAACCCCAGGCGTTGACGAGCGGTCTCGACATCAAAGTCCGCCACGTAGATCTGCGAGGTGCTTTGCTTGGGCTGGCCATCTTCCATCACGACGTTGCCGTTGCTGTCCACAACACGTGTGGTCGTCCAAGACAACTGGTCGCCAGTGGGAAGAAAGACCGGCAGACCATCGAAACCTTCCGTGGTGGTCAATCGAACGGGCTCGCCTTCGCCGTCGGCTCGAACCAAGTACAGTTCAAAGTTTGCGAACCCGTGTTTGTTGGTGGTGAAAACCAGGAACTCACCGCTGGGGTGATAGAACGGTGCCCAGCTCATTGCGTTGATTTCAGTCAATCGTTTGACGTCGGAGCCATCGGTCTTCATCGTGAAGATTTCCGCGGTGGCTCCGTTGGGAGCGAAGCGTCGCCAGCAGATTCGTTGTCCATCGGGCGAAAAGAATGGTCCGCCGTCGTAACCGGGTTCACTGGTCAGTCGTTTCACGTTCGAACCGTCCGCGTCCATGATGTAGAGGTCGTTCATGAAGGCCGGGTCACGCTCGAATTGTTCTTGTTCGCGTTCGGACAACTCTTGCGAGTAAGCGGCGCGGTTGGACGCGAAAACGATTTGCGTTCCATCCGGGCTGTAGCTGGCTTCCGCGTCGTAACCCTTGGCGTCCGTCAGGGCGGTCAAACCTTTCGTGGTGCCTGGTTCGATTTGATCCAGGTCAGCGGCGTAAAGTTCGTAGCTTGGGTCGTAATCCCATGAGTAGCGACGGGATTCGCCGGATGCCCGGAAGTCGAGTTCTTCCTGTTGCAAACGCTTTGACGCTGGATCGGCGTGCGTGCTGGCAAACAAAACCTGTTTGCCGTTCGGGTGGATCCAACCGCAAGTCGTTTTGCCAAAGCCAGGCGAAACGCGTTGGATATCACCGGTTTCCAAGTCGGAAACATAGATTTGATAGAACGGGTTGGATGGATCGCGTTCGCTTTGGAAGACCATCCGGGTGCCATCGGCACTGAAGTAGCCTTCGCCGGCGCGCCGTCCTTCGAACGTCAGCTTGCGAACGTTGGTGAGGAAATCCGATTCATCCTGGGCAATCGCCGTGGCGTTCCCCCCGAACAAAGTGCTGATTCCCAACAGAAGCCAGCAGGGCAAGAACGTGGTCGAAAGCGAGTTGAGAACCAAAGAATCGCGGCGATCAAACATGGCGGCTATCGAGTCTGCGATGGAAAGGTGTGAGTGCAGCAAAGGAAGCAGGGCGAATCGAGTTCTCCCTCGAATCAACTTAGCAGTCCTTTCGCACCCCGCAAACAGATCAACCCTTCACTCCAGTCGCGGAACAGCTCGACGCGTTGTTCCGGCGTGTCAAACACACGCACCTGGCTGCGGTTGTGACGAATGTCTTCGTGAACCAAACCGTACAGTTCGTGATAGACCGGATCGGGATCTGGTTCATCATCGGGCGTTTGGAAATCCACGCGTGCGCGAACATCAAACCGAAACAGTTGTTGCCAACCGGGGCGTTGGACCGCGACCAGTCGCACGCCGCTCAATTTGGCGGTCGCGCCGAAGTACCCATTTTGACGCAGGTGCCGACGAATGGATTGCTCCATTTCGCGATCACCGCACCACTCATCCCACTTGGATTGAAGTCGTTGCCACCAAGAGGTCATAGCAGTCTCATCGGGGAGGGATCAGTTTCCGTCGAACAATTTGAGTTGGGGGGGATCAGCGTCGGTGCCATTGTTCTGACCGGGCAAGTTCTGGCCGTGCAGGTCGGAGTTTGGCAGACCGGAGTCGGGCAGGCTTGGGCTGATGGCTGGTTGCGAATTCGCTTGCAGAGCTTGTTCGCGTTCTTCCGCACAGGCGGTGATGACTTGAGTGACCGCATCCAAGGATCGGCGTTCCGAGTCGGGATTGCGACGGTCGATCCCGCCGATGACCAAGATCATGTCGTTGTGACTTGCTTCGCCATGCGCCCACTGGATTGCGCGGTTGGGATCGGCGACCAATCGCATGGCGGCGACATCTTGGATCCCGTCCAAAACACCGTGGCTCATCGATAGAAAGTGCGCTTTGTCCGATCCGACGCAGGTCAGCACACAGTGATCGGGCATGGTTTCCAGCAAGCGACCGTACTGCATCAGCGTGTCAGCATCGTCTTTTTCGCTGACCGCCAAGACGCACCAAAGTTTGGGACGTTTGGCCCTGCTTGCTTTGGAGGAAGCGTGCATGGGCAACGTCATTGGGGCGGAGCTGGCGGGGGTTTGCAGCAGTTCTTTGCGAGCCGCTTGCAAAGCAAACTTGACTCGTTCAGGCGTTCCACCAATGTCCAAACGCACGGCGGGATTATTTTGATCGGTTTCCCAGTCGTCGGTCGTGATGGCTTCGAACCGGCCTGGCAAATCGCGAAGTTTGCAGAGGGATTCGGCGATTTGTGGCAAGGGGTTTTCGGTCACCACGCCAACGGCGGCAGCGGCGGCCAAGCATTCGGCAAAGTGTCCCCGGCCGAGGAACGATTCCATCACCGCGGCTCGGGATTCATGTCGCAGCATGGCGGTCAAGGTGCCGTCTTCGTGCGAGATCGTGCGGATCGAAACATCGGCGGCGTTGTCGACTCCGTAGGTCACCAGTTCGATGTTCTGTGTCTGTGCCGTCGCGTGTGCTGCGGAAAGGATGTGTTGGTTTGATTCTGGCACAATCAACACCCCGCCCTGCGTCACCAATTCGAAAGCACATTCGATCGGTGAAGGCCCAAAGTCGTTGCTGCCTGCATCACGCCCGGTCACGACGACGATGTCCAATTCAATCTGGTCGTAGGCTCCCAGACGCAGTTGAGTGGAATCCATTTCGGTGATGCTGACGGCTGCGCCCGCATCCACGGCATCGGACAAGGCGTCAATCAGCGACGCGCCGTTGGTGGCCTTGGCGGGCCCTGCTTCGGTGACCACCGAATCGCTGGATCCAAGGTCCGTTTGGTAGGCGACTCGGCAGGGGATGTCGCGCAGAACGGAGGCGGTGAGGAATGCGGTGACCGTTTTTCCGGCCGAGCCAACGATGCCGATCGTGATGAGTTTTTGGTCGGGGCGATCGGTTTGCTTGGATCGAATTTCCGCGAGGGCTCGGTCGGTGTCCGCCACAATGGCTTGAGGAACCGGAGCTGGCAAAATTTGCTCCGTCAGAATGCCGGCGGCACCACGGGCGAGAGCTTGCGAGATCAATTCAACCGGGCAGTCATCGCCCAAGCGATAGACCACCAATTGACCGGGTTCGCAGGTCTCGGCTGATTGGGCGATCGAGGTGAACTCGATGTCGGATCCCGAGAAGAAGCGAACTTTCTTCAGCAAACCTGACAGACGCGTCGTGGAAGCATCACGCCGGGAGGTGGAAGGGCTGGGCGAATTGGATTCCGTGGCGCCAGCAAGCTTGGTCGCTCGCGATTGGATCTGCTCGGAGGCAGTCGATTGGTCAACGCGGCGAACCGTTTGAACGTTGCTGCCTGAGGGATCGTTCCACTTCACCGCTTCGTGAGGCGGCATTGTCGAGGAGCCGAATGAAGACCGGAAGGTTCCACCCGGTTTGGTTTGGCTCAACCATTGATCGATTGCGTGACGCATCTCGTCGCCTCCTTGCTGACGTGAATGGATCGTCGTGGTGCTTCGTTGTTCACGTGAATCCAGTTTCACGCGAACCCAATTCCTGGGAAGCACACTTCTTGAGAACTCCTTTCTCAAGATTTCTGCGGCCGAAACGAATCGTCTCGACCACGGAGTCAAATTGTTCCCATCCTAGAAAATCAGTCAAGGTCGAAAATCATTTTGTTGATCCGGGCCATTTCGTCGTTGGAAGCATCCCAGCCCGATTCACTGGAAGGCTACAATGAAGGCAGTCAATTCACTGCAATGGAAGGTAGCAACATGGCCGAGCAAGCGAACAATTCACGCCGTTTGAGTGTCAACGCGGCGTTTATGCAGGACATCAAGAATGACAATCGCGACCTGAAAATATTGACGGACCGCTTGGCTGTTCTGACGCAGCCGCGGGAGGCAGCGGCCAACCATTGGCCTGAATTAATTCAGTTATTTAGTGACTTGAACGACCAGTTGGCTCTGCATTTTGGCTTGGAAGAAGCTTACGGCTACTTCGATCAGGCCTTGGATGCGGACCCGGAAATGTCTTTGGCGGCGGAAAATTTGCGGAACCAACACGCCGTCTTGTTCGAAGATTCGAGACACTTGGCGGAAGCGGCCGCGCAGGCTTGCACCGGCGACACGCCGATTGAGGGCGTGACCCCCGAAGTCACCACCGCCCAAGAAAAGGTTCTGGTCCGTTACGACGCGTTTGTGAAGCAGTTTCACGAGCACGAAGAGGCCGAATTGAAGCTGATTTTGGACGCGTTGGATGACGACTTGGGTGTTGGCGACTGACCGGCGGTCGAAGACTGAAGGAGGTTGCACCGAATTTCTACCCTTCGATGAGGGACAGGCATGTTGATTCGAGGTTGGCTTCTCCCGTGTTGGTACGGACTGGCGGTCGCGGTCTGTTTCCTAGGAGTGACGCAGACATCGGCCCAGCAACCAGGTGAGGATGCGGCCCGAGAGGCGTTGGAAGCCGCAGGGCTCGCTGACCGCTTTGAGAACAACCTTCCGCAACCGAACCAAGACCTTGCGTTTCAAGATGTTGCCCCTCCACTCGCCTATCGAGTGGCGCAACAGGCTTTCTTTCGTGGTGAAATCACTCGGGCGATCGCGATTCTGAACCAGTTGGAACGCGACGCGGCGTCGACCAGCACCATGCGGCATTTGCTCGGTCGAATCTCCATTCGAACCTTGCTGGGCGAATGTCATCTTCAAGCTGGGGATCTGGCCGCGGCCGCGGAACACTACGACACCGCGATCCAGGTCATCGTCGCCAACCCAACGTTTCTATCAGGGATTCAGTGGCGAGTCTTAACGTCTCCGCCAAGCGATATTCCGAGGCGAAGAAGCGTCGGAACGTCCAGGCAAATCGAGGATGATTTCAATCGCTTGATGGAAGCTCCGAACGAACTGGTACGCACGAATCTGGATTTGTGGCCATCGGCAGAGCGTGTGCCGTTGGTGCGTCTTCGACGCTACTTGATGGCGGGAGTCCCAGCTGGCAACTGGTTCATCTCGGAGGATTTGCCAGAGAATATTGATCAATTGCGAGGACTGGATATCGCAGAAGTTCTCCGTCAGCTTTCGCTCGCTGCCTATCGAATGCGATGGTTGCGAGGTCGAGCGTTCGTGCTGCAGAATCCGGTCGGTCAACAATTGCTTGCGGCGACGGTGCCGCCTGGCGTTCTCGGTTCTGACCAACGATTTCATGCTGCCGGAACCTTGGTCGCTGCTTCTCGGGTGGCGGTGCGTTATCACGCTGGCGACGACTCTGACATCCAGTTGGTCGAACCGCTCGATCAAATCTCCGGGGGCTTTCATGTGCTGACGCCGATCGCCCGCTTGACCCGTTTGAGATCCTTGTCGAACCGATGGATGACCCATCGACAGATCGCGAATCAGGAGATGCGATTGAGGGAGGGGCTGCCGGCGGTGGTTTTGCCTTCTCGACAAGACTTGGTTGAATTTGTTGAAACCGCCGTCTCGACATCCGAGGTGTCTTTCGCGTTGGGGCAGTTCCAGTTGGCCGTCGAATGTTTCGAACTCGCATTGGACGAACTGGATCGTTGGGAAGACATCGAGAGCCTGGCACTTGCTTTGGAACGGGACTTGGTCACTCGATCGGAGATTTTGCGTCGTCAAACCCCTGCGATCGCGTATCAATTGAGAGTGTTTGCGGCGAGAGCGGCGCTCCTGGCAAACCGACCTGCGGCCGCAGGCAATCATCTGTCGATGTCAGAACGGTTTCGCAGGGCTCGTCGATTGGATTTGCCTCACTCGGCGGCCGTTGCGAATTGGTTGCAGCTTCAAGTCGATGTTCAACGAACGGTCGGTTTGGCCCGGTTGGATCCGGAAGGAGACGACGCGAAGAATCTTCAGACGCTGAAGGAACTCCAACGCCGTCGAATTGTCCGAGAAGAGTTGCTCGAGCAGACGCGTCGGTTTGCAAGCGGGATGCAAACGAGCGATCCATCGGCTGAGGTTCGTTCGATCACCCATCCCTTGGCGTTTCGGTTTTGGGAACTTCAACTGCCCAATCAGAACCGCGTGCCAGCCGCCACTCGAAGTCAGCGTTATCAATCGCATTGGCGCGAATCGCTGGCGGGGCAGGACCTCACCGCATTTGATCAGTTTTGTTTTGAGCTGGACCGGCAATCGTGGACCGGGTTGGGCGTTCGACTTGCAGTGGCGGCCGGCGAAGCGGAACGCGTTGCCGTTCGAATGGATGAACAGCAATCCGCCAGTGCGAGAAACACGCTGGGCGAACTGCCCGGAACAACGGATCTGCGTTGTGCACTGCGTCAGGTCTTGAGAAACAAAGAGCTTTCGCTGGAGGACTTCTTTCCAAATCAAGCGGATCTGAACAAGGAATTGCAAGCTCTTGCCCCGGCCATGCAGCTCAACCCCAGGGTGCTCGGTTTGGACGCGGCGATTTTGCATGAGCGGTTGCAGGGGCAGTTGTCGTCGCTGGCTTCCAACCAAGCCTTGCTGCCTCGTGTTGAGCCGCCGCCAATCCCGGAACGAAACGAGCGACCGGATTGGAGCGTCTTGCCAGCCAACATGGCGATCGTTTCGTTTCAAGTGGATGATGACAATGTGGTTGGAACCTTGGTGCATCGAAACCAAGCCAGCCATTGGCAGGTGCGTTCAGCAACCGAACTTCGGCAGCAGTGCGAACGTTGGCTGGCAACGATCTTGAGTTTGCCGACCACGGTGGACGAGATCGAGAACAAGGCACAACGTCTGCGAACTCAGCAGATGGAGTTGGAGTTGACCCAGCGTTTGTTCCCTCCGTTGTGCGGCATCGATCACCCGGGGATCCAGCACGTGATCGTTGTACCGAGTGGTTTTTTATGGCAACTGCCGTTCGAAGAATTGGTGATTCGGCACGATGCCAACGACCAAACTCAGCGTTGGAGAGACCGGGGAACGGTTGCCTACGCACACACGCTCGGCACCGCGATGAGTGTCGCGACCTCTCCCAGCCAGGACTTTGTTCCAGAGGATTCGGACCCGGTGGCGCGGTGGGATGCCTCTCAATCCGGAGTTTCCCCGTCACTCAACGACCCACCTTCGGAGACGGTTTCGGCTGGTCCGATTGCAACCTGGGGTGACTCTGTTTGGTGGGGCAGCATCAGCCAAAATTCATTGGTGCCACCGGAAGCATCCGTCCCGCTTGCATCGCAGGGCGAAA
Organism: Rhodopirellula islandica; assembly: GCF_001027925.1. Lineage (NCBI taxonomy): Bacteria > Pseudomonadati > Planctomycetota > Planctomycetia > Pirellulales > Pirellulaceae > Rhodopirellula > Rhodopirellula islandica. Next base: position 25,264 of record NZ_LECT01000015.1, on the reverse strand, counting down.
GAGCGACGTCTCGCGGAGTCCACGCCTGGGACCAACGCCTTGGGCAGGTTGGGCAAGTTGGCCTCCATGGTTGGGTTGATCTCAGCTCGAAATACCCTCCCTTTGAAAAAGTGTCCCAGATCCTTCGACCCGAAATTCAGAATCATTTGTTTGTCCAGGCGAGCCGCCTGCACGCGGCAGGTCTGGAGGACCTTGTGATGCCGCGTCTGCCTGCAATGCAGGAAGCCAGTGATTTGTTGGTCGAGGAGCTTTCGATGGAACTGGGGCAGGTTCGCTTCCGGGAGGCCTGGGAACGTTCGCTGGAAATCCTGCGGGTGTCGGAATTTACTTTCCCCGAGGGGGTGAATCTTGTACCCTTAACGAATGCTGCGGGGGGAATGGCTGGCAATCATCCACGTGTGCAGCTTCCCTACATCCACCTCCCCTTTTCTGGCCTCTGACGTCAATGGAGATGAATATGAAGGCGACGCGATTGAAACCCAGGTTTGGTGTTCGCTACTCGATGGGGATTTTCCTCGTCGGTGCGACTTGTGTGGCGGCGACCGGAATTGAATCCCAGGCGGTTGCAGCAGACGCGACTTGGTCGGAGCAACTGGTGCAGGCTTCGTCAGTTGGGAACGTCCAACTTCGCGAACAGTTGCTTCAGAATCCACTGGCGGATTCCGAGGCACAGTCATTGGCCAACGCCTTGAAAGGGCGATTGAAAGACAGCGACGGCCAATGGGTTTCGATTGAAGAATCGGTTCAGGACGACGTGCGTTCGAATCGAATTGCCGAGTACGAACGTCGACGAGATTCGCTGGAGGACACGGCGGAGGATCACTGGCGATTGTCACGGTGGTGTCGAACAGCGCACATGCCGGGGCGGTCTCGAGCTCACGCGGTTCGTGTGATTGAACTGGACCGAAATCATGCCGCGGCGCATCGGTATCTGGGAAACGTTCAGGTGGGCGACGTTTGGGTTGCCGCAGAAGAAGCGATTGAGCAACAGAAAGAACTGCGTGCAACCCAGCAGAACTTGCGAATTCACTCGCCAAAGATTCGAGCCATCGTAGAAGCCTTTCAATCGAAAGATGCTGGCAGAAAGCAGAAAGCACGCAAACAGCTCGAACGCATCGACACGCCCGCTGCCATTGATGCGGTGTTGCAACAGGCCTCGGTTGGATCCGATGAGTTTGCAATCGCTGCTGTCCATTGGCTGGGCGAACGCGAGGAGGCAAACGCTGCAGTGGCGTTGGCCCGATTGGCGGTCTTTGATCAACGGCGAGGGTTGCGTGATCTGGCAACGCAGCAATTGAAAACGATCGATCCGGCGCTGTTTGTGCCAACGCTGTTGGATTGGTGTCAGGGAACCGTCGAATCAACGCACAGTTTGGTCTTCAACGAGGGGGATCGATCCTACCAAGTCGTCCGGCAATATCGTCGAGAGGATGCGGAAGGCGTGAAGGTTTTGGATTCCGTGACCCAGGTCTTTGCTGTGCAGGGAGGCGTGTCCTCTGGCGGAGTCATTGCTAGCCGCGACGCGGTGGAGAGTCTTCAGGCCGAAAGTGCTCGCGATGCCAGTGTTGTCCGGTCCGAAGCAGAGCAATTCAACGAACGCAGTCGTTTTTTGCAAAGTCGTACCGCCGCCGTGATCCAACAACTCGATTCGAGCTTCAGCGGCGAACAGTCCGCTGAAAGCATGCGAGATTGGTGGCATGAATATCGTGGATATGGTGACACGGGAATTCCGCCCGTTGAGCGTCGGTTGGTCCGGAATGTCGCGTACCGCGCCGTGGGCAATACAGCTCCGATCGGAGCGTCACCGACTCGAGTTCGAACGCTTTCCTTTTTCTCAGAAAGCCCCAAGAGTGCTCCATCGGAACCACAGGAACCGATGACTTGGGCGCAGAAGCGAGCCGCCGCGATTCCCGATGCCAAGATTGGCGTTTACGTGCGTCCTTCTCGGGATTGCTTGGTCGCTGGAACGCCGGTGTGGACGGACCGCGGCATGCGTCCCGTTGAGAGCTTGCGATTGGGGGACCAAGTGTTGAGCTGCGATGAGCACACCGGCGAGCTGAGCTATCAGAGTGTTTTGCGACGAACCGTCCGTGAACCCGAGCCACTGACCAAAATCCAGCTCCGCAGCGAAGAGATTGTGGCTTCGAAAGGGCACCCGTTTTGGGTGATCGGACGCGGTTGGACGACGACCGAACAGCTTGTTCCTGGCGATGCACTGCATGGCGCCGATGGGGTGGCGGTGATTGAGTCCCTTTCTTCTGCTTCGGCGGATGAAACCTACAACTTGGTGGTGGACAAGAACCACAGCTACTTTGTCGGCAAATCACGCATTCTGTCGCACGACGCGGAAGTGGAACGTCCCGATGGGATCGCCATGCCGGGTGTGGCCTTGTAAGCCAGCCTGGATGCCCTGTTGACCGGAGGTCTCCGGTCGATGACTGAAAATTGATCGCCGCGATTCAAGTGATTCGAATCGCGGCGATTTTTTTGTTTGGCAGGGACGAAAGTTCCTCTTTCGTTCCTTTTGGGCAGTCCCGGTTCGCGATCCGAGGTCAATCGACGAACTCTTTCGGTGCCGTCAGTCGGAGTTTCCGTTGACACCCGGGGTCGGCATTTGATAACTGAAACTTGAGTCAAAAAATCATCCTTCTCCGGTTTCAGGAATTTCCCGTTGTTTCAACGGTCAGCCGTCTCTGTGAACGCTTCGCCCAGCCGCTGTGGTTCGGGACGCTGGAGTGTGCGCCATTCCGCTCAATGCAGCGGGAATTGCGGCCTGGAACAAGCTGAAGTCGAGCGAACTGAAAAACAAGACTGTGCTGCGTTGACCGCGCAAGCGTTCCTGATCGCAATGGTTGGTTGCGTGGTGTTCTCGCTGACCGGATGCCGGGGACGAGCCAAGCAGGAGGTCTACAGCCAAAAAATGGCGAGAGAAATTCGGCTGTTGGAAGATCAGCTCTATGAAGCCGACTACGAAAATCGCGTGCTCATCGAAAAGTTGCGGCGAGCGAAGGCTGCTACGGCGGCGGCAGTGAACCCTTCCCCCGCCGCTCGTCGAACTCCAAATTTGATCCCAGGACTGTCGAAACCTGGCCTCCTGGACTCCAAGCGGCCGCCGGATCCAGTCGTGGATCCAAACCCCGACTCCTTAGAGGATCTATCTGCCGATTTGGATGACATCGACATGGGAAACGTTTTGGAGGATCCCGAGTTCGTCGATCCCGGCGTTCCCGACAAGTTCACTCCGCGGGATCAACCTTTGGTCGACCCAAGCGACACATCACCAGCCGACCTGGATTCGAATGCAGATTCGGAAGACATTCCGCCAGGAACCAAGACCCCTGCTGAAACGCCCTTTGATTTCGGCAATGGGATGGACCTGGATTCCATGATCGATCCAGGGGAACCATTCATTCCCGATAGCGATCCTGGATCGTTGCTGCCTGCTCCGGCGCAGCCCGTTCCTCCGGGACCGGATGATCTGAAATTTGATCCGGTTGTCCCGGGAGACCCCGTGCCACCGAACTCGCCTTCTGGGCTGCCAGACAATCCGCCAGGTCAGATTCAGTTGCCGGATGGCTTGGGAATGCTTGGTGGCTTGGGCAAGGTCAACGGTGCCCCCGAAAAGATTGAGCTCTTCACTGCCAAGCTTTCGGTCAACGACAAGAACTCGTTGCCGCGTTTTGTCAGCGGCATCACGCAAGCGGCGCAGTCACCATCGAATCCCGATTATCCGCCAACCGAAGGCATTGATGTCGTCGTCGATTCAATGGATCAATATGGACATGCGATTGCGTTGATTGGCGACTCGCTGGATCCGTTGACGAAACTTGCATCGTCGGACAAACCGCAACCCAAAGCCATGCCAGCGTTGCTGGAGCAAACGAACTTGAGTGTCGTGGTTCTGGATGCATCCAAGTCGGGTGACGAAGCCAAACTGGGACGCTGGGACTTTGGGCCCGATCAGTTGGTTCGATTGCAGCAAATGTCGGCAGTGGATCTGCCTCGAGACTCATTGCGAATTCCGATTCGTTGGAAGGACAAGCGTCCAGAGGGCGAGAAGGTGGTTGTGTTCGTGCGTCTGAAACAAGGCGATCGCGATGTCCGTTGTGATGTCGAGATGGATCTGCGATCCAAAGCATCCGTCGCGGGTTGGTTGCCACGACGCTGAAGTCCCGAGGGACGCTCTCTGGACTTCGCACCGTGAGCTACGCAATTCGTGTTTGCAAAAACGTGGCGATTGTGCCGGTTGAATCGGTTGTTGAATTCAGCGGTTCGCAACCAGTGTGGAATTTGATGCCTCGGCGACGGGCTGGACCGGTCGAGTAGCGAGGGATGACCTAGGGTTGAGAGTCACTTGGCTCTCGGTCTTCCCACCTCACTTGGTCGTTCTCTATGGGCATGAACTCCTTCGATCCCTCCATGGATCTAAGCTCCCTGCCAGTCATTCCGCTGTTGACGATCATGGTTGTGTTTTGCCTGGCGACCATTGCGGTCTATGGCTTTGCGATGAAGTGGAGTTTGTCTTTGGCTGGCTGCGGTCAGCATGGATTTGGGTGGTCCTTTTGCGTGTCATTTGCGGCGGGGCTGTCGAGCGGATTGGTCACGGTTGTATTTGCCTTCTTTGCCGATGTGGTGCCTCCCATTGTGCCCTTAGTCCTGGCGATCGCTGCTGCGGTGATGACGGTTGCCGTCATGACTCGAAGTGGGCCCATCTCCGCGGGGGTTGCTTACATCGCATTTGTCTTCATTGGTGGGTTGGGAATGATGGTCACAGCGGTCGTGATGGGGGTGGCTTCGTTTGCCTTCATGGACATGAAAGAATTCGCGAAAGCGGCTGAGGCGATGGATTCTGGAATGCTGCAGAACGCAGAGGCGACCAGCGACGACGCAAACATGTGGGCGACCATGCCCGCGCAGTTCGACAACGCGTTCTTCGAAAGTGAGGAAGCGGTCAGCGAGGTCAGTGCGTCGAGTGATGAATCACTTGATCGTGACGAAGGTGTGTCACCGCTGCCCTACCATGGGGAGCGAATGGATGATGCCTCACACAACCCACACGCTCAACGGAAATCAAACCCGAACTCCGTTCAGGTCAATCCGTTCGTTCAGTAACGAACGATCGTCGTAAGCACCTCGTTCAGCCATCGGCTTTGGCGGCGATGAACGTTGAAGGCCGGTGTTTGGTCAGGCAAGGCCAACCAATGCGTGGGAAAGAGGCTGGTGGTCTGTCACGACTTGTTTTTAGGGTAGTGGACGAGGCCACGAGTCCTGAACTGGCGTCAAATCCAAGGACTCGTGGCCTCGTCCACTACGAACAACCCTAACTTTTAACTTTGACAGACCACTAGCTGAACAAAGCGTCGATCGGACGACCATCGCGAACTAACGTGATGGGGCGACCGGTTTCGCTGTCGAATTCCATCGATGGGTCGATACCCAGGTTCTGATAGAAACTGGCAGCGACGTCGTCTGGCGTGATGGCTTCATGCCGAGGTCCGGCGGCAGTGTCGTCGCTTTCTCCAATCACTTGTCCGCCGCGGACATTGCCTCCCGCCATCAGCATGAACATGCAACGTGGGTAGTGATCGCGACCTCCTTCGGCACTGCGATCATTGATCTTGGGTGTGCGTCCAAATTCGCCTGTGACAAACACGGCAGTGGATTCCAGCAGACCACGTTGTTCCAGTCCAATCAGCAGTCCGCTGAGGCCAGAGTCCAGTTTGGGAAGTTGTTGTTCTTTCAGCTTCGTGAAGTTGTCTTGGTGAGTGTCCCAGCCACCGAGTTGCAGCGAAACAAAACGCACGTCTGATTCGACCAGACGCAGGGCGAGCAAACAGCTTTGGCTGAATGCATCTTCGCCGAATTGCTTCCGCATGCTCTCGGGTTCGCGTGAGATGTCGAAGGCTTCCCGTGCCCGCGAAGAGGTGATCATTGCATAGGCTTGTTCGCCAAAGCGGTCCAAACCTTGCAACAAGGATTCATTCTTTTCGATCGAGGCGAAGCGGCGATCCAGTTTCTTCAGCAGGCTTTGGCGGCGCGTGACTTCATCGATGGAAACATTGCCGGGAAGCGAGATTCCTCGAACGGAGAAGGGTTGGTTGGGAGTCGGAGTCGCCTTGGTTTCCAGAGCGGCGTGTTGGATGCCCAAGAAACCTGCGCCGTGGGATGCTCTGGGAATCGCGACATGGTTGGGAATGTCATGATCGCCAGGGCGCTGCCGTGTCATCACGGCGCCGTAGCTGGGGTATTCCAGGGAAGGAATGGGACGCGTCCCGCTGTTGATGTATTCGCGTCCCAGTTGGTGCGCGGCGAGCGTGTGGCTGACGCCTCGAAGAATCGCGAATTTGTCGGCGACCTGTGCCAGCTTTGGCAAGTGTTCACTGATCTGGATGCCAGGAACATTCGTTTGAATGGGTTTGAACGGACCACGAACCTCATCGCTTGCACCGGGTTTCGGGTCAAACGTGTCGAGGTGTGACGGTCCACCGTTGAGTTCGACGAAAATGGCTCGCTTGGCACCGCCCGGCAGGACTCGCCCGGCTTCTTCCGCACGCAGCATGGTAGGCAGTGAGATCCCAGGCAATGCAACCGCACCCAATCCCAATGTGCCCGCACGAAGAAAATCGCGGCGTACGATGCCATCGCATGTTCGGTGAAGATTCATTTGGAGTTGCCAAGTGGAATGTTGGGAAGGATGTGTGTTTGACTCAGCGTTTCTTCGCACACACGAACGTGTTGTGATCAGTGCGTGATGATGAATTCTTTCGTGTTCACCAGCGCCCACATCAGCGATTCGAGTCCGGATTGGGGCGAATTGGATTCGGAGATGAACTGAAGCGAAGTCGCACGTTCGTCTTCGCTGGGGTAACGCGAAAGCGTTCGCAGGTACGCGTCGTCAACGACTTCGTCCATGGAGGTCGCCGGTTGAACGTCGCGTTCGGGTTCGATCCGCGTGAGTTCCCAAGCGTCAGGATCACCCAGCAGCGTTGCCAAATCGGGCGAGGCGTACCCGTAAAGTTCGAGTTTGTTTTGGACTCGCGCGTACTCTTCGCGGATTCGAACTCGGTTGGTGCGTCGTTGCTTGGGAGCCATGCGTTGGTAGCGTTTGATCTTCGCGATGGTTTGTCGGTGGAATTGCTCCGCTCGACGTTGGACTTGAGGATCGACGCTGGTGTTCCCAGATTCGAGCCCGAGCGACTTCATCGTCTGTGTGACCCAGCCATCCTTGGATCCCAGTTGCTGATACATTTCGAAGTCGTTTCGCAGGTAGATCGACTGCAGCAGGCTGGGCGAATCGCTGCGGTCGCAGTCGCAGTTGCTCTCGCGTTCGGATTGGCCGAACACTTGGAGCGCGAAGTTGCGATTGTTGCGGTTTTGAGTGACTCCGTTGGCGATCGCCATTTGTTGCAATCCGCTTCGCATGCGATCCGATTTGCTACTGGACTGGGTTGCCAACTGCACCGCATCGTGAATCACCTCGGCAGGGAGTCGTCGAGGAACGTGACGTGAAAAGTTGCGATCGTCGTGAAGGTTGCTGGCGTTGGCGTCTATGCTTCGCTGGTAAGCATCGCTGGTGGTGATCTCGCGAGTCAGCCATTTCAGGTCGTAGCCACTGTCAATGAATTCACTCGCGAGTTCATCGAGCAAGGCAGCGTTGCTCGGCGCGTTGGCCAGGTTCATGTCATCGGTCGGATTGATGATGCCGATGCCGAAGTAATTCGCCCACACTCGATTGACGATGGCTTTCGCGAAGTAGGGATTGTCGTCTTGACGCAGCCACTGCATCAGATCGCCTCGCGGATCGCGGTCCAGTGGAACCGAATCGGATTGGCCTAAGATGAAACCTGATGGAATCCTGACTGGGGCAGCCTTGGGGAACTTCTTCGCCCTCGCTTTGGCTCGTCGTTGTTGGGATTGAATCGCGGCCGTGTTGTAAATCAGTTCCGGAAAGGGAACCGTTTGGCCTTGTTGGGCAGCCTGATAAATTTTGCGACGTAGGTCACCGTTGCGTAGTTTTTCCTCGCCAGTGATTTTTGAAATCAGTTCATCGCGTTGTTCACGCGATTCGCGAGCGACGGTGTTGGGTTTGGCATCAATGCTCTTGAAGAGTGTTGCGAATTGGTCAAAGTCGTCCTTGGACCACTGGTCGAAGGGATGCTTGTGGCACTGGGCGCACTCAATCCGAATCCCAAGAAAAGAATAGGCAAAACCGATCGCTCGTTCTTCTGGCTTTTGGAAGTTGCGACGAGCCCAAAAGAGAGGCATGCCCGAACGTTCAGCGAATTGGGATTCATTGCCAGGTTGGCATGCTTCCGTCATCGTTTTGCAGTATTGAAGGTAGGATTCGTCCTCTTCGCGATTGTCGGCCATGACGATGCCTTCGACGATTTGGTCGTAGGGCACGTTGTCCTCCAAACGGACACGCAACCATTCATACCAAAGCCGCGACGCGGACCCTCGAACAGGCAACGCGTTGTTCAGTTGCACATCACTGTTGCCGGTCCAATCCGCGAGCCGGGTGGCCCACCAGGCGGCGTAGCCGGGTGATTCGAGAAGCTCGTCAATCAAACGCTGGCGTTTGTCCGGCCGCGTGTCGGTTAAGAAGGCACGCACATCCGCCGCAGCTGGAAGCGTTCCCGTGACGTCGAAGCTGGCCCGGCGGATGAAGTCGGAATCGCTGCAGATGGTCGAGGGGGTGATGCCGAGTTTGTCGAGCTTGAGTTGGATCCTTTGATCGATCCGATGTTCCGAAGGTCGGGGCGACGCAATGACTTCATTCATCTCGACCCGTCGAATGACCAGGACGGGAACCACCGCGCGGTCGTAAGCGATCACAACGTGAGTGTCACCCGATTCGCCTGCGGAGACCCGTCCGTCTTCGTCGATGGCGGCGATTGCGTCATCGTTGGTTGTGAAACGACACAGTTCGGTCACCTCTTCGCTCGTTCCGTCTGCCCAGTGTGCGATCGCTGTGAGCGAAACGGTTTGCGAGTCGGCTTGGAATTGAATCTCGGCAGGTTGAATCTCCAGGCGGTCCAATGCGTGAATTGTTTGACTGTCAAACTTCGCGCCAGTCGCGATCCAGTTGCGAAGCGTGTTGTATTGCCAACTGCCTTCGTCGAGACGCTTGCCTCCTTCGTGCATGTCCGCATCGGTTGGCTTGGCCAGGATCAAGCTCTCGGCAACATCATCGATGTCGACCCGTCCGGTGTCGGGATCGAGCAGTTCAGCATGGTCCGCTCGAAAGTCATAGCCAAACAATGAGAGTTGAAAATCGCCGCGACCTTGGAACGAGCCATGGCAGGCGCGGCCGTTGCATCCCAAGCGGCCAAGCAGCGGGGTGATGTGGCGTTGGAAGTCGGGCACTTCCTGGGAGGAACCATCCGCCATGCGGATCGAGAGCGACGCGGTCACTTGGTCGCTGGAGCCGGAGGTTCGCTCGGTCGCCGGCGGGGGTGATTCAGCAAACGAGGGCACCGCGCCGAGTACGAGCCCCACAACGACCGCGAAAACGGTCGCCATGCAGGTTGCCAACTTCCCACCTCGTGTCAGTCGAACCACATTGTCTCCCTCAGATTTCGTCGCCGTCACGCATTGCCAATCAAGCACGTCCCTCAAGAATGGAACGTGTGTCGAGCACCAAAGTACCGTGCCGGGCATTGGATTTGGGCAAAGAAAACGGAGGTTTCTCCGTCATAGCGGGCTCGTTTTGAGCGTTTGAGTGACCTGAGGGGGCTTCCTTTGACTTTCGGGAGATTCAATCGCGAAGTCAGCTGCCTCCAGCGGCTACTTGGATTCCTCATCATCGTCCAGGAATTCCAGGTCGAACTCTTCCAGCTCTTGGACCGTCTCCGCGGTGGGATCGGATTTCTCAGCGGGTGAGTCGTCGTCGCTTGGCGAGATTTCAAGGGTGTCGTCGCTGTCGCTTTCGTTGACCGGAAACGTAAATTCACCGGTGTTGGGATCTGGTTGCAATTGCAGGGAATCATCGTCCGGGCTGAACGAGGACTCACCACGCAATTGAGTGATCTGGGCGGATGGTTCGTCATCCAGCAAGTTGCCAACATCCAGCGTTTCGTCTTCGACCAATGTTTCCAACTCGTCCGCGGAGGTATCGCTTGGGGATGGGGTATCTCGCAGTTCCACATCATCCACGCCGAGCTCATGGACTTCTTCTTCGGCTGGCAAGGCATCGATTTCGAGCACTTCGGTGACACCCGCCACGGCCGTTGCGACACCGACAACGCCCAGGGACTCAATGCCGGAACGCGGTGATTCCACGGCGTCCTCGCCGCTCGATTCTTCGCCCGCCGCCCCGTTGGGACGTGGGAAGATTTCGTCGACATTGTCACGCAAGACTTTGCGGCCGAGTTCGACGGCACGTTCGATCGACCAGCCTCGATCGCCGACGAATTGGTCGGTCAGCACGCCACTGAGGACCTTGCGGTACATGTCAAACTTGGGCCAGATGAACTCCAGTTTGTAGGCGTCGCTGTAGTATCCGATTTGCTTGGTTTGCGGAACGGCTTCCAGTCGTGCTGCCGAATCGCGAGCGATGAATGAAGGCGTGTTGCTGTACCACCAGTGACCGTTGGTGATCATGTTGGGGAAGATCCACGCGTAGCTGACCAATTCTTGGTTGGTGACGCTCGCCAGCACGGAAACAGGGAATTTCACGTTGGGGAACGAGTTGAACAATTCGCGATACTGAATCAGAGAAACGCGTGAATCGTAGAGGTCCTGTCCTTGGAAGACGCCTTCGGGATAGACCTGGCGATTGACGCCGATCATCAAGTCAAACGGCAAGCCGAATTCATCGCACAGTTCGGCCAGTGTCCAGAACACCCGACGCGACAACGCTTCGTGATGAGACGCATCGGCCGAAATGCCCTTTTGCAGCACCGCGTTGAGGGCGGTCGAGGCTCGGCCGTCGCCAACAGGAGTTGGTGTGAACGTGGGAGGGATCGAGATCGCACAGGCGCGAGCACCGCGACTGACGAAGTGTTCAAAGCGTTGTTTCAAACTCGAACGAAGACTCTCCAGAGTGCCGTCCAGTTCGATCCCGGTGCAGGCCGCCAATCGACCGCGAACTTCGGGCTTGGCCAAATGAAAAACCAAGTCATCGGTGCGGAGGCAGGGGATGTAGGTGTCCGTGTCGAAGCCTTCCAGTGCATCGTCGAAGTCGTTGGTCAGGAAGACCGCTTGGACGTTGCTTTGATCGAGCACCGTTTCGGACCACTGCGCCGAAGCCATGATCGATTCACTTCGATCGTAAAGGGCTTCCCAGTTGTTCAGGTGCAGGCGGTCCTCTTCAAAACCAAAGAACGTGCGACAGATTTCGATCAGCCAACTGTACTGGGCTGTGTTTTCGAGTGGCTGCAATCCACCCACCAAGCGTTCGACCAATTCTTTGGGGCCGATCGCTTTGTCTTCGATCCGGGACTTGGGCATTCCCGCCGAGTGCGCGAGTTCAGTGTAGTAGTGGTAACCGAGCAAATCGGCCAACGTGGTGGATGCCGGCGCATGCGGGTTGATGTGCGAATGCGGGTCAATCAACCGAATGGACGTCAACGCTTCGTAAATCTCGGATTTGGGTCCGTTGGCAACGCTGGACGAGTCTGACATGGCGGAGGCATTCATGAGTGGCGAAATTCAATCGCAACAGGATACTCACTGATGCTCCCAGGATCGACCGTGGAATGTACCAACCGAGGGCTGGATCGAGCAAAATCATGGCACTCGGTTATCACCGTTCAAAGCGGCAGCCACCAATCAGCGAGCGGGCCCGCGACCCGCCCCGAGAAGGCGGACATTGCCTCCTGAGATCCTTTGTCGAGGTCGATCCAAGTTGGCATCATGGCAGGGATTGGAGGGACGCGTTCACTGGGATCGTACCAGCGGTGACGCGACCAAACCCACCATCCGAACAAGGTGCTCCCCGTCATCGATCCGATGTACACCAGGCTGATCACCCAGGACGTCCAGCGTCCCGGGGCGGGCGTGATCAGAGATTCGTAGATCTGCAGGACCAGCGACGCTTTCTGGGGAGGCGGCAACGCTTGCAGAGCGGTTTCATCAATCGCCGAGGCAATCGTCGTGATCGCCGACTCGGGGATCTGTCGCCGTTCCGGTGCGGCGATCTCGCGGTCGCTCAACTGACGACTCAGCCAACCGGTGCGATAGGTCAGCGGCATGGTGAACAGAAGTGGGACGATCAGCAGCAGCAACACAGGTTCACCGATCAACATCCCAAGTGCCGCGATTGTCAGGATCGTCAACCCGCGTCCCAGCATCTCTCGCCAAGGAGATGGTCGAGCAAACGTTGACTGGACGATTTTTCCACCATCGAGGGGCAACAACGGAAGCAGGTTCATCCAGTTCAGCAGCAGACCGAGCCCACCCAATTCAAACAGCCATGGATGACTGCTGTTCACCGAGAGCAGCGGGACGGGCAATACCGACGCGTCGGGGGACATGGTTGCCAGCGACGCGATGGTCAGCAGGCCCATCGAAAGGGCGATTCCCGGCAAAGGGCCCGCAAAGTAGACGACGGCTTTTTTCCAGCGAGCGAGTTGGAGCGGGTGGCCACTGACGGCCGCACCAAGCATTGGGACGAACACCATGCGAATGTTGCGATACCCGAACACTCGCATGGCAACATAGTGCCCACCTTCGTGCAGCAGCAGAATGCCCACCAACATCAACACCAACCGAACGTTCCACCAAATCAGACCGACGGCGATGAACAGGACCAAGCTGGCCAACAAGATCGCGAGTTGACGCGACCAATCGTTGGGCTGGTTTTCCTTCGCCCGAATCGCAGCGACGAGCGAAGCGTCGGGGCCAGGCATTCCCTAGCAGCCTTCGGCGAGCGGTTGTCCGTCAGGCGTCTTCGGAGAGGAGCTTGCCAATGGCGGGCCGTTGTGGTCGGGCTGCGATGCTTCGGCGTTCGAACGCAAACCCGGACCCGCAATCTCGGGCCCCGTGTGAGACAACTGATTGTTGTCGTCGACGAAGATCAAACGCGGTTGGTGGGTTGCCGCGTCGGCTTCGGGGACCATCGCGTAAGCGGCCAAGATCACGTGGTCGCCGGGGCGAATCAGGTGAGCGGCCGCGCCATTGGCGCACACATCGTTGGAGTTCGGCAATCCTTCGATCGCATAAGTTTCCAAGCGGGTGCCGCGAGTCACGTTCCAGACATGGAGTGATTCGTACGGGTGAATTTTTGCAGCGGCCAACAGTTCCGGCGGAACGGTCAGGCTGCCTTCGTAATTCACGTCGGCGCCGGTCACCGTGGCACGGTGAATCTTGGCCGCCAGCATTTTTCGATAAGGTGTGTCCACCAACTCAGTCCACCAGGTAAGGCTTCAGTTGTTCGATAGTTTTGTCCGAACCGATTTCGAGCTTTCCAAACCCGCGTTCGGCCCCTTCCTTCATGGCCGCTTCTTGATGCTCGTCATAATTGGTGACCAGCATGACGGGGATCTTGGCCAGGTCCGGATCGGATTTGATTTGCTTGATCACGTCCAACCCATCCGAGTAGTCGCGATCCAGTTTTCGGTTGACAGTCACGAGGTCCACCTCGCGTTTCTTCAGCAATTCGATGGTGTCCTCCACGCCGTGTGTCTGCATCACCGAGGCGTCAAAGTTAGAGGTCACCATTTGACGAATGGCATTGAAATCGGGGCCGCAGTTGCCGCAGTCGACTAGGGTTTTCGCCATCGGATGTCACTTCTCCGTCGAGGGGGTTCCAGGAAGTTGCCTGGGAACGATCGAACCGAAACATTCTGGTGTAACCGCGCCGGCATGAATCAACAAGGTGCAAGAGTCGTCACCGTGGTAGCAACGGCCGGGCCAGTTTGGCTGGAATCCGGTCTCGCGGGCGTGGGACCCCCTGAATTCTGCTCCCGAAAACGGGGGTCACCCCGTTCGTTCACGATCTTGAATCCAACGCTGCATATCGGCGTGGATTTGCGAGGGAGTGCGGTCATCGCTCAGGGAGGGGGAGGCGGCGATGGACAATTCTTTGGCCAGCATTCGCAGGGCCATGGCGTGCAATTGGCCCAGCAAATGGTCGCGTTCTGCGACAGCTTGTCGCAAATCCGCTTTGGTTGCACGGGATTCAGGCGGGGCCGGTGCACCTTCGACCAGGAACCGTTCGATCCAGTCGCGATTGGGATCGAGCGGGCGTTTGCAGCTTCGACAGGATTTGACCATGGGCGTTGTCTCAGCCGGAGAATTCAAGTGACCAGCTGAATGTTTGGGCGAGAAAGGGGCGACACAATTGGAAAACCGCGATCCGCCGTGGGCTTCTACCCTCGCCGCGGTGGCTCAAAACACGATCCGTGTGCGTGAGAAAATCACTGGTGGTGTGTCCAAGCCTGATTGATAGGGTAGCGAAACTCGTCAAGAGTTTCGACTTGCTTGATGAAATCCCGAATGCCTTGACCGCTTCCGCGATCGTGATGCCCCTCCTCTTTGACGCTGACGCACCACCAGCACGCTTTCCCTGCGACGCAGACGCGGTCCCGATGATCCAGGCATCGAGCTGGCTTCAGGCGTCGAGCGGGGGCGAATCGTTCGCGTGATTTCTTTGGTAGCCGATCAGGTTGCCTCGACGGTCGTGTTCGAAGCTGCAGCAGTCAAAGAGGACTTGCTTGAGTTTCGTTCGCCCTCGCTGAACACGCGATTTAGCACCGGACAGCGAAAGCCCCAGCCTGTCTGCAATTTCTTGTTGCGACAGTCCCTGGATTTCGTACAGCTCGACTGCCTCACGGTGCTCGTCTGGAAGTTGTTCCAGCATCTTGGGGAGCCAGCTGATCACGACTTCCTCGAGGCTTTCTTCGCTTTCGTCATTGGCTGCGATTTCGTCGGCCAACGCCGATGCTTCGCGTGATTTTGCACGGTAGTGATCGACGACCAAGTTGCGAGCGATTTGGAAAACCCACGCTCGGATGCGTTGTTGGTCGTCGACTTCGTTCAGCTTGGTATGGATTCGGACAAAGGTCTCCTGGAGAAGATCTTCTGCGACTTGTGCGTTGGGAGCTCGTTGCAACAAGAAGGCTCGAAGTTGTTCCCCGAACAAGCTCCAAATCTCAGCGGTTGTTGGGGGCGACGCTGGTGAGGAGTTTTCCGTGTTCATCGTTTTTCGTGTGGGGCTCGGGCGCCGTTCCTTACGCGAAAAACAGGGAAGTCGTTCGGTGTGGAAATCGGGGTGGCCAACTGGATTGCATGCCACCCAAATAGCTAAGCCATACACGATGAATAAGTAGCGGGTTTCGTAGTGGACGAGGCGACGAGTCCCGTGCTGGAGGATTCGTCGCCTCATCCACTACGTCAGTAACTTGCTAGGTGGAGTCCCTCCGTTGGAGTCTCGCCACATCGGGTCAGCAGCATTGGGAGCTGGACTCACACTGCCCACTCGGTTTGCCGGAGGCACTCGATTGGCATGATCCGCTTGGCTCTTGGTATGCCAGGTCGGTGGAGCAAACGCCGGTCGATGGCAGGGTGAGCTCAACCTTTCGGGCGGCTTCGTGATCACCGGCCAGTTCCGCTGCGATGGATCGAACTTGTTCGTACCCCGTCCGCATCAAAAACGTCGGTGCTCGACCATAGCTTTTCATGCCAGCCAAGTAGAACCCACGTTCGGGGTGTTTCAGTTCCGCTGCTCCATGAGGTGGAACCGATCCGCAGCTGTGTTGATTTGGGTCGATCAACGGTCCGAGTGCTTTGGTGGCTTCGGTGGAAGCATCCAGTTCCAGGCGAAGTTCGCGAAGCATGTTCAGGTTGGGGCGTGATCCAGCCGCGACAATGATTTCGTCGACGATCACTTGGGACACGCCTTTCACATCGAAAACCTCCAGGCCGTCTTGGTGCTCACGGATGGCTCCGATCGAAAGTCCAGTCAGCAAAGTCGCTTGGCCGCTGTCGACCGCTGCTTTGACGCGAGTTCCCAGTGCGCCTCGGGCTTCAATTTCATCCGCCTCGCCACCGCCCCACAGTTTGGCTGGGTTGGTGCGGCGAACCGCCCAGGCGATCATGGTTTCCGGGGATTCGTTGGCCAATTCAACCAAGTTCAGCACCGCACCGGTGGCGGAGTGCCCCGAGCCAACGACCAGCACACGTTTGCCTGCGTAGCGTTCTCGTTCGCGGTCCAGCACATCGGGCATGCCGTAGCGGATGTGATCTTGGAACTGGCGTTCGCCATCTGCCTCGACCCCGCCGGCTCCCATCGGATTGGGGGTGTTCCAGGTGCCGGACGCATCGATGACGGCGCGAGCGTGAAAGCGGCGTGGGCCAGCAGGCGTGTCTGCCACAATCAAAAAGGGAGCGTCGTTGCGATTGCCGTCCTTCATCCGGTCGTGCCCATCGCGAGAGATCGACGTGACCTTGTGTTCCAGTTTCAGCCGGGAGGCAATGCGATGGTTTGCGGCGAGAGGATCCAAGTAGCGTTCCACCAATTCCTTCGCGAAGGGAACCTCCGTGGCATTGGGCTCTTCCCATGACTCATTGGACTGAAGCATCCGCTTGGAGGCTGGGTCGATCAGGTAGGACCACGGTGTGAACAAGCGGACGTGTCGCCATTCCCAGATGCTCGCGGCGGTTCGCGTTCCTGCTTCGAGCAGGATGAACTCTTGTTCTCGTTCCAGCAGGTTCGCAGCGGCGGCGAGGCCGATCGGGCCCGCGCCAATGATCGCGATCGGCAGCGTTTGGCGGTCGTCGTCGGCAGGAGATGCCTGCGAGTCTGTCTTCGCCGAGAGCGTTGTCGGTTGAGGCTCCACTTGAGCCTCGCCGCAGCAAGGAGTCGCGGTGGCTGGTTGAGGAGCCGGCGGGAGCGGTTGGCTCGTCGGTTGAAAGACGTTGGCCTGAGGTTGGATGAAGTGGCGGGGATTGGGGAGCGATTGGTTCATGGCTTTCCTTTCAAAAAATGACTTCTCTCCAATCAAGACGAGCTGGCCAACGAAAAGACGCACCCTTGGTTCGCTTGGTGGGAGCAAACTTCAGGAGTGATCGCGTCTATCACGGGCGCAAGAAAGAACTTGAGTCGCAAATTTGGTTTCCGCGTGCCGTCAGGATGAAGTTCATCGGACGGGAGTTGCCAAGAGCGGCAGCCTGCAAAAATAGGCTGCCCGCGGCAAAAGAAAATCGGGGCGACACGATTCGAACGTGCGACCTTCTGGTCCCAAACCAGACGCTCTGCCAGGCTGAGCTACGCCCCGATAAGCAGATTCTGGACGCGTTGAAACGTCTGTGAAAGACACTTCGCGTCCAAGAAGGCGAGAGGTTAGCGAACGATTCAATTTCTTGAAAGTCCACTTGTGTTCCGAGCCGCAGAATTTTTCAGCGGCTCAAAATCAGCTCTCGATTCATTGATTCACTGTTGTTGTTGCTGTGCGATCGGTTCGCCGGTTCCCAATTGCGCGAGCACCTGCAAAATGCCGTTCAAATGAGCCATTCGAGGACCAAAGCGATCGATGAATTCGTTCAGCATGTATTCGCCTTCGACCAAGTGGTCGCCCGAATCGTCAATTTCTTCGGTCAGCGTTTGCAGGAATTCGGTTTGCACTTCGCTGAGTGTTTCAGCGGCTCGGCGACAGGCTCGCGACAATTGCGGGTTGGCGTCTTTCCACTGCTGCAATTCGCCAGCACGTTGCTTGTGCATGGCCGCGTTTTGCTGCACCAATTCGGTCAGCAATTTGGTTTGTTGCTGCTGGCTGACGACCAATTGACGCAGCAACCCAACCGTCAGTTCCTCATTGGAAACCGGCACTCCAGCGTCTGTTTCCGCAGACACATCAATGCGAAAAACGGGCGATGTGGGGTTGTCGTCGTAGGACATAAGCGATGCTTCCGATTCGGGTCCGATGGGGTCGTGTCCGATGATGTCCCGAGTATAACCACGCCGAAAAATGTTTGTCGAGCAATTCATTATTTTCGGGTTGGTGCCGCTGCAGCAGGCAACGGTGGAATACGATCGTGCGTGTCCCGGTGAGTCTGACGATTCGCGAGACAAACCGGGCACAGGGGCGATCGGGCACAGGGGCGATCGGTCCGCGAGGCGACCGGGCAAGCACGTTGCGGTGGCCAAGTGGTTGCCCGTTCACCAGGTTGCCTATTTTGCCGCGTGCAAGAACGTCTTCCACGACGCGTAGCGTGGGTCATCCATCGAATGCGTCATCAGCAGGTTGAACCGTGGTTTGACCGGTCGCGAAAGCAACTTCATGCGGGCTTGCTGTGGCGTGCGACCGCCCTTGCGACCGTTGCAGCGCAGGCAGCAGCAGACGATGTTTTCCCACGTGGTTCCACCGCCATGGGAGCGTGGCACGACGTGATCCAGGCTGAGTTTGTGGGTCGGTTCCGCCTTGCCGCAGTACTGACACGTGTGATCGTCGCGAGCGAACAGGTTCTTGCGATTGAACCGGACCGTTTGAGCCGGCATCCGATCAAACCGCGTCAATCGCGTGATTCGGGGGACCTTCATTTCAAACCCGACGGCTTGAATGTATTCGTCTTCCGGTTGCTTTTGATCCGAAGCCAATTGGCTCAGTTCGCACCAACTGTCGAAGTCGTATCCGGTGAATTGCCCATCCTCGTTGTCGATGACCTCGGCGCAATCGCGATACAAAAGCGTCAACGCTCGACGAACATTGACCACGCGGATCGCCATGTAAAAGCGATTCAGCACCAACACGTTGGTATCTAAAACCCGTCCGCTCATTGTTGCGTCAGTCCTTTCCTCGAGTCAGAAAGTTGGCTGCGAAGTTGCTACATCTTAGCGTTTGGGAAAACAAGAAACCACAGTTTTGCGGTCGCTTCTTGGCTCGCTCGATCGTTTTTGGAGCTTGACAGGGCGGGTTCCCAATTCGCCAGTGAGACCGGAAATTACCGGGTTTGGTTCACGCTTTTGTGTCCAAGCAGCCTTTCCACATCAATTCTTCCGACAGTTTTCACCGCATGATCGATCTGCAGATTGGATGGATGCTCGCCGCGACACTGTTGTCTTGGGGGCACACGGGTTGGACGGACCGCATGGTTTTCGCGGATGTGGAGGTCGTTTCGCCGCGGCAGACTTTGGTTGCCGCGGTGGCGGATTCAAGCCCGTCGTCAATTGCGCCAGCCTCGGCGGACGCCTCGCAGGTCCCGTCGGAAGCTCTGGTCGCGGAAGAAAACAGCGATGGTTTTTGGGCGCGCCTCAGCAACGCCTTGGTCTGGGCCCGCGACACGATTCGCGACGTGATGATGCCGATTGGTGTCGTCGCCTTGGGCCTGGGTTTGATCCTGGTTTGCACGCTGGCGTGGTTGCTCAACCTGGTCGCTTTGCCTGGGAATTGGCTGGCGATTGCGTTGATGGCGTTCTACGTGTGGTTGGGGCCTGAAACCGGGCGTTGGCAGCTCGGGATGGCTTCGTTGGCGATCGCCTTTGTGCTGGGATTGGTGGGGGAATTGGTTGAGTTTCTAGCGGGTGCGATGGGGGCCAGTCGGGCGGGGGCGAGTCGCCGAGCCACCCTGATGGCGATTGTGGGGTCAATCTTGGGGGCGATTGTGGGTGGCATCGTGGGCTTGCCCATTCCTGTGATTGGACCGGTTTTGGCTGCCATTTTGTTTGGCGGATTGGGGGCCACCGCCGGGGCCATGTTCGCCGAGTGGAATGACGGCAAGTCCTGGCGGGACAGCTGGCGGATCGGGCAGGCCGCGTTTTGGGGCCGAACGACCGGGACGGTGGGCAAAATGGTCGCCGGGCTGTTGATTCTGGTTGTTTGCGCGTTTGGGGTGCTTTTTTGATGCCCAGGATTGTGGCCCGTTTCACGTGATCGAACTAGGATTTTGCCAGCTTTTTGGCTAGTCTTGAGGCGTCGAAACAACGTTTCACCCATCCGTCGTCTTCCTTTTCATTCGCTCCCGGCAACACAATCATTCATGCTCAAAGCACTCGAGCTGGCCGGTTTCAAGAGCTTCGCGGATCGCACGCGGTTTGATTTCCCCGATGGCATCACGGTCGTCGTGGGCCCCAATGGTTCTGGGAAATCGAACATCGTCGATGCGATGAAATGGGTGCTGGGCAGCCAAAGCGCCAAAAGTCTTCGCGGCAAGGACATGTCCGATGTGATCTTCAAGGGATCGCAAACTCGCGGGCCTGCAGGCGCAGCGGAAGCAACAATCATCTTCGACAACACCGGCGGTCAAATGCCGATCGATGCACCCGAGGTCCACCTGACCCGGCGGGTGTATCGCAGTGGCGAAGGCGAGTACCTGATCAACCATCAAGCCGTTCGGTTGAAAGATGTCCGAGCGCTGATTCGCGGGACCGGCATCGGAATCGACGCTTACAGTTTGATCGAGCAGGGCAAGGTCGATCGGATGTTGCAGGCCAACGCCAAAGATCGGCGGGCCATCTTCGAAGAAGCCGCCGGGATCAGTCGATTCAAGGCCAAGAAGGTGGAGGCCGAGCGTCGGCTGGAGCGTGTGCAGACGAACTTGACCCGCTTGGGTGACATCGTTGACGAAGTCGCGACGCGTTTGAAAACGCTGAAGAGTCAAGCCGGAAAGGCGGAACGCTACCGCCAAGCCAGCGACCGATTGAAAGAGCTTCGAACGGTGGTGGCCTGGACCGATTGGATGACGTTGTCAGCCGAGCTGAATGATGCCACCGCAAACTTGGAAACGGCCCAGCGTCAGCATCGCGAAGCGGACGCCCTGCGAGAATCGCTGGAGGAACAGCGGCAAGCCGCTGAAATGCAACTGCAAACGATTGCCGAGGCGGCTCGGGAAGCGGAGCAAAGCCGCAGCGAACTTTCAGGCGAGATCGCCCGAATCGACGGTCGCCGCGAATCCGATCAAACGACCTTGGTCGAACAACGTCGCACGTTGGTCGGTCACTATCGCCGCCTGCGAGCGATGCGGACCGAGGCGGGATCCGCGATTGCCGATTTGCGAAAAACGATCGCGGCATTGGAAGTCGCTGAATCCGAGATGGCTGGCGTCCAGGAAAAGAAGGAAGCCATCGCGGCGAAGCGCGACGCGGAGCAGGCCACGGTTCATCGCATCGAAACCACGCGAGATGATCTGCAACGCGATCATTTGGCGGCCGTTCGCCGAGTCGCCGAGCACGAAGCCAACCGCGGTCGGGTGGCGCAGCAGATGCGGGAGGCAACCCGTGCTCTCGAAGAGATCGCTCGCAATTCAGTGACGGCGGATGAAGGGCTGAAGACGGCCCAGCGGGACCATGACGAAGTCGCTCGCAATGTATCGGGATTGGAAAAACGAATCACCGAGGCTCAGCGCGAAGTGGAAATCGCGGACGCGAAGGTTCGTGAGACGCGGCGAGTTTTGGAACGACGCCGAGAAGAAATTGGGTCGCTGAAAATTCGACTGCAGGGGATCACCGAGCGGGCTCGCGTGCTGGAAGAGCTGCAGCAGAAACAAGAAGGCGTCAGTGGCGGCGTTCGCGAAGTTCTGCGGATGAGCAATGCTCAGCTGAAAAAAGATTTGGTCGGCATCGTCGCGGATTGTTTCTCCGTCGATCGGCAAGTCGCTCCGCTGATTGATGCGGCATTGGGGCCTCGCAGCCAGTACGTCATCGTTCGCGGTGGTTCGGTCAGCGATGCGATCAGTCGCGGCGAAATCAAAATTGGCACGCGAGTCGGAATCATCCGATTGGATGAACTGCCCAATCGACGTCCCGGCGACAAGATTCGCTTGGACGGGTTGGCCGGCGTGATCGGTCGGGCTGACAAGATGATCGATTGCGAAGTGGAGCTCGAGCCATTGGTTCGTCACTTGCTCGGCAACACTTGGTTGGTCGATACCTTGGCCACCGCCATCGGATTGCGAAAGCTGTCCTCGGCCGGTCTGCGTTTCGTGACTGCCTCCGGCGACTTGCTGGACAACGATGGATCCAGCGTGGTCGGGCCTCCCGGTGGTGAAACCGGTTTGGTCAGCCGACGCAGCGAGTTGGCTGCGGCGAAGTCTGAGATGCAGCACTACAGCTATCAAATCGCCGAGGCTGAAAAAGAAGCTGGCCGTTTGACCGGTGTCGTTGATAGTGAAGCAGCGGAGCTGGGGCGTCACGAACAAGCGATGCGGAACTGGATCACCGAACACGCCGCCGCAGAAGCCAAGTTGCACCATGTTGCGGAGCGATTGGCGGCTCGCCAAGCGTCGGTGGACGAACTGAAGCGAGCTTCGGTGTCGCATACAGAATTGCTGCAAACCGCTCAGCACCAAGACGGCGAGTTGGCGCTGTCGATCCGAAAAGGAAAGCAGGAAATCGAGACGCTCGAAGCTCAACGCGCCGAAATCGATGTGCAGCTGACGGCCGCGTCGGAGCAACTTCGCGCGGTGCAATCCGAGGCGATGAGCATTTCCGTCGAGGCAGCTCGCAGCGAACAGCGTGTCGAATCATTGACGATCGCTGCGGATGTGGCGAGACGCGATCAAAGCCAACGTGAGGCCGCCAATCAAGAAGTTCGCGATGCAATGACTCGAACGCGAGAGCGGATCTCCGAGATCGAAACGCGAATCTTGGAAGCCGACAATCGGTTGGCGGAATTGATGATTGCGATGGAAGAGGCCGATTCCAAGCTACAAGTCTTGGCGGCCGAAGCCAATCGGGAACGCGAGGCCACTCGCCGCGTTCAAACCGAATCGCAGGCGGCGATCAAAGCGGTTGCCAAAGCGACCGAATCCGTTGCCACGATCAGTTCCGCTCGGGATGCCGCGGCGCTCAAGCAAACCACGCTGGCCGACCGCATTGCGGAGGACTACCAGATCGACTTGCGAAGCGATGAGCCTCCCGAGGAGTTGGCTGAAATCGAAGACCGGTCCTCGGTCGATGACGAAATCAGTCGTCTGCGAGGTCAGGTTCAGAACGTTGGCTCAGTCAACATGGAAGCGTTGGAAGAACTCAATGAGTTGCAAGTTCGCTACGACGAACTGCATGGTCAGTATCAAGACCTGACCGCCGCGAAAGACTCGTTGCAGCGCGTGATCGCTCGTATCAACGCGGATTCACGGCGGTTGTTCTTGGACACGCTGGAAGCCATTCGAATCAACTTTCAAAAGCTGTATCGGAAATCGTTTGGCGGTGGTCACGCCGATCTCATCTTGGAAGAGTCCGACGACCCGTTGGAAGCTGGTGTGGAGATTGTTGCCACGCCTCCTGGGAAGCCGAGTTTCAGCAACTCGTTGCTGTCCGGTGGTGAAAAAGCGTTGACCGCCGTCGCGTTGTTGATGTCGATTTTCCAGTATCGTCCCAGCCCGTTCTGTGTGCTGGACGAAGTGGACGCGCCGTTTGACGAAGCCAACATTGGCCGTTTCGTGACCGTGTTGACGGAGTTCTTGGATCAGTCCAAGTTCATCGTCGTCACACACAGCAAGAAAACCATGACCGCGGCGACAACGTTGTACGGTGTCACGATGCAAGAGTCCGGGGTCAGCAAACAAGTCTCGATTCGGTTCGAAGATGTCAGCGAAGACGGACAAATCAACGCCGCGTAAACGCGATTTTTTGCTTGCGATGGGGGCGTTGCCTGGCAAGTTGCCAATGCGTCTTCGGGTGCATCGGCCGCGTTGGGCTCGGTCACGTTCCAAGGTCGGAAACGTCCCCGGCGATTTGTCGAGCGATGTGTCGTCGAAAAAGAAGGACACCGTTCCCAGTCACATTCGAGTGATTCAGTACGACGGTCGGACGCATTTGAATGAGGTTGTTGATTCGATCGAGAGTGACGATCCGGCCAATCCGGACGTTGTGACTTGGATTGATTTGCACGGCATCCGCGACATGGAGGTGCTCCGCGCGCTCGGTCGGAGGTTTGGGCTGCACCCGCTGGCGTTGGAAGACGTCGTTCAGATGGACCAGCACGCCAAGATGGAGCGATATGGCGAAACGTTGTTTTTCATCGCTCGCATGCCCGTTGGCGAGGACGGGTTCCAAACCGAACAAGTCAGCGTGTTCTTGGTGGGCAGAACCGTGATCACGATTCAGGAACACGTGGGCGATTGCTTGGATCCCGTCCGGGAGCGAATCTCGCGTGCGATGGGGCGCATTCGCGAGCGTGGGGCGGACTACTTGGTTTACGCGATCATTGACGCAATCATCGACGGTTATTTCCCGATCATCGATCGTTACGAGCGTCATCTGTCTGACATGGCGGAGTTGTTGCAGGACAATGACAATGACAACTTGCCGATGCATTTGCACCACATTCGCGCCGACCTATTGGCGATCCGAAAGACGGTCCAGCAACACCGGGACGCGCTGCGATTGTTGTTGCGAGAAGGCGAAGGCATCTTGGCCAACGACACACGGTTGTATCTTCGCGATTGCCAGGACCACATCGGGCAATTGATGGAAGCGGCGGACACGGACCGCGAAACGTGTGGCGAACTTCGCGAATTGTATTTCGCGTTGCTGGGGCAAAAGAACAATGACGTGATCAAAGTGCTCACGATCATCGCGACGTTGTTCATCCCGATGAGTTTTGTGGCGGGGATCTACGGGATGAACTTCGATCAGAAGGCGTCACCGCTGAACATGCCCGAACTGGAATGGAGCTTTGGCTACCCGTTCGCTCTTTCAGTGATGATGGTTCTGGCATTGAGCCTGCTGTACTACTTGTACCGCAAGGGCTGGTTGAGCTAGTGCCTCGCGGGCCTTGCTGATTTGCCTCGCGGACGTGTTCTTAAGTTGCGTTTTTTCGTCGGCTGGATCAAGCAAACACATCGAATTGCCGGATCTGCGGACGAAAGCAGGAGCAGTTGATTCCATGCGAACACCAGAATGCATGTCTGAGATTGCGTCGCTCCGGCAGCCTTTTCGTCCTTGATGCCGGCCTACTTTTCGCCGCGGTTTGCATGTCGACGGGGCTGGAAGGCCATCGTGCGGGGACGCGAACCGGGGGAGCGTTCGGGAAGGGCAACAAACAACTGCCGTCGCTCCGCGACTGGTTTTGCGCGTCGGGGGATCCAACAACCGCGGAGCGGTGACGGTTGTCAGCCTCGGGTTTTTAACCCGAGGTCTCGATCGCGACACCCTTGCTCGGCAAGCCGCGGAGCGGCGACAGGCGGCGGGCGACTAGATGGGGATGAATTGAAAAAGTGAAATTGTAAATTTTAAATTGCAAAATCCGGGCGGTGCTGGCGATGACGGGCTGGCTTTCGTAGCTCGGGGCGGAAGCCGAATGGCACTTACTTTAGATCCGAGTCTTTCAGTTTTGACGGTGGTTTCTTTCGCTTTTCGAATTGCGCGTCTTTGGGCCGTTTGCGG